>NZ_CP013141.1:4818802-4870897 GCF_001442535.1 Lysobacter antibioticus | reverse complement strand
GCCGTTGCCGTTGCCGTTGCCGTTGCCGTTGCCGTAATGAGCTTGGCGCAGTAGCGACCTCGCGAGAACACCTGGAGACCCGGAGGGCGGCGCGCAGGGATGCGCGCCGTTTTTCATCGGGACAGGGATGTCCCGTATGAAAAAGCCCTGCGGAAGCACCGCTCGTGCGGGCTGGTGATTCAAAGAGAAGCATTTTTCTTTGGTTACCTTTCTTTTGTTGCTTATGACAAAAGAAAGTAACCCGCCGCTTTAGTGGCGGAAGCTTTAGGCGTTTGATCTGGATCTGATCTTGCTGATCGATGCGCGGCAAGACCGCGACAGCGTGGTCGCGGCTCGCGCCGCTCCTACCCTGGCGAGGGCTCGCCGCTTCGATGGATGCAGTCGGCATTGTGGTTTCGGCGCACCCCGGAGGGCGCACGATTATCGGCGGCGGGCCGGAAGTTAATGTCGGACGCTTAATCGTATTAAGTGGCATCGCCGCAAAACGGTCGGCCGCCGGGATTCGCTTAACACGCGGCCAAAGAAAAACGCCGCAACCTGTGGGTTGCGGCGTTTTAGGGTAAAGCCCCTGGCGATGACCTACTCTTGCATGGCTTAGGCCACACTACCATCGGCGCATGTGCGTTTCACTTCCGAGTTCGGGATGGGATCGGGTGGTGCCACACAGCTATTATCACCAGGGAGAGGGTGGAGGGTCGCCGTCTTCGGTGTATTGAAGAAGCGCGCACGCTCTCGTTGGGATGCTTCAGACGGGATGATCTCCGTCTTCTGCGAATAAGTTGGAATGTAGCGAACAGTATTTTGGGCGAAACGTCTTAAACGTGTCAATGAAGCCAAGGCAACTTGAGGTTATATGGTCAAGCCACACGGATCATTAGTACAGGTTAGCTCAATGCGTTGCCGCACTTACACACCCTGCCTATCAACCACCTAGTCTTGATGGTTCCTTTAGGGGACTTAAAGTCCCGGGAGATCTCATCTTGAGGCGCGCTTCCCGCTTAGATGCTTTCAGCGGTTATCGCTTCCGAACATAGCTACCCGGCAGTGCCACTGGCGTGACAACCGGAACACCAGAGGTTCGTCCACTCCGGTCCTCTCGTACTAGGAGCAGCCCCTCTCAAATCTCCAACGCCCACGACAGATAGGGACCGAACTGTCTCACGACGTTCTGAACCCAGCTCGCGTACCACTTTAAATGGCGAACAGCCATACCCTTGGGACCGACTACAGCCCCAGGATGTGATGAGCCGACATCGAGGTGCCAAACACCGCCGTCGATATGAACTCTTGGGCGGTATCAGCCTGTTATCCCCGGAGTACCTTTTATCCGTTGAGCGATGGCCCTTCCATACAGAACCACCGGATCACTAAGACCTACTTTCGTACCTGCTTGATCCGTCGATCTTGCAGTCAAGCACGCTTATGCCTTTGCACACAGTGCGCGATGTCCGACCGCGCTGAGCGTACCTTCGTGCTCCTCCGTTACACTTTGGGAGGAGACCGCCCCAGTCAAACTACCCACCATACACGGTCCCCGACCCGGATTACGGGCCTAGGTTAGAACGTCAAGCACGACAGGGTGGTATTTCAAGGATGGCTCCACCACAGCTAGCGCCATGGTTTCATAGCCTCCCACCTATCCTACACAGACGAACTCAACGTTCAGTGTAAAGCTATAGTAAAGGTTCACGGGGTCTTTCCGTCTTGCCGCGGGAACGCTGCATCTTCACAGCGATTTCAATTTCACTGAGTCTCGGGTGGAGACAGCGCCGCTGTCGTTACGCCATTCGTGCAGGTCGGAACTTACCCGACAAGGAATTTCGCTACCTTAGGACCGTTATAGTTACGGCCGCCGTTTACTGGGGCTTCGATCAAGAGCTTCGCCTTGCGGCTGACCCCATCAATTAACCTTCCAGCACCGGGCAGGCGTCACACCCTATACGTCCACTTTCGTGTTTGCAGAGTGCTGTGTTTTTGATAAACAGTCGCAGCGGCCTGGTCACTGCGGCCCCTCCCAGCTATTCACCAGAAAGGGCGCACCTTCTCCCGAAGTTACGGTGCTATTTTGCCTAGTTCCTTCACCCGAGTTCTCTCAAGCGCCTTAGAATTCTCATCCTGCCCACCTGTGTCGGTTTACGGTACGGTCTGCGTAAGCTGAAGCTTAGGAGCTTTTCCTGGAAGCGTGATATCAGCAGCCTAGTCCAAAAGGACCGGTCCTTAGTCTCAACGTTGCCCCCCCGGATTTGCCTAAGGGGACCGCCTCAACTCTCTCACCAGGACAACCAACGCCTGGCCTGCTTAACCTTCTCCGTCCCTCCATCGCACTTACGCGAGGTGCAGGAATATTAACCTGCTTCCCATCGACTACGCATTTCTGCCTCGCCTTAGGGGCCGACTCACCCTGCGTCGATTAACGTTGCGCAAGGAAACCTTGGGCTTTCGGCGTGCGGGCTTTTCACCCGCATTATCGTTACTCATGTCAGCATTCGCACTTCCGATACCTCCAGCGGACTTCTCAATCCACCTTCAACGGCTTACGGAACGCTCCTCTACCGCGCATCACAAAGTGATGCACCCCAAGCTTCGGTTTATCGCTTAGCCCCGTTAAATCTTCCGCGCAGACCGACTCGACCAGTGAGCTATTACGCTTTCTTTAAAGGGTGGCTGCTTCTAAGCCAACCTCCTGGCTGTCTGTGCCTTTCCACATCGTTCACCACTTAGCGATAAATTTGGGACCTTAGCTGTGGGTCTGGGTTGTTTCCCTTTTCACGACGGACGTTAGCACCCGCCGTGTGTCTCCCGGATAGTACGTACTGGTATTCGGAGTTTGCCATGGTTTGGTAAGTCGCAATGACCCCCTAGCCATAACAGTGCTCTACCCCCAGTAGTATTCGTCCGAGGCGCTACCTAAATAGCTTTCGAGGAGAACCAGCTATCTCCGGGTTCGATTAGCTTTTCACTCCTAATCACACCTCATCCCCTACCTTTGCAACGGGAGTGGGTTCGGGCCTCCAGTTGATGTTACTCAACCTTCACCCTGGGCATGACTAGATCACCCGGTTTCGGGTCTACTGCCCGCGACTATGCGCCCTTATCAGACTCGGTTTCCCTTCGCCTCCCCTATACGGTTAAGCTTGCCACGAACAGTAAGTCGACTGACCCATTATACAAAAGGTACGCAGTCACTCCTTGCGGAGCTCCTACTGCTTGTACGCACACGGTTTCAGGGTCTATTTCACTCCCTTCACCAGGGTTCTTTTCGCCTTTCCCTCACGGTACTGGTTCACTATCGGTCGGTCAGGAGTATTTAGCCTTGGAGGATGGTCCCCCCATGTTCAGACAGGGTTTCTCGTGCCCCGCCCTACTCGATTTCATCGCATCAGCCCCTTCGCATACAGGGCTGTCACCTTCTATGGCCGAGCTTTCCAACTCGTTTTGCTGAAGCTGATGCAACTTAAGGGCTAGTCCCCGTTCGCTCGTCACTACTTAGGGAATCTCGGTTGATTTCTTTTCCTCCGGGTACTTAGATATTTCAGTTCTCCGGGTTCGCTTCCAGCAGCTATGTATTCACTGCAGGATACCTATTGCTAGGTGGGTTTCCCCATTCGGACATCGCGGGATCAATGCTTATTGCCAGCTCCCCCGCGCTTTTCGCAGGCTGTCACGTCCTTCATCGCCTCTGACCGCCAAGGCATCCACCGTGTGCGCTTATTCGCTTGACCATATAACCCCAAGTTGCCTCAGGATTATCGATTTACGAACAAATCAACAACTTCAAATGTTAGGGCCTCTTGGGCCCCGCCTTAGCCTCACGACACGTTTGGACATTCCGTCTCAAAACGCTCGCTACATTCCAGTTTTTCAAAGAACACTTCAAAGGCTTCAGCGCCTTCGAAGTTTCAAATCTTTATGTGTGCGCAGTTCAGAGTTTTGTCTCGCTCCAGCTTTCGCCAGGGTGGTGGGTCTGGGAGGACTCGAACCACCGGCCTCACCCTTATCAGGGGTGCGCTCTAACCACCTGAGCTACAGACCCAATTCGTCCCTAAGGACTACTTACTGGCTAGGTGGTGGAGCTTGTCGGGATCGAACCGACGACCCCCTGCTTGCAAAGCAGGTGCTCTCCCAGCTGAGCTAAAGCCCCATCGAAACGGGACGACTCCTCGATCACCCCAAGGCGATCGGGAACTCTGAAATGCAGGTCACTTGTGCGGACGTCTGGACAGGCAATTAACTGTCTTTTTGTCTCTAAAGGAGGTGATCCAGCCGCACCTTCCGATACGGCTACCTTGTTACGACTTCACCCCAGTCATCGGCCACACCGTGGCAAGCGCCCTCCCGAAGGTTAAGCTACCTGCTTCTGGTGCAACAAACTCCCATGGTGTGACGGGCGGTGTGTACAAGGCCCGGGAACGTATTCACCGCAGCAATGCTGATCTGCGATTACTAGCGATTCCGACTTCACGGAGTCGAGTTGCAGACTCCGATCCGGACTGAGATAGGGTTTCTGGGATTGGCTTGCCCTCGCGGGTTTGCAGCCCTCTGTCCCTACCATTGTAGTACGTGTGTAGCCCTGGTCGTAAGGGCCATGATGACTTGACGTCATCCCCACCTTCCTCCGGTTTGTCACCGGCGGTCTCCTTAGAGTTCCCACCATTACGTGCTGGCAACTAAGGACAAGGGTTGCGCTCGTTGCGGGACTTAACCCAACATCTCACGACACGAGCTGACGACAGCCATGCAGCACCTGTCTCACGGTTCCCGAAGGCACCAATCCATCTCTGGAAAGTTCCGTGGATGTCAAGACCAGGTAAGGTTCTTCGCGTTGCATCGAATTAAACCACATACTCCACCGCTTGTGCGGGCCCCCGTCAATTCCTTTGAGTTTCAGTCTTGCGACCGTACTTCCCAGGCGGCGAACTTAACGCGTTAGCTTCGATACTGAGAGCCAAGTTGCTCCCAACATCCAGTTCGCATCGTTTAGGGCGTGGACTACCAGGGTATCTAATCCTGTTTGCTCCCCACGCTTTCGTGCCTCAGTGTCAGTGCTGGTCCAGGTAGTCGCCTTCGCCACAGATGTTCCTCCCGATATCTACGCATTTCACTGCTACACCGGGAATTCCACTACCCTCTACCGCACTCTAGTAAGCCAGTTTCCAATGCCATTCCCAGGTTGAGCCCAGGGCTTTCACATCAGACTTAACAAACCACCTACGCACGCTTTACGCCCAGTAATTCCGAGTAACGCTTGCACCCTTCGTATTACCGCGGCTGCTGGCACGAAGTTAGCCGGTGCTTATTCTTCCGGTACCGTCATGACCTCGGGGTATTAACCCGAAGCTTTTCTTTCCGGACAAAAGTGCTTTACAACCCGAAGGCCTTCTTCACACACGCGGCATGGCTGGATCAGGCTTGCGCCCATTGTCCAATATTCCCCACTGCTGCCTCCCGTAGGAGTCTGGACCGTGTCTCAGTTCCAGTGTGGCTGATCATCCTCTCAGACCAGCTACGGATCGTCGCCTTGGTGGGCCTTTACCCCGCCAACTAGCTAATCCGACGTCGGCTCATCTATCTGCGCGAAGCCCGAAGGTCCTCCGCTTTCACCCGTAGGTCGTATGCGGTATTAGCGTAAGTTTCCCTACGTTATCCCCCACAAATAGGCAGATTCCGACGTATTCCTCACCCGTCCGCCACTCGCCACCCAAGGAGCAAGCTCCTCTGTGCTGCCGTTCGACTTGCATGTGTTAGGCCTGCCGCCAGCGTTCACTCTGAGCCAGGATCAAACTCTTCACTTAAATGTTTCGACTCCAGCCTTGCGGCCTTCATCAATGCTTTGAGTGCAGACTTCGCCCCAGGCCCTCATTACTCAATTACTCGCATTTGCATGCTTTCTTCAATCATTTGGACTCTGTTACGAACGTCTGCAAGATGGACAATCATCCACCCGCCAGACGCCCGCACAAGTCACCTGCGCACACTGTCAAAGATCGTCGAAACCGGCCTCAGCGCCTTGTTTCGTGCTCGCCACCGAAGTGGCCGAGCGAGCCGCACACTATACAGTAGTTTTCGTGAACGTCAACACCTGTCCGCGAAACTTTTTGCTGCTTCCCGACTCGTCGTCCGCTTCGTTTTTCCGAAGCTTCCGTCTCACCGGGCCGCGCATCTTACAGCATGTTTTCGACTCGTCAACACTTATCGAAATCGCCGTTTTCTGCGCCCCGCCAACCTCACAAACCGGTCAGCGGGCCGCGCATCTTACAGCAATGTTTCAGACCGTCAACACCTGTCGAAACCGCCCTTTCTGCGCGTCCCCGCCGTGCGATGCATCTGCTCAGCGGGGCCGCGCATTATGCATACATGAACAGGGCTTGGGAAGCGATTTCAAAAAAAATGAACAGGGAATTTCGCGGTCGCCGGGGAAAGCCTTATGGGACGGGCTTAACGGATGGTTTGCGACCTGGGTCGGCCCTCACCCCAGCCCTCTCCCGCCAGCGGGAGAGGGAGTGGCATGCCGCAGCTGGGGGCATTCGTGCCATTTGCCGGGCTATCCGCACTATCACCGAACTCCGCGTCGGCTTTTAACAGGCATCGCCGCCGGCAAGGGCTGCGCTTAGGCGGCGACCAGGCGAACACGGGCGAAATTGCGCTTGCCCACGGCCAGCACGCCCTCGAACCCCGGGGTGAACACCTGCTGCGGGTCTTCTATGACGTTGCCGTCCACCTTCACCGCCCGCTCTTTGAGCTTGCGGTTGCCTTCGGCATTGCTCGGCATCAGCCCGGCGGCCACCAATAGCGCTGCGATACGCAGGCCCTCGGCCGGCACGCCGACGTCGGTCAGCGGCAAGGAGGCGATATCGCCCTCGCCGCGCACCGCCGCATTCCAGCCCGCCATGGCCTGCTCGGCGGCCTGCGCCCCGTGGAAGCGGGCGGCCAGTTCGCGCGCCAGGCGCATCTTGAGGTCGCGCGGGTTGAGCTGGCCGGCGGCGATCTCTTCTTTCAGGCGCGCTGCCTCGGCGATACCGATCTCGAAGCTGAGCAGGTCGATCCAGCGCCACATCAACACGTCGTCGATCTTCATCGTCTTGGTGACGATGTCGATGGCCGGCTCGTTGATGCCGATGTAGTTGCCGAGCGACTTGGACATCTTGTTGACGCCGTCCAGGCCCTCCAGCAGCGGCATGGTCAGGACGATCTGGGCCGGCTGGCCGTGGTGCTCCTGCAGGCCGCGCCCCATCAACAGATTGAATTTCTGGTCGGTGCCGCCGAGTTCGACGTCGCACTGCAATGCCACCGAGTCGTAGCCCTGCACCAGCGGATACAGGAATTCGTGGATCGCGATCGGCTGCTGGGCGGCGTAGCGCTTGGCGAAGTCGTCGCGCTCGAGCATGCGCGCGACCGTGTGCTGGGCGGCGAGCTTGATCATGTCGGCCGAACTCATCTGGCCGAACCACTCGGAATTGAAGCGGACCTCGGTGCGCTCCTTGTCCAGCACCTTGAACACCTGGTCGGCGTAGGTCTGCGCATTGGCGAGCACGTCTTCGCGGGTCAGCGGCTTGCGGGTGACGTTCTTGCCGGTCGGGTCGCCGATCATTCCGGTGAAGTCGCCGATCAGGAAGATCACCTGATGGCCCAGGTCCTGGAACTGCCGCATCTTGTTGAGCAGGACGGTGTGACCGATATGCAGGTCGGGCGCGGTCGGGTCGAACCCGGCCTTGATGCGCAGCGGGCGGCCCCCGGCCTTCATGGATGCGGTCAGACGGGCTTCGAGCTCCTCGCGCTTGAGGATTTCATCGGCGCCGCGGGCGATCAGGTCGAGGGCTTCTTGTACGGATGAGGACACGTGGGGACTCGCTCGGCGGCCACGCCCCAGAGTGCGAACGCGGTCACGGATTCAGGTTAATTGGGAGTTAAACGAATTCAAGCCGGCAGGAGATAAAAACCCCATTCAGCTCAAGGGTTTGACGCGTACTACTCGTGTGACTATGGTAACGCCGCTACGCGGCCTTCACACCTCACGCGAGGGATTCATCCAATGACAGTACCCGAGCAGGCTTCCAGTGTGGGCGCGCAACGCCGCGAACGACTGAAAGCCCTGCGTGAAGCCGCATTGCGCCGCCCTGTGCTGGCGCGTCATCTTTCCGATGGATTCAACGGTCGCTGGTCGGGCCGACAGTGGGTGCAGGCCGGCCTGTTCGCGACCCTGGGCATGATGGTCGCGGCCATCGTGCCAGGCTTCAGCCAGTCGACCGCTTCGGTGCGCGTGCACGAGCCGCGCCAATCCCTGGCCCTGGCCCTGCCGCCGCTGCCGATCGCCCGCGTGCGCGGCGAACACGGCGACAGCTGGCAGTTGGTGCGGATCAATCGCGGCGAAACCCTGGGCTCTGTGTTCAAGGACCTGGACATCCCGGCTTCGACGATGCACAAGATCCTCGAGCAGCCCGGCGCCAAGGAAGCCTTGAAGCGCATGAAACCCGGCACCGAGCTCGGTTTCGACATGCCCGTCAACGGCAGCCTGCGCACCTTCCGCTACGACCGCGACGACAGCCA
The DNA here is from genome assembly GCF_001442535.1 of Lysobacter antibioticus. Lineage (NCBI taxonomy): Bacteria > Pseudomonadati > Pseudomonadota > Gammaproteobacteria > Lysobacterales > Lysobacteraceae > Lysobacter > Lysobacter antibioticus. Next base: position 4,862,353 of record NZ_CP013141.1, on the reverse strand, counting down.
CCGCATCGAGCTGAGCCTCGCCGGCGACAAGATCACCCAGAAGATCATCACCCGCCCGACCGAGAGCCGCACCGTGGTCCTGAGCGGCAAGGTCGGCAAGTCGCTGTTCCGCTCGGCGCGCAAGGTCGGGCTGACGCCGGCCAACATCAACACGCTGACCGACGACATCTTCAAGTACGACATCGACTTCAACGAAGACGTCGGCGCCGAAGATCGTTTCAGCGTCGTGGTCGAGCAGACTTGGCGCGAAGGCGAACTGCTCAGCACCGGTCCGGTGCTGGCGGCGACCTTCACCAGCGAAGGCCGCCTGCATACGGGCTTCCGCTTCGAGCGCGGCGGCAAGGCCGAGTACTTCACCGGCGACGGCCGCCCGCTCAAGAAGAGCTTCATCCGCATGCCGATTCCGTATGCGCGCCTGACCTCGGGCTTCGGCTCGCGCCGTCATCCGGTGCTGGGCCGCATCCGCATGCACACCGGCGTCGACTACGGCGCGGGCACCGGCACGCCGATCATGGCCGCGGGCGATGCGCGCGTGCAGTTCGTCGGCTGGAAGGGCGGTTACGGCCGCGCGGTGATCCTCGACCACGGCCGCGGCTACACCACGCTGTACGGGCACATGTCGAATTTCGGCCGCATCCGACCGGGCCAGCACGTCGGCCAGGGCACGGTGATCGGCTATGTCGGCAGCTCCGGCCTGGCGACCGGCCCGCACCTGCATTACGAATTCCGCATCAACGGCGTGCACCGCAACCCGCTGTCGGTGACGATGCCGCCGCCGGAGCCGCTGAGCGGCATGGCGCTGGCCCAGTTCCGCACCCAGACCGGCGTGGCTCTGGCGCGGATCCGCCAGGTCGAGAACATCATCTACGCCGATGCCGGCCCGGCGCCGGCCGCAGCACCGGCCAAGACGGCGGCGAAGAAGAAGACCACCAAGGCCTGACCGGCCGCGGCAAGCGAAAGGCCTCTTCGGAGGCCTTTCTGCTTTTTGGGATGGCGTCATGGATGCCATGCCAGGGCGGGACGCGTTACCGTGGGTCGCTATGCCGCACAGGGAACTCGGCGTGATTGAGAATTCCTCGGTCCCGTTTGCCACTGACACCGCTACGCCGCTTTCAGGCCTCGGAGCTTCATCGTGATTGAGAATTCTTCGGTCCCGGCTGGTGCCGACATCGCTACGCCGCTTTCAGGCCTTTCGGAGCTTCGTCGTGATTGAGAATTCTTCGGTCCCGTTTGCCACTGACGCCGCTACGCCGCTTTCAGGCCTTTATCTTGGACTGATCTCCGGGACCAGCGCGGACGGCATCGACGCCGCCCTGGTGCGCTTCGGAGACGGCGCCGCGCCGACCCGCTGCGAACTGGTGCTCGGCCGCACCTATCCTTGGCAGGACGCGCTGCGCGAGCGCCTGGTCGCGCTCGGCCAGGGCGGCGACGCGCGTTCGCTGGAGGAGCTCGGCACCCTCGACGCGCAAGTCGCCGAGGCCTTCGCCGAGGCGGCCCTGAGCCTGATCGGAGAAGCCGGCGTGGCCGCATCGCAGGTCGCCGCGATCGGCTCGCACGGCCAGACCGTGCGCCATCGCCCGGCCGGCGCCGGCTACGACGGCCGTCATCCTTTCACCTGGCAGATCGGCGACGGCGCAGTCATCGCCGAACGCAGCGGCATCGCCACCGTGGCCGATTTCCGCCGCCGCGACGTCGCCGCCGGCGGCCACGGCGCGCCGCTGATGCCCGCCTTCCACGCCGCCTTGCTGCATTCCGACACCGAGGACCGGGCCGCGCTCAATCTCGGCGGAATCGCCAACTTCACCCTGTTGCCGGCGCGCGGCGACGTGCGCGGTTTCGACACCGGGCCGGCCAATTGCCTGATGGACGCCTGGGCGCTACGCCACCTGGGCACGGCGTTCGACGCCGACGGCGCCTTCGCCGCGCGCGGCACGGTCGATGCGGACCTGCTTGCGCGCCTGCTCGACGAGCCCTGGTTCGCCCTGCCGCCGCCGAAGAGCACCGGACGCGAGCAATTCCACCTGGCATGGGTCGAGGCCCGCCTGAGCGGCGCGCAGGCGCCACAGGACGTGCAGGCGACCCTGCTCGAACTCAGCGCGATCACCACTGCCGATGCCTTGCGCGCGCACCAGCCGGCGACGAAGCGAGTGCTGGCCTGCGGCGGCGGCGTGCGCAATCGCGCCCTGCTCGAACGGATCGCCGCGCATCTGCCCGGGGTCGCGGTCGAGTCGACCGTGCCTTACGGCCTGGACCCGGATTTCGTCGAGGCGATGGGCTTCGCCTGGCTGGCACGGCAGACGTTGAGCGGACTGCCGGGCAACCTGCCCAGCGTCACCGGCGCGCGCGGCCCGCGCGTGCTCGGCACGGTGCATCCGGCCGCCTAGCCGGCGTCTCTGTCGGCGCTACCCGGCCTCAGGCCGGGTCGGTGTTGATGCGGAACTCTTCGAGCAGTTCCAGGCTGCTGAAGTCGGGCCCGGCCGGCTTGGGCGCGGCCGGTTCGGCGCGGCCGATCAGGGAGAACCCCGGGTCGCTGGGGATGTGCTCCAGGGCGGCGATCGCTTCCTGCAACGCCGACGCGTCGGTGTCGCTGAAACGCCCGACCATCTCGGCCTCGACCGCGAACAGCCCGCTCTCGATCAGGTGCAAGGCCGTGCGCTGCAGACTCCAGCCGCGCGTCTCCGCGACCCGGCGAATGCGGTCGGCCAGGATGGCGTCCAGGTTGTGCAGGATGATGTCGGCCACAGGCGAGCAAAGTGCCATCGTTGCCGTATCGATAGCAACACGAAGTTGCTGGATTCGCGTTCAGGAACTCGACTGCACCGACGGCCGGCGCCTGCCGGCGGACACGAGGCGCCCGCGATCAGGCCGCTGTTTGTACCGCTGCCGGCGGTTTGCGCACCACCAGCACGATGCACAACAGCAAGGCCGGGATGCCGACCAGCGCGGTGCCGACGAAGAACAGCGAGTAGGCCTCGAGCAGGCTGCGATCGATCGCCAGGTGCTCCACCGCCACGCCGGACAAGCCCTTCAGCACCTTGCCGAGCAAAGCGTAGAACGAGCTCAGCAGCGCGTACTGGGTGGCGGTGTAGCCGACGTTGGTCAGGCTGGACATGTAGCCGACCAGGGCCACGCCGGCATAGCCGTTGCAGAAGTTGTCGATCACCATCGCCGCGGTGAACACGCCCGGGTCGTTACCGTGCAAGGCCAGGTAGGCGAAGGCCAGGTTCGAGCCCGGGCCGAGCACCGCGCCGGCGAGCAGGGTCTGGATGAAGCCGAAGCGCACCGCGGTCAGGCCGGCCGCGGCGACCCCGGCGATGGTCGCGACCAGACCGAACGAGCCGCGCACCGCGCCCACGGTTTCCTTGGCCATGCCGAGGTCGGCGTAGAACGGATTGGCCATCGGCCCGAACAGGAAATCCGGCAGCCGGTACAGGCTGATGGTCAGCAGCATCAACAGCGCCCATTGGCCGTGCTGGCGGAAGAAGGCCACGAACGGGCCGACCAGGGCGTCGAACAGGCCGCGGGCGGAGAACAGCGCCGGGTGCGGGCTCGCCGCGGCGAGCACCGAAGCGGCCGGCTCGCGCGCCGACAGCGTCGCCAGCACGCCGACGCCCATCAACGCCGCCATCGCACCGTAGGACAGCGACCAGCCGGCCTGCGCGGCGAGGATCAGGATCAACGAGTCGGTGACCAACAGGGCGCCGCGGTAGCCCAGGGTCGAGGTCGAGGTCAGCAGCCCCTGCTGCTCGGGGCTGGACGCGCTTTCGATGCGCCAAGCGTCGATGACGATGTCCTGGGTCGCCGAGGCGAAAGCCACCACCAGCGCCAGCGCGCCGAACACCAGCAAGTGGTTCAAGGCGACCCCGCCGAGCAGCAACTGGCCCTGGCGCGGTTCGACCAGGGCCATGCCGACCAGGGCCGCGCCGACGACCAGTTGCGACAGCAGCATCCAGCCGCGGCGCCGGCCGAGCCAGCGCCCCAGCACCGGCGCGTCGAGCTTGTCGACCAGCGGCGCCCACAGGAATTTCAGCGAATAGGCCAGGCCGACCCAGGACAGGAAGCCGATGGTCGACAACTCGATGGCGTTCTCGCGCATCCAGAAGCCGAGGGTATTGCCGACCAGGTAGATCGGAATGCCCGAGCTGAACCCGAGCAACAGCATGACCAGGACCTTGGGCTCGCGCAGGTTGGCGAGCACCAGCCGCCAGCCCTTGCGCGCGGGCGGCGCCGCGCGCGCGGCCGCGGCGCCGGCCTCAGAGGTCATAGTCGACGCTGAAAGGCGCGTGGTCGGAGAAGCGCGGTTCTCTCAGGATCGAGCAGCCGCGCAGGCGGTCGCGCAGACTCGGGGTGGCGAACTGGTAATCGATGCGCCAACCGACGTCGTTGGCGCGCGCGGCGCCGCGGTTGCTCCACCAGGTGTAGTCCTGGCCCTCGGCGTTCAAGCTGCGATAGGCGTCGACCCAGCCGCTTTCGTCCATGCACACGCCGTTGAGCCAGTCGCGCTCCGGCGGCAGGCAGCCGGAGTTCTTCTGGTTCGAGCTCCAGTTCTTGATGTCGAGGCGGGTGCGGACGATGTTCCAGTCGCCGCACAGGACGTAGTCGCGGCCGCTCGCCAGCCATTGGTCGAGGATGGGCTTCAGCCATTCCATGACCTCGAACTTGAAACCCTGGCGCAGCTCGCCGGACGACCCGGACGGGATGTAGAACGAGACTACGCTGAGGTTGCCGAAGCGCGCCTCGATGTAGCGGCCTTCTTCGTCGAACGGCGCCCAGCCCAGGGCGGTGCGGACCTCGTCGGGCTCGCGCCGGCTGTAGATCGCCACGCCGCTGTAGCCCTTCTTGGTGGTGGCGTCGCGGAAATAGGCGCGGTAGCCGTCGGGCAGGAAGGCCGGCCCGGCCAACTGGTGCTCCTGGGCCTTAGTCTCCTGGACGCAGAGCACGTCCGCGTTCTGGGTCTTGAACCAGTCGAAGAAGCCTTTGGTCGTGGCCGAGCGCAGACCGTTGGCGTTGAAGCTGATGATGCGCATGCGCGCTCCACATCCGAAGTGCGCACGATCATAGCAACGGCCGGGCACGGGTATCATGTCGGCCATGACCGTGGCGACCTCCGTTTTCAGCGATTCCGCGGCCGCCGTGCGCGTGCTGCCGGTGGACGCGGCGCTGGCGCCGTCGGTGCGCGCGCTGCAGGTCGCCCCCGAGCAACTGCCCTTCGTCGGCGACACCGCCTTCAACCTGGCCGACACCTGGCGCGACCCGAACAGCGAGGCGATGGCGATACTGGCCGACGACCGCGTGGTCGGCTTCTACCGGCTCGACTTCAGCGTCCAGGCGATCGCCGGGCGCTCGCTCGGCGAACCCGGCGTGGGCCTGCGCGCCTACATGATCGACCGAGCCCGGCAAGGCCGCGGTTACGGCACGCGCGCCATCGCCGCCTGCCGCGACGACCTGTGCTTGCGTCATCCGCAGCGCCGCCTGCTCGCCTTGACCGTCAACGTGCGCAACCGGCCGGCGATCTCGGCTTATCTCAAGGCCGGCTTCGTCGACACCGGCGAGTTGTTCCACGGCGGCAACGCCGGCCCGCAGCACCTGATGCTGCTGCGTCTGATTCCTTCTTCCCCCGACCCGACCTCGCCATGACCGACCATCGCCATCGCTTCCTCCAGCTCGCCCTGAACGCCGACGCCCTGCGCTTCGGCGAGTTCACCCTCAAGTCGGGCCGGACCAGTCCGTATTTCTTCAATGCCGGCCGTTTCGATTCGGGCGCGGCGCTGGCCGGGCTGGCGAGCTGCTATGCCGATGCGATCCAGGCCCAAGGCCTGGAGTTCGATCTGCTGTTCGGCCCGGCCTACAAGGGCATTCCGCTGGCGACCGCGCTCGGCTGCGAGTACGCACGCCGCGGCCGCGACCTGCCGCTGGCCTTCAACCGCAAGGAAGCCAAGGCCCACGGCGAAGGCGGCATGCTGATCGGCGCCCCCCTGGCGGGCCGCCGCGTGCTGATCGTCGACGACGTCATCACCGCCGGCACCGCCATCCGCGAAGCGCTGAGCCTGATCGCCGAGGCCGGCGGCAGCGTCGCCGGCATCGTCATCGCGCTCGACCGCCAGGAAGCCGTGGACCCTGCACAATCCCGACGCTCGGCGGCAGAAACTGTCGCAATCGAACACGCTCTGCCGGTGGTCGCGATCGCCACCCTCGACGACCTCCTCGCCTTCACCGGCGAGAGTGCACAGTTCGCCTCACAGCGCGAACGCCTGCTGGCCTATCGCAGCGCCTACGGCCGTAGCGCGGAGACCTGATCGCCGGACGGCGGCGCAGGAGACGGATGCGGGCGTTGGACGACGCCCGCATTGTGATCGCAGGCACGAAAGAGGAGACCGACATGGCCCGACTCTTGCTTGGTTCTTTGCCGATTGGCCGACCGTTCGACGGCACGAGGGCGACATGAACCGACTCCATACCCTGCTGGTCAGCGCCCTGCTGCTGGCGCTCGCTACGCCGCTGGCGGCCGCCCCGACCAAGGACAAAGCCAAGCAGACCAACAAAAAGCTGTACTGCTGGAACGAAGGCGGTCAGAAGGTTTGCGGCGATGCCCTGCCCGCGCACGCGATCGACAGCGCGCGCACCGAGATCAGCGCCCGCAGCGGCTTGACCACGCGCCAGGTCGATCGCGCCCTGACCGCCGAGGAACGCGTCGCCGCCGAACAGGCCGCGCGCGCCGCCCGCAGCGCCGCCATGGCCGAAGAGGCGCGCAAGCGCCGCGACCACGCCATGGCCGAGTCCTACGCGACCGAGCAGGAGCTGCGCGACTCCTTCCAGGAGCGGATCATCCTGCTCGACGAGACCGTCAAGGCCTCGCAGCTCGGCATCGACGGCCGCCGCCAGACCCTGTTGAGCCTGCTGCGCCGCGCCGGCGAAGCCGAGCTCGGCACCAAGCCGGTCAGCAAGACCCTGGCCGACAACATCCGTCACCAGCACGAAGAACTGATGCACCAGCAGGACATGCTCAAGCAGCAGTTGCTCGAACGCAGCGTGGCCGACGACGACCTCGCCGCCGCCCTGGAGCGCTATCACGGGATGAAGGCGCGCCGGCCCAACCAGGGCTGAGCGCGGCTACTGCCGCCGACCGCATCGAGCGGCCGCGGCAGACCACTCCGGCAACGAAAACGCCGCGGCAAGCCGCGGCGTTTTGCTATGCGCTGTCGCCACGATGCCGGCCGGGCCGGCATCGCCTCGATGCTTAGAACGGCAGCTTCAAGTCCGGCTTCAGCGCCAGCAACTGGGCGCGGAACGCGTCCTGGATCCGCACCAACGCCTCGTGGGTGTCGGCGTCGAAGCGCATGACCAGGATCGGCGTGGTGTTGGATGCGCGCACCAGGCCCCAGCCGTCGGCGAAGTCCACGCGCAGGCCGTCGATGGTCGACAGACGCGCGCCTTCGAACGAAGCCTCGGCGACGAAACGCTCGACGAAGCTGTGCGGGTCGCCGTTGGGCGCGTCGACCTTGATCTCGGCGGTGGCGACGCCGCTGGGCAGGGCGTTGAGGGTGTCGCTCGGGCTCTGCGGCTGCGCCGACAGGATCTCCAACAGGCGCGCCGCCGAATAGATGCCGTCGTCGAAGCCGTACCAGCGCTCCTTGAAGAAGAAGTGGCCGCTCATCTCGCCGGCCAGTTCGGCGTCGGTCTCGCGCATCTTGGCCTTGATCAGCGAGTGACCGGTCTTCCACATCAGCGGGCTGCCGCCGTGGCGCAGGATGTGGCCCGGAAGGCGGCCGGTGCACTTGACGTCGTAGATGATCATCGCGCCCGGGTTGCGCTCGAGCACGTCGGCCGCGAACAGCATCAGCAGGCGGTCCGGGAAGATGTTCTGGCCGTCGCGGGTGACTACGCCGAGGCGGTCGCCGTCGCCGTCGAAGGCGATGCCGAGATCGGCGTTCAGACGGTCGACCATCTTGATCAGGTCGACCAGGTTGTGCGGCTCGCTCGGATCCGGGTGGTGGTTCGGGAACTCGCCGTCGATCTCGCAATACAACGGCGTGACCTCGGCGCCGATCGCGGCGAGCACGCGCGGACCGACGTCGCCGGCGACGCCGTTGCCGGCATCGACGACCACCTTGAGCGGACGGTCGATCTGGATGTCGGAGGCGATGCGCTGGACGTAGTCCTCGGAGATGTCGCGCTGCGACAGCGTGCCGGGCTCGTTGGCGGTGTGCAGGCGGCCGCCGACGATGCGCTGGTACAGGTCGGTGATGGCCGTGCCCGACAGGGTCTCGCCGCCGACCACGACCTTGAAGCCGTTGTAGTCCGGCGGGTTATGGCTGCCGGTGACCGACACGCAGGAACCCGCACGCAGGTGATAGGCGCCGAAATAGACCAGCGGGGTCGGCGCCAGGCCGATGTCGACGACGTTGCGGCCGGCCTTGCGCAGGCCGGCGATCAAGCCTTCGATCATCGCCGGGCCGGACAAACGGCCGTCGCGGCCGACCACGATCTCGGTCAGGCCCTGGTCGTGCATCACCGAACCGATGGCGTGGCCGATCATCTGGGCGATGCCGGGGTCCAGGCTCTGGCCGATCACGCCGCGGATGTCGTAGGCGCGGAAGATTCCGCCATCGATGGCCACGGCCTTGGGCGCGGCGGAATTCTGGCTGTCGGTCACGTTGGCATCGGTCGCTTCGAGTGGAGAGACCGACATGGTCTCAGCCAAAGTCTGAACCGGGCCTTCGTCTTCGACCGGCACCGTGCGGTACGCACGTTGACGCAGGCGCATCAGCACGAATGCCAACAGGCCGAACACCACCGCGGCAATGAAGCAGCTCAGGGCGCCGAGCCCCAGCGGGCCGCCGGGCACGTCCGGCACGGCCGCGGCCAGGCGCAGGTCGCTGCCGGGGATCTTGGCCGCCATCGCCTCGGCGCCGTTGCCGAGCGAGGTGTCGCCGCGTTCGATCACGCTGAAGCCGCCCTGGCGCAGGGCCAGGTAGCTGCTGCCGTCGACGTCGGCCTTTTCGATGCCATCGCTGATGCGCTGCAGAGGCAGCTGCAGATAGGCCACGCCCACCAACTGCTCGCCGGCGCGCGCCGGCGCGGCCAGCGCCAGCACCGGCTTGCCGCCGTCGCGCACGATCGCCGCAGTCGGCTTGTCGGCGACGATCGCCGCTTCCATCGCCGCGAGCCGGCCGTAGCCGCTCTTCGGCAGTTGCGCGTAGTCGCCGGCCAGGTCGGGCGGCAGGACCACGCCGGCCTTCGCCCCCGGCCAGCTCTGGGTCAGCAGGGTCGCGGCGCGCTGCAGGTCGCCCGCTTGCAGCGCGGCCTGCATCTCCGGGGCCGCCATGCGCTCGCGCAGGCGCTTGTGCTCGATGCCGAGGGCGTCGTGGGCGGTACTGATCGCCTTGTCGCGCGCACTGACTAGGTCGGTCCGGCGCGAGGCGTCCCGATGTTGCTGGATACCGCTCCAACCGAACCACAGGGTCAGCAGCAGGCAGACGAACGCCGCCGGCAACAGCACGGGCTTGATTTGCGCCAACGACAGCTGCGGCTTTTCCATTTTCACATCGACCATTGCCAGAACCTTTCCCCTGTCTGTGCCTTGCGCGGGCGATACCCCAGTCTGCACCGGGGCCGCGGATCATTCCGTCGACTGTGCCTCGTGGCGCGGTCGCTCCCGTGGTTGTCTAGCACGATGTGTGCCATGGCACCCGTAATACGCTCAACGCACCCCGGTATGACCGAAACCGCCGCCCCCGCGCGCGCTGCTTTCGAACTCCTCGACCACCTGCAGGCTGGCCCGCACGATCGGCAGGACCACCAACTGGGCGATCCGATCCCCCGGCTGCATCGTAAAAGTCTCGCGGCCCCGGTTCCACACGCTGATCAGCAGCGGGCCCTGGTAGTCGGCGTCGATCAGGCCGGTGCCGTTGCCGAGCACGATGCCGTTCTTATGGCCCAGCCCCGACCGCGGCAGGATCACCGCGCACAGGGTCGGGTCGCCGAGGTGGATCGCCAGCCCCGACGGCACCAAGGCGGTGTCGCCCGGGTGCAGGACCAGCGGCTCGTCGAGCGCCGCGCGCAGGTCCAGGCCGGCGCTGGCCGGGGTCGCATAGCTCGGCAAAGGCCATTCATGGCCATGGCGCGCGTCGAGGATCTTGAGTTCGAGCGTGTGGTTCATTGATTTAGAAGTCCGGACAGGGAGGGCGCCGCCGCGCGGCGGGCGCGGCTCAGGCCGGCCAGCGCGCGAGGATCAGGTCGAGCAGTTCGTCGGCAAGCTGGGTCTTCGGCGCCGGGCCGAGGGCGCGGGCGCCGTCGCGCCAGTACACGGTGAGCGCGTTGTCGTCGCTTTCGAAGCCGCTGCCGGCCACGCCGACGCGATTGGCCGCGATCAGGTCGACCCGCTTCTTTTCCAGCTTGCCACGGGCATAGAACTCGACGTCGTGGGTTTCGGCGGCAAAACCGACCACCAGGGTCGGGCGCTGCGGATGCGCGGCGACCTCGGCCAGGATGTCGGGCGTGCGCACCAGCTCCAGGGTGAGCTGCTCGTCTTTCTTCTTGATCTTGCCGGGCGCGACCTGCGCCGGCGCGTAGTCGGCCACGGCGGCGGCGCCGATGTAGGCGTCGGCCGGCAACGCGCCGATCACCGCCTCGCGCATCTGCCGGGCCGAACGCACGTCGATCCGCTCAACCCCGGCCGGGGTCGCCAGGGCGACCGGGCCGGCGACCAGCACCACCCGGGCGCCGCGCCGCGCCGCGGCCTCGGCGATCGCGAAGCCCATCTTGCCGCTGCTGCGGTTGCCGATGAAGCGGACCGGATCGATGTCTTCGAAGGTCGGGCCGGCGCTGACGACCAGGCGCCGGCCGGCGAGGCTGGCGCCGCTCATGGGTTCGCTCCGGCGAGGGCGGCGACCAGCTCCAGCGGTTCGAGCAGGCGGCCCGGGCCGGACTCGGGTTCGGCCATGCGCCCCTCGCCCGGCCCGAAGAACGCCACGCCGCGGCCGCGCAGGGTCGCGACATTGGCCTGGGTGGCCGGATGGCCCCACATACGGTGATTCATCGCCGGGGCGATCGCGACCGGCGCTTCCGAGGCCAGGCACAGGGTGCTGATCAGGTCGTCGGCGAAACCGTGGGCGAGCTTGGCGATCATGTCGGCGGTGGCCGGCGCGATCAGGATCCGTTGCGCCCAGCGCGCCAGTTCGATATGCCCCATCGCCAGCTCGGCCGCCTCGTCCCACAGCGAGCTGCGGACCGGGTGGCCCGACAGGGCCTGGAAGGTGGCGGCACCGACGAAGCGGGTGGCGTTCTCGGTCATGGCCACGCGCACCTGGGCGCCGGCGTCTTGCAGGCGCCGCACCAGGTCGGCCGCCTTGTAGGCGGCGATGCCGCCGCAGACGCAAAGCAGGATGCGCTGGTCGTGCAGCGGCAGGGAATTGTCTTGCGCCATGGGCGGGCCGGAGCTCGTTCGGTTCTCAATGCAGGTTCGGAGACGATGGGTGATGCGGCCGCGACGAACGCCGCGTCGGCGAATCCCTACATCTTCTCGGCGGTCTAGCTTACCCGATGCCCCGCACGCCCCCGATGCCGCCCCGGGCCGGCGCCGCGCAGGATGCGCCCATGAGAATCCACGAATGGCCGAGCGCGGAACGCCCGCGCGAAAAATTGCTCGCCCACGGCAGCGGCTCGCTGTCGGACGCCGAGCTGCTGGCGATCTTCCTGGGCTCGGGCCTGCGCGGCGAGGACGCGGTCGGCACCGCCCGCGGGCTGCTGACCGAGCACGGCCCCTTGCGCGACCTGCTCGACCAGCCGCCGGCCAAGCTGGTGCGCATGCGCGGCATCGGCACCGCCCGCGCCTGCGCCCTCAAAGCCGCGCTGGAACTGGCCACGCGCTGCCTGCGCGCCGAGCTCGACCGCGGCACTGCCCTGACCGACCCGGAATCGGCCGGGCGCTACTTCGCCCAGCGCCTGCGCGGCCTGCAGCACGAGGTGTTCGCGGTCATGTTCCTGGACGCCCGCCACCGCGTGATCGGCTTCGAGGAAATGTTCCAGGGCACCATCAACGGCGCCGAGGTGCATCCGCGCGAGGTGGTCCGGCGCGCCCTGCAGCGCAACGCCGCGGCGGTCATCGTTGGCCACAACCACCCCAGCGGCAACGCCGAACCAAGCCAGGACGACCGGGCGGTGACCGCCCGCCTGAAGCAGGCCCTGTCCCTGGTCGAGATCCGCCTGCTCGACCATTTCGTGGTCGGCGACGGCCTGCCGATCTCGATGGCCGCCCGCGGCTGGGTCTGAGCGGGGAGCCGGGAGCGAGGAGGGAGCAGGGAGGAGTGAGGAAAGAGTGAAGGCCAGCGCAAGGCCCTGCCGGATGATCGGCTCCACTCACTCCTCACTCCTCCGCACTCACTCCTGCTCCGGGCCCGCCGCCCGGGCGGGCCCGGAAGCTTGTAAAATGCGCGGTTCCGTACCGCCTTGCGAAAGCGCACTCCCCTGTGAAAGCCACCCTATATGCGCTCGTCGCGCAGGCCATCGATGCATTGCGCGCAGCCGGTACCGTGCCGGCCGACCTGTCCACGCCCGATTTCGTCATCGAGCGTCCCAAGACCCGCGCCCAGGGCGACTTCTCGACCAATGCCGCGATGCTGCTGGCCAAGCCGGCGCGCAGCAATCCGCGCGAGATCGCGCAGAAGCTGATCGACGCGCTGCCCGCCAGCGCCGATCTCGGCCGGGTCGAGATCGCCGGGCCGGGCTTCATCAACTTCCACGTCGACGAAGCCGCCTGGCGCCGCCAGCTCGGCGAGGCGCTCGCCCAGGGCGCGCAGTACGGCCGCAACGCCAGCGGCGCCGGCCGTCGCGCCGGCGTCGAATACGTCTCGGCCAACCCGACCGGCCCGCTGCACGTCGGCCATGGCCGCGCAGCGGTGATCGGCGACTGCATCGCGCGCGTGCTCGACGCCAACGGCTGGAACGTCGCGCGCGAGTTCTACTACAACGACGCCGGCGTGCAGATCAACAACCTGGCGATCTCGGTGCAGGCGCGCGCGCAAGGCCGCACGCCCGGCGACACCGACTGGCCCGAGGACGGCTACCGCGGCGACTACATCGCCGACGTCGCCCGCGCCTACCTCGACGGCGCCACGGTCGAGGTCGACGGCCACAGCATCGCCGGTGCCGGCGATGTCGACGATCTCGACGCGATCCGCCGTTTCGCCGTGGCCTATCTGCGCCGCGAGCAGAACGCCGACCTCGCCGCCTATGGCGTCGGCTTCGATGTGTACTTCCTCGAAAGCTCGCTGTACGAGCAGGCGAAAGTCGAGGAAACCGTGCGCGAGCTGATCGCCCACGGCCACACCTACGAAGAGGGCGGCGCCTTGTGGCTGCGGTCGACCGATTTCGGCGACGACAAAGACCGCGTGATGCGTAAGTCCGACGGTACCTACACCTATTTCGTGCCGGACGTCGCCTATCACCTGAGCAAGTGGCAACGCGGCTACGAGCGCGCGATCACCGAACTCGGCGCCGACCATCACGGCTCGCTGGCGCGCGTGCGCGCCGGCCTGCAGGCGCTCGACGTCGGCATTCCGCAAGGCTGGCCCGAGTACGTGCTGCACCAGATGGTCACGGTCATGCGCGGCGGCGAGGAAGTGAAACTCTCCAAGCGCGCCGGCAGTTACCTGACCCTGCGCGACCTGATCGACGAAGCCGGCCGCGATGCGGTGCGCTGGTTCCTGATCGCGCGCAAGCCCGATTCGCAGCTGACCTTCGACATCGACCTGGCGCGTTCGCAGTCGATGGACAACCCGGTCTATTACGTCCAGGTCTCGCATGCGCGCATGTGCGGCCTGATGCGCCAGCTCGCCGAGCGCGGCCTGTCTTACGACGCCGCGCACGGCCTGGCCCAGCCGCTGGACCTGAACGACACCGCCGCGCACGAGCTGATCGTGACCCTGCTGCGCTATCCGGACGTGGTCGCGGTCGCCGGCCGCGACCTGGAGCCGCACCAGATCGCCGGCTATCTGCTCGAGTTGGCGCAGACCTTCCAGACGTATTACAACGACCACCAGTTCCTGGTCGACGACGACGCCCAGCGCCATGCGCGCCTGGTGCTGGCCGCGGCGACCCGCCAGGTGCTCGCGAACGGTCTCGAACTACTTGGGGTGAACGCCCCGGAGGTAATGTAAGTGGCAGCACGACGCGGAAAATCTCAGGCCAAGCGCAACCAGGGCAACGACAGCCTGCCGGGCTGGGCCTGGGGCGTGATCGGGCTGCTGCTGGGTGTCGTGCTGATCCTGGTCGCGCCCAAGTACCTCAAGTCCGACGGCGACGGCTTCTTCCGTCCGCAGCCGAACCCCGACGCCCAGCCGGCCGCGGTCACCGCCGATGAAGAGCCGGTCGCGCCGGAAGACAGCGCTGCGCCGGCCAAGCCGGCGCGCAACGCCGATGCGGCCGACCCCAAGGCCAACGACGACAAGACCGGCAAGGACGGCACCGACTACGACTTCTATACCCTGCTGCCGGGCAAGGAAGTCGAGATGAGCGATGCCGAACTCGCCGCGACCGAAGCCGCCGAAGAACAGCGTCGCGCCGCCCAACAGCGCAGGAACGCGCAGAACGCCGCGACCCAGCCGCAACCGGTGCAGGCCGCGACCGCGGTGCAGACCGCGGCGCCGACGCGGGCGCCAACCGCCGCGACGAGCACCGCCGCGACGACGGTCAGCCTGCCCAAGCCGGTCGATACCATCGCCGTCGAGCCGGCCCGCACCGCAGCACCGCCGGTCCAGGTCGCCAGCGCGACCCCGCCGCCGGCCACCTCGGTCACGCCGAAGCCGCCGGCCGTCGCCGCCACCCAGGGCAACGTCGCCAAGCCAGCCGCCGCGGCCAGCGACAACACCCGCTATCTGCTCCAGGCCGGCGCGTTCCAGGCATCGGGACAGGCCGAGGAAATGAAGGCCAAGATCGCGATGCTCGGCCTCGGCGCGCGCGTCGAGTCGGCGCAGATCAGCGGCAAGACCGTGTACCGCGTGCGCATGGGCCCCTACGGCACGGCCAGCGACCTGGCCGACGCCAAACGCAAGCTCGCCGATGGCGGCCTGCCCGGCATGGCGATCAAGGTGCAGTAAGCCCCGCCGCTGCGGCGGCGACAGGCGTAAAAGAAAAAGGCCGGGCCGCAAGCCCGGCCTTTTTATCGGCCGCGATCCGCGCGCAAGGCCGTCAACGGCACTCGCGCCGTTGACGGCCCGCAACACTGCGTCGCCTTCCACCGCCCACTCGCCTCCAAGCGCCGCCCGCATCCCGCGACCCGAGATTCGCCCGGTCCGGCAGTCGCCGCACCCGAGTCGCCCAGTCGTCGGGCAAAAACTGCCGCGCTGCGTCACCGCGCGTCGGCGCAGCGCCACCTTCCGGCAGCGCGCCCGGTCACAGCGCGACGCCGGTCACCCTGAGTCGCAGCAGCGTCGAAGTAGACTGCGCCGGCTACGTAGTCGTTGGGGATCGGATGGACAAGCGCATTCTTCTGGGCTGCCTGAGTGCGGCAGGCGTGCTGTTGTTTTTCGGCATTTTCATTAAGTTCCTGGGGTTGGACGCGAGGCAGGCGATCGAGACCGGCGCCGGCGCGATTCCGCTGCTCGACGTATTCGGGGCCTTGATCGCCATGGGCGTCGGTGGCGCGATCGCTCGGCACGCGCATTTCCGCTGGATCGCCCTGTTGCTGATGGTGGCGATGTGGGTGCTGACCCTGTCGATGATCGTTTCGATGGCCCTGCCCGACAGTCCGCTGCCGATGCGTTCGCTGGCCGGCGCGCTGCGCTACAACGCCCTCGCCATCGTCCTGACCGTCGTCGCCGCTTTCGCCGGCGCCATCCTCGGCGAGCGCATCGCGCAACGACGCAGCCGGCCGGCCACCCGCTGATCCGCATCTCCACTCACTCGCACCACGCGCTCCCGGGGTAGGAGCGGCGCAAGCCGCGGCCACGCACCGCCGGCCGCGACGCAACGGCAGCAAACCCCATCCCCACACGACAAAAAACCCGCACGCTGGCAGCGTGCGGGTTTTTCGTTGTTCGCCGGAACCGGACTGGCGCTCAGGCCTCGACGCTGGCTGCAGCCCCCGGTGCCGCATCCGATTCTTCGACCACCACCGCCGGCCGCACGCGCTTGAGCGCGATCAGGGCCGAGGTGTCCGACTCGCCGTAACCGCGTTCGATCAGCTCGGCGTAATCGGCTACGGCCTGGTCGATGGTCTGGGTACGGATGCCGCTGTCGCGGGCGATGCCCTGGACGATGCGCAGATCCTTGAGCATGTGCAGACACTTGAAGCCGGGCGCGAACTCGTCGCGCAGCATGGTCGCTCCGCGCTTGTCGAGGAACCAGTTGCTCGCCGCGCCGGCCATCAAGGTCGGCAACAGGCGCTCCGGGTCCAGGCCGAGCTTCTCGCCGAGCGCCAGGCCTTCGCAGACCGCCTCGTTGATGCCGGCGACCAGGATCTGGTTGATGGCCTTGGTCGCCTGACCGGCACCAGTCGCGCCCATGTGGGTGATGCGTGCGGCATAGGCGTCGATCACGTCGCGCACGCGCTCAAGCTGGGCTTCGTCGCCGCCGACCATGATCGACAGCTTGCCGTTGCGCGCGCCTTCGACGCCGCCGGACACCGGCGCATCGAGGAAACCGATGTCGTGCACGGCGAGCAGCGCGGCCGCGCGGCGTGCGGTTTCGACCGACACGGTCGAATGGTCGACCACGATCGCGCCGGGCTTGAGCACTTCGGCCAGGGCCGCGACGTTCTCCAGCACGTCGGCGTCGAGCGAGACACACAGCACGACCAGATCGCAATCGGCGAAGTTGGCCGCCGAGCGGGCCGCGCGCACGTCCAGCTCCGATGCCATCGCATCGGCCTTGGCCTGCGTCCGGTTGCCGACCGCGGTCAGCACGCCCTTGCTGTGCACGTAACGCGCCATCGGCGCGCCCATGGCTCCCAGACCGATTACCCCTACTTTCATTTCGACCTTCTGCCCATGCGGGCGTTAAATATTTCAAAGAACCATGATGCCGCGCCGTCGGCGGACCGCCCGACCGGCTGTGGACAGTACCGCGATCCCGCCCGGCCGTCGTGCGACCGGCGTTGCCGGACGACGTCGCTGCGCCCCAGTCTGGGTCTACAGGCTCCCCTGCTGCCTGAACGCGCCGAGCCGCGCGCGGTGAAACCGGCTTGCGCCGCTGAACTCGGCGCGCTCAGCCCGGGCTCAGGCCTGCCATTCGTAGACGTCGATGCGCGACGAGCCGCTCAGGTGCAGCGGATCGCGAAACGCCATCACCCGGGCTTCGTCGAGATCCGACGCGCGCAGCACGTAAGCGCCGCCGCTCTTGTCGCCGAACCCGCCGGCCAGTTCCAGCCGGCCTTGCCCGCGTAGTTCGTCGAGGAAGTCCCGATGCGGGCCGATCTGGTCCGTGTCGAACTGCGGCAGGCGCATGGCCATAACCAGATAGCGGTTCATCGTCATCGCTCAGGCCACCGGCGAGTCGTCGAGATAGGTGTAGCCGGTCAAGCCGGTTTCCAACGCCTCGTCGAGACGGCGCGCCTCATCGGCCGGCAGGTTGGCGGCGGCGACCTTGCTGCGATACGCCTCGCGCAGGTCGGCCAGCTTGTAGCCGACATAATCGAGCATGACGTCGGTGGTGTCGCCGCGGCGCTGCTGCGCAAGGCGATAGCCGTCGCCGTCCACGCGCACTTCGACCGCGTCGGTGTCGCCGAACAGGTTGTGGATGTCGCCGAGAATTTCCTGATACGCGCCGACCAGGAAGAAGCCCAGGCGGTAGCTCTCGCCCGGCTTCAAGGCGTGCAGCGGCAAGGACGTGTCCAGGCCTTCGTTCTCGACGTAGGTGTCGATCTTGCCGTCGGAATCGCAGGTCAGGTCGGCGATCACGCCGCGCCGGTCCGGCACTTCGTCCAGGCGCTCGATCGGCACGATCGGGAACACCTGGTCGATCGCCCACACATCCGGCATCGACTCGAACACGCTGAAATTGACGAAATACTTGTCGACCAGGCGCTCGTTCAATTCGTCGAGCAGGTCGCGGTGGCTCTTCTCGCTGCCGTCCAGGCGCGCACGCACCGCATGCGCGATGGCGTAGAACAGATCGTCGATGCGCGCACGGTGGGTCAGGTCGATCTGGCCGAGCGCGTACAGCGACAGGCCTTCGCCATGGTGATGCTGGGCCTCGTGGAACAGCTCCACCGCCGGGCGCTGGTCGAGTTCGTCATGGATCTCGCGCAGGTGACGGATCACCGCCGGCTCGTCGTCGTGCGCCGGCGGCACGCGGCCCTCCGGCGCCTCCTCAATCTCCGACACGTTGGCGACCAACACCGCGTGGTGCGCGGTCATCGCGCGGCCGCACTCGGTGACCAGGCGCGGCGGGGTCAGGCCGTATGCCTGGCAGGCCTCGGCGAGCGGCTGGATGATGTTCGAGGCGTACTGATTGACGCCGTAATTGATCGAGCAATAGCTGCGCGAGCGAGTGCCTTCGTAGTCGATGCCCAGGCCGCCGCCGACGTCCATATAACGCACGTTGGCGCCGAGCTTGGACAGTTCCACGAAATAGCGGGTCGCCTCGCGCATGCCGTTGGCGATGTCGCGCACGTTGGAGATCTGCGAGCCCATGTGGAAATGCAGCAGGCCCAGGCAATCCTGCAGGCCGTTGTCGCGCAACTGCTTCCACAGGTCCAGCACCTGGCGCGGGCTGAGCCCGAACTTGGCCTTGTCGCCGCCGCTGTTCTGCCACTTGCCGGCGCCGAGCGAGGCCAGGCGCATGCGCACGCCGAGGCCCGGCTTCACCCCGAGCGCTTTGGCTTCCTCGAACACGACCTGCAGCTCGGATGGCTTCTCGACCACGATGTAGGTCTCCATGCCGAGCTTGCGACCGATCAAGGCCAGGCGGATGTACTCGCGGTCCTTGTAACCGTTGCAGACGATCAGCCCGCCGGGCCGGCTCAGCGCCAGCACCGCCATCAGCTCGGGCTTGCTGCCCGCTTCCAGGCCGAAGCCTTCGCCGGCGTGCGAGGCCAGCGTGCCGGCCACGCCCTGGTGCTGGTTGACCTTGATCGGGTAGACCGCGGTGTAGCCACCGGTGTAGTCCCAGTCGCGCATGGCCTGGGCGAACGCGCTCTGCAGCTTGCCGAGGCGGTCGCCGAGGATGTCCGGGAAACGCACCAGCATGGGCAGCTTGGCGCCGGCGGCGCGGGCGGCGTCGACCACCTCGGGCAGCGCCACGGTCGGGCCGCGCTCGCCGCGCGGGCTCACCGCGATCCGGCCAGCGGCGTCGATGTCGAAATACCCTTCGGACCAGTGGGGGATCGAGTAGGTCTTGCGGGCCTGATCGAGCGACCAGTCGGACATCGGCGTGTTACCGGACAGTGTGGGGAACGCGCATTCTACAGGCCGTACCCCCGCTGGGGACCCGCCGCGGGGGCCTGGGCCGGCCGGATCGGCAAACCCGGGGCGCTCACGACGTCCGTTCATGCAGGTCCGCTACAATCCGCGCCCCCGGCCTCGAAAGCGTGGCCCTGAAACCCGCTGCCGGCCAGGCGCGCCCGCGCCGATCCGATCCAGCGATCACGCGGCACCGGCGCTCGACACCGTCCCACGCAGCAACGCCCAACCCGCACGGCCTTTATCAGGAAGCAACGGCATGACTACCGAACCGACGTGGCACTACGAAAACTTCGAGCCGACCGGCTCGTCCATCGGCTACCGCGTCACCCGCAAGCTCGATGAAGTCCAATCGCCGTTCCAGAAGATCGAGATCTTCGAGACGACCGACTGGGGCAACCTGATGCTGATCGACGGCGCGGTGATGCTGACCACGCGCGACAACTTCCTGTACCACGAGATGATGTCGCACCCGGCGCTGTTCACCCATCGCGCGCCGAAGAACGTCGTCATCATCGGCGGCGGCGACTGCGGCACCCTGCGCGAAGTGCTCAAGCACGACGGCGTGACCGAAGCGGTGCAGTGCGACATCGACGAGCAGGTCACGCGCATGGCCGAGAAGTGGTTCCCGGAACTGTGCGACCGCAACGACGACCCGCGCGCGCAGCTGCTGTTCGACGACGGCATCGCCTACATGGCCAACCGCGCGCCGAACAGCGTCGACCTGATCATCGTCGACTCCACCGACCCGGTCGGCCCGGCCGAAGGCCTGTTCAACAAGGCCTTCTACGAAAGCTGCTTCCGCGCCCTGCGCGAGGACGGCATCCTGGTCCAACAGTCCGAATCGCCGTTGATGCTGATCGAGCTGATCAAGGAAATGCGCGCCGAGATGGGCAAGGCCGGTTTCAAGACCTTCAAGACCCTGCCTTTCCCGCAGCCGTGCTACCCGACCGGCTGGTGGAGCTGCACCCTGGCGCGCAAGCATGCCGATCAGAAGGGAGGCGACTTCGAGTTCCGCGAAGCCGACGCCCAGGCCAAGACCTTCGCCAGCAAGTACTACAACGCCGGCATCCACCGCGGCGCGCTGTCGACCCCGGCCTTCGTCGCCGAAGCGCTGGGCGAGTAAGCCCCGCGCGGCGCGATCGATCGCGCTTGGTGTCGGTCAACAAAAAGCCCCGCTCACGCGGGGCTTTTTGTTGCAGCAACCGCAGGAACATTGCTTCGCAGCGATTTCGACTGAGCCGCGAAATCTGCCGTCGGTCGACGGCGATGATCTATCCACCCGTCGTTGCCGTTACCTCCCGATGGCCGCGCAGGCAGTAACCAGCCCTCGCCATCGATCGCGCTTACTCCTGCGGCTTCACCCCGAGATAAGCGCCCGCGACATATTCGGTGATCCACGGATTGTCGTTCTCCAGCTCGAACGCCCGGTCGAACATGCGCTCGGCCGTCGCGCGGTCGCCCTGCAACAGGTAGTGCGCACCGATTTCCGCATGCGCCTTGGCATCGTCGCGGTTGCCGGCGATGAACCGATCGAACAAAGGCTTGGCCTTCGCCCACTCCCCGGCTTCCGCGTACACGCGCGCGATGCGATACACATCGCTGTCCTCGTGCTTGCCCGAGAGAATCGCGTCGAACACCGCCTGCCCCTGCGCCTTCAAGCCGCCGAGGTAATACACCCGGCCGGCCCCGATACGTTCCCAGCTGCCGTTCTTGCCGGCCTGCACGAGCGCCAGCTCCAACAATGCCTTGGCGGCATCTTCGGGCGCTTTCTGGTGGTAAGCCGTAGCGGAAGGCTGCTGTTTCTTCGCGCCATGCCCGATACCGGTGCCAGCGACGAACAGCAGTGCGGCGGCGGCCGCCGTTAAATGTAATTTCATAAGAATATGTTGCCCCTGTTTGGAGTTCGATCCTAACAGGTGCAGATCGACAGTTCGATATGCGGATATATGTGCTTTTCAAGCGATATCTGCGCTTCGCCTATTACCGATTCAAGCCGATGACTGCCATCGGACGCGATATCGAACAGTTTTTTCTCACAACGCGCCTGTGTACAAATTCAATCGAGCTACGGTGCCGGCGTGGAGGGTTTCGACCAGCGAACTCCTTGGCGCTCCAGCTCGGCAATGATCTGATCCACCATGTCCTTCGCGGGGAAACCGCGAACATCCAAAGTCGCGGTGGTCGATCCCGCAACGACCGGACGATCAGCCGCGTCCTCGAATAGCCAATAGACTTTGAAGGAATAGGCGTTGACGCCCGTCACCTGCGCGGCCCTTGCCAGGTCCAGCGCATGCCTGTGTTGTGCGCCAGCCGCTCGGGCAGCAAAACCAGGCGATGCGTCGCCGGCAGCGAAGCTTCTTGCGCACGATGACTCCGCGCCAGCTCCAAGGCATTGGTCTTCGCCTGATCGCTCAAGACCTTCACAGACCCGGTCTCTATCGGGCTAATGGTGTGGCGAACGACGTTCGAAGACGGGAGCGCAGCGCCGCCTGCCAACGCATCGATCGAAGAAACTTTCAGGCCGCGCTCCTCGAAACCCTGAGCGAGCACGACGCGGAACCTCTCACTGTCCTTGCTCAGACGTTTGCTGCCTGAAGAGGCGATCTCCGGGACTAGCTCTTGGGCGAAGAAGTAGACGCTGAGGAGTTTCTGGCGCCCGCAATGGCTCTCTGCAACAGGGAGGTCAATCAGCGCCGATATATCAACAAAGAACCACTCATCAGCGAATAGCCAAACCCTTTTCGCCACAATTTAAAGTACAAGGAGAAATCTATATCAGCAGCCACCAAAGGAGACATTAAGTACCATTTCAAATCGAAATCCGCGGCCACGCCATAGCACGCCTCATACAGTGCTCCAACCTTCTTATCTTTTACTACGCGATGAGACCGAACGTAATCACCGACAATTTCGACCAGCCAAGCATGAGGACCGTCTTGATTACGAACCTCCCATGCTGCCGCCTGGTCATATTCGAATGTCGGGATAGCTCTATCATATAGTTGAAATGAGCTCCACGTCGTCTATTGAACAAGCCTTTCGCAACTCCTTTACATAAGCCCCTGCGAGACACAGAGCCTCTTGAATTTCTTCTTGAGCAACCTTCTCCGAAATTTTAACGCCCAACCCCTGCTTCACGGCAAGGAAATTTCCGATCAACTCCTCGCCTTTAGGAAAATAGCGAAATACCGCCCGGGCTTGATCTTCGTCGAAAATCTGCTCAAAAAAGATCAAGGAAACGCGACTCATCAAATTGAGCACACCCCTCACAAAAATCCGTCCAGTCTTCGAGAACCTTATTCATGGTCGTCTTGTCTTCGGCAATTCTGGGAGCAGCGCGGGATCAATTTACAGGCCTCACTTACTTCCGGGCCAGGCAAAGACCTGTGAAAGTCCATTTTTTCCTAGAACTATCTTCCTCACACCCTGAAGAAAGAGCCCCCCCTGAGTATCACAACTCAAAATACCCTCCGCAATACAATCCAGACCAAAGTAGGAAAATTTCCCGCCTACCATCATCCCGAAAGTTTCATCGCTTGATAAGACCAAATCCGCAGCACTATCAGGAAGCGACACATGCATAGAAGAGTCCAAACTGTCTTTAATGAAACATTTCGGAGCAACGCCATTCGCTACTACCGAACAGAAGAACAGCCCCTTAATGCAACAGGAAAGTCCACCCTCCGGAATAACGATATCGACCAAATCTGAAATTATGTACGTATCCATTCCTCAATTCCTCGGCCCTATAAGAATAGCCTGCCCACTAAATCGCTTGATAAATTCCTGGACTGGAGTGAAATATTGACGACCCAACGCAGGATCTCGAATGGCAACAACTTGCTGGCCTTGACGGACCGTAACCCCATCAACGACTACGGCATGACCTCCACGATCCAACCTCATCGCCACCACTACAGGATCGCCGTTCGCCGTAGCTTTAGCCAAATCCTGCAAGGTCACTCTATTACTGAACCTAGCGGTAGTCATTCCCTGATTTCGCATTGCCTGGGCCATATCTCCAAGATAAGCTCCTTCTTCAGTAACTTTTGAATCGACAATAAGCTTACCTAGATCGAATGGCCTGCCCGCAGTATCTAGCACCATTGCACAGGAGTTCGGTCCACATGTCGGGACATTTCCCTGATCCATCACCCGCCGATCACCATTTCGCGGCAAACTGGAGCTTCTGGGATTGCCAGGCTCAAGCTGACGAACCAACGCCCCCTCGACGTTTTCAACTTTTCTAGCAGTTTCCCGAGCTAGGTCGTCGACTATATTAGAAGCAAACTTGCCGACTCCAGCGGTGAGGGAAATTGCAAGTCCAGACGTAAGAGCGGCATCCCCCATGCCGATTTCCATGCCGGCAATACCAAGCTCATTGCACAGCCCGAGCGAACTTAAGCACCGACTAACCAGACTGGTAAGTAGCGGTGCGGCTAGTGCCGCAGTAGCCCCGGCAGCACTCGTAGCCCCCATGAATAGGCCGACTTGGTCAGCGCTTCTGGAGCCCACATTGTCTGCCCAATCGAGCAGACTGCTGCCATAGATGTAACGTAAATCACCTTGGCTCAGCCCGGCAGATTGGAATGTGTTGTAAAGCTGTTGATAGGCATTGACGTCGCCCGCGAGCTGGTCACGAAACACCGTGTGATCCGTGTACCTTGCCGCATCAGGTTCCTCGAATCCCTTGCCCCAATCGAACTGTGGGCGGTTCTTGGTCAAGAACGACAGGGCGGCCTCGTCGACTTGATCTTCGATCGGCCGATGTTCGTTCAATCGTTGATTGAAAGTGGCGTCTACCTGAGCAGCAGCCTCCAGAATCAAACGACGCTTGGCCTCATCGACGGAGATACCGCCGGATTCAAAGGCGAACTGCGAAGCATGGGCGTTGATCCAGGCGATTTCGTCAGGATGCAACTGCCGGTTGTACTGATCCCCCGCCAGCGCCGCAGCGGCGCCGCTGCCGCCACCGATCAGGCCTCCCAACGCGGCGCTGCCGAGTTCCATCAGCATGTCGAAGGCGGCGCTGCCGTAGGCGATCTTGTGCTGCTCCAGGTACTCCGCCATCGCACCCTTGGCGCGCTCGACGCCTGCAGCGCCCAAGCCGGCGCCTAGCACGTCGCCACTGCCCAACACGGCCGCTGCGGCAGCGGTCATGCCGTGTAGCAGCGCTTTGTTCGTGCCCCCGTCGCTCCAACTATTCAGGCGTGCGGTGGCTGCGTCGATCGCCGACTGATCGCCGACGGCTTCTGCTGCCCGCAGATCAGCCACGGCGACTTGCTGCATTTTGTCGGCGAGCGTTCCACTCACCTGCATGCCGACCTGCAAGGCAGCGGCACCGGCCTCCATCTGCTCGCGGACCTGCCTCTCGTCGAAGATCGGCTTCAGCCCGGTCTGCTGCAGATCGGCGATGCTGCGGTCGAGCTTGGCGACGGCGCTGTCGTCGCCGCCACGGATGTCGATCGTGCCGGCACTGATGCCGCTGCGGGTGACGCTGCTGGCGTCTTCCTTCTGCGGCATGCTCAGGTTTGGCGAACCGCCATTGGTTCCGACCGTGCCGCCGAAGCTGGTGGCGCTGTACTTGGCGGAGTTCTGCAGATCGGTGGAGATCAACGCTTGCGTGCTGAGCCGGTTCTTGGCCGCATCGGCAGTGCTGGCGATGGCCGCGCCGGTCAAAGTCGTGGTGCCGCCGACCTCGATATCGAAACCGCCCTTGCCCGCGGCGATGCCGGTCTGCTCGGTGACGCTCTTGTAGTCGCTGTCGACCTTGCTCTGGTTGTAGCTAACGCTGGCGCTGCTGCCGAAGCCGACCACCACTTGGCCGCTGGCCGACTGGTCCTTGCTTTCGAAGCGGTCGGTGTCCTGCTGGCTGATCAGGTTCAAATCACCGCCGACGCGGGCGATGACCTGCTCGCCGCGTGCCTGCGCGCCTTGCAGGGTGGTATTGCCGCCGCTGCGCAGCACCAGCGTATTGGCCGCATCGACGGTCGTCTCGGCATGGGTGACGCTGTCGCCGTCGGCCTTGCCGCGGCTGGCGTTGGCTTCGACGTAGAAGCCCATGCCGCTCTGGCCGACCAGCACCCCGACACCACCGCCGCCGCTCTTGCTGGTCGAATGCTGACTGCTTGTTTCCTGCGCCGATTGCAGGGTCAGGTTACGCGCCGCATCCAGCAGTACGTTCTGGCCGGCGACATGGCTGCCGGTGACGGTCAGGTCGCCCTCGGTGGCGACGATGGCGACGTCGCCACCGCTGCGGATGTTGCTGCCTCGCTGGGTCGTCTCGTCGATCACGGTCTTGCCGCTCGCACTCTGGCTGCCGATGCCGAGCTTGAGGTTGACCGCTTCGTTCTGCGGGCTGCCCTGCGGCCCCACTTCGGAATGTGCTGCGTTCTTGCCGGGGTTATTAGCGGCCGCTTGATAGGCGTTATATCCCCCGCCCAGCGCGGTGGCGGCGTTCAATGCCCGAGTGCGGCTGTCGCCGCTTTCGTTCTTGCTCGCACGCTTGCCGGCTTGGTAGGCCCCCATCGCCGCGTTGACCGCGGTGCCGCTCAAGCTCAGTTCCAAACCCGATTGCTGGAACTTGGTCGTATAGGTCTGCTGCGACTGCTGCTCGGCCGCTTCGATCGCGACCTCCTTGCCGACGATGCTCGTGCCGGTCGCGGAAATTACGTCGCTGCCGCGGATCTTGACGTTCTGGCCGGCGACCAAGGTCACCTGGCCGTCGGTACTGCCCAGCACGGTGCCGACCGCTTCGGTCGCGGTCGAGCTTTGGGTCTGCGTCATGCTGCGGCTGCCGACCATGATGCCGACGCCGCCGGTGCCCATCAGGCCGGACTTCTTTTGGGTCTGGCTGTGCTCTTCGCTGTAGGTGGATTGCGCCGCATCGAGCGTCAGATTGCGGCTTAGCGTTACTGCTTAAATCCCAAATACATTTCGAGATCCCTGATCTGACCGACAGTACCTAGCAAATACTTTTTCGGCATTGCGACCCAGGCATCCCGACTGCTCTGCAGTAAAATCCCGCCAAAGTCGTTCGCCCCTATAACTAGCCGCGATGCCTTGAGCAGGGAGACGCAAGAAAAACTCTTCCCCAGCCGCTCATCCGTCGGGGTTGTATAGAACAGGCACATGAGGTCACCATTTATCCTGGCGCCTTGCAGCTCCATCTTGTCGCCAGGATTCAAGACGGCCTCGCCAGCAGCGTCGCCCAGTATTGAGAAAAAACCTCTGACCGGTGAAATTCCCTAAGAAAACTCTGATCCACACCAATAGCAGCACTTGCAATTATGAAGTCATCAAGAGTCATTTTTGCCCAAAACCATGAATACAGGGAACTACCACCATGGATTCGAGATAAGCACCCATCTCAACTTATCTTTCGCACTCTCACTGCTCAGCATGTCAATCGGCCTAGCCCCATCCAGCACCGGCACCGCTCTTTGCATCCATTCCAATGATTGGGAGCGAAGGCATGCCCAGATAGCCATCGCCAAATCTTTATCGGAAGTTAGTTGAAGAATCTTTCTCGTCGTTGGGTTATCCACCCATTCCGTAGCTATCGCCGCAACAAACCTATCCCAATCATCACGATCACTCATGGCTTGCCACCTTTTTTGTCCAGATCACGGAACGAAATTAAATTCACCCCGCCTACTTTTTGCGCAGACGGCGCGAGTATAGCCTCATACCCTTGGTCCCGCGCCCATGCACTCAACCTATGAGTTAAGGCATATGAGTCGCCTCCATGCGATGCATTCGTCAACATTTCCTTTGTTACGCCTAGCGCCTTTAGAGCCGCAGGATCGGTTAGATCTAATACATTCCGTACGACCACACCTTGCGAAACCAGAACTTTCCCCTCCAGAGCGGCATAGCTAGCCACCTCAGCAGCAGCTGTCTCCGCGGAGGTCCCGGCGTAGACAGCCCCAACACCAGGGGGAGAGTACCGATGGTTCTGAGCAACATTCCCTGGATATATACTCCATGTACTACCTGCGTATTCCGGCATCGTATATCGATAGACACCATCACTGAATGCTGAGTAATTATCCCCGGTATATGTACCCCTGACCCACGCATTTGCAGCAGCTTCAACGTTTACAAGGCGATTTACCGCGTACGCCTCTACCGCAGCCGGTGCCAATTGCGTTATGCCGTAAATTAATTCCGCGGCATTCGGCGACAGACCCAGTCCTTGCAGCGCCTGCCCACCCCAGGTGGATGCCGGCTTACCGCTCAACATAGTCTTAGATCCGGCGCGAGCATTGTCTAAGCCACCAAAGGTTAGATATGCCGCTGCCACACATCCAATACCCGTCTCGCAAGTAGGAACGAGTGCGAGGCCTCCAGCTGCTTCTAAGGCGCCACCGAACATCTGCAGTCCGCCCAGAGCTCTCGTACCAATTTGATAGCGCGAACTCCAATCCGACATTGCATCAGCATCGGTGTACGAAAACAGCGAATGCACCTCTTCCCATTTATGCCCCATGTAGTTGCGAGACATGGCAACTGCTTGTGCAGCCAACCAGTCACGGTCCACTTG
The DNA here is from genome assembly GCF_001442535.1 of Lysobacter antibioticus. Lineage (NCBI taxonomy): Bacteria > Pseudomonadati > Pseudomonadota > Gammaproteobacteria > Lysobacterales > Lysobacteraceae > Lysobacter > Lysobacter antibioticus. Next base: position 4,834,408 of record NZ_CP013141.1, on the reverse strand, counting down.
GTACTCCGGCTTGTTACCTTCCGTTTCAATTGTCGCCCAGAATTGCTGCTCTGCAGATCCGGTGGTGTATTGAGCTGAGCACTTGACTAGCGCGCACGCAGCAGCCAATAGCTCGGCCTCACGCTTCGGATCGCCGTTAGCCAGATCTTTGATTCGCTCGATTTCGAAGGAATGCAGCTGTCGATTAAACAACTCGCCTGCCAAAGCCGTACTCGCCCCAGCACTTCCAGCCACCACTCCGCCAATCGCCACGCTCGCCAGTTGCAGATATCTATTGAATTCGACCGTACCTTCTTTGATACCCTCGCTTTCGAGTGCTTTCTTGATCGCCGGGAATGCCAGTTGATTCGCGGCTGCGCCGCTCATACCGGCGAGGACGTCGCCTCCACCCATTGCCGCAATGCCTGCGCCAATCACGCCGTGCAGGATCACCTTCTCTTTGCTGCCCTCTTGCCAACCCATACGCTGTGCCAGATCGCCCGCAGCTCTAAAGCCCACCTCACCAGCTATCTGCCCAAGCTCCATCTTCTCGTTGACTTTCTGCTCATCGAAAATCGACTTCAGGCCGCTCTGCTGCAGGGCGGTCACGCTGCGGTCGATGCTCGCCAACGCTGTCGCATCGCCATTACGCACCTCTACCGTACCGGCACTGATTCCACTGCGGGTCGTGTTGTGGCTGTCTTCGTTTTGCGGCACTCCCATGCCCGGGCTCATGCTGCCGCCACTTTTGGGCGCCGAGTAGACATTACTGCCGGCGGGTGCGCTGCCGGCTTGGCCGCCCGACGTGCTCAGGCTGACCGACATCGCCGAGTACTCGGCTTTGTTCTGGATGTCGGTGGCCGACAGGCTGTTCGTGCTCAGCCGGTTCTTGTCCGGCGTGGCCGTGCTGGCGATGGCAGCGCCGGTGAGCTTGGTGTGTTCACCGACTGTGATGTCGAAGCCGCCGGCACCGGCCTGAATGCCGGTCTGCTCCTTGACGCTGGCGTAATCGCTGTCGATCTTGCTCGCACTGGCCGAGGCACTACCGGTGAATCCGTAGCCAATGGTCATTTCGCCTTGGACGGAGGCGCTTCGGTTCTTGTAGGTGTCGGTGTCCTGCTCGCTAGTCAGGGTCAGGTTGCGACCGACGTCGCCGATCACCGTCTCAGCGGCCAGTTGTGCACCTTTCAAAGTGGTATCGCGACCGCTGCTGAAGCTCAACGTATCGCGGGCCTTGATCTGGCTTTCGTTGTGGCTGACGCCTTCACCATCGCCCTTACCACGCGATGCGTTGGCCGACAGGTACAGACCGGCCGCGGCGCCACCGCCGCTGTCGGCGCTGATCGCTACGCCGATTTCGCCACCTTGCGACTTGCTACGAGATTCGCTCTCATAACGATTCTGGCTGCTGCTGATATTAAGGTCGCGAGCGGCCGCCAGCGCCACGTTCTGGCCTTCGATCGCACTCCCTTGAATATTCAGATCCCCGCCGTTGCCCTGGCCATCGCCGGTCGCGACGATGGCGATGTCGCCGCCGCTCGTGAGGCTGCTGCCGCGCTGCGTAACTTCGTGGACGACGGTCTTGCTGTCCGAACTCTGACTACCTACCGTGATGCGTACATTGACACCGCCTGACGCGCTCGATGTCCCCGACTGGATGCCCTTCACACCGTACGCGGTGTCTTTGGCGGCATACGCCGCCTGTGCGGCATACAGCCCCGCGAGTCGATCGTCTTTCACTTCGCTGCCGCGCTTGACCGCTCTGTAGGCGCCCAGGGCGCTGTCGACGACGCCGCCACCGATCGCGATGTTCAAACCCGATTGCTTGAAGTAGCTGCTTTCGGTCATGTCCGATGTCTGCTCGACCGAGGCGATCGTGACGTTCTGGCCGATGATCTGGATGCCGGCCGCGCTGATCACGTCGCTCCCGCGCACCGTCAGATCGTGCCCGGCCGCCAAGGTGACATTGCCGTCCAGACTGCCGACCACGCTGCCGACTGCGGAGGTTTGTTTCAGTTCGGACGATTGCCCCTGCTTGCGGCTGCCGATGGTGACGCCGATGCCGCTGCCCATGCCGCTCATCAACCCCGACTTCTTCTTGTCGACGGTGAACAACTCGCTGTGCGTCGATTCGGCTGCATCCAAGGTCAGGTCGCGACCCGCCGCGATGACGACATCGCCGGTGCCGACGACTTGCGCCCCTCGTCCAGCCACATCGCGACCAGCTTGGATCACCACTCTCTCTCCGCTCAGCATGGTGCCGATGGCGTTGGTGTCGTGAACTTCGGTATGGGTCTTGGTCGTGGTGCTGTTGAGGAAGCCCTTCTTCTTCGAAGTACTGTCTTCGACCAGGCTATGGCTTTCCTTCCCTGCCAACAAATTCACGTCGCGAACGGCCGATACGACGACGGCGCCCGCATCGCTGCGCACGGTTGCTGCAGTCAAGGCGATGTCCCGTCGAGCCAACAGTGCAACGTCGCCATCGGACCTGATCGTCGTGCCGTGCAAGGTCTCATCGACCGTCCGGCTGGTAGTCCTGGTCTTTCCGGCATTGATATCGCGGTCACTGATATCGGTCGTCGTAAGAATCGTGCTGACGATGTCGCGTCCCGCAACCACAGCCGCCGACTTCCCGGCTTCCAGTTGCGCCGCGGTCAGTTGGACGTCGCGGCCGCCCGAGAGCACGAGGTTGCCGCCGGCGCTGACGCTGGCCACATCCAGCGACTGCTTGGTATCGCGGTTCTTGCCGAAGCCGGTGGTCGTGGTGTCGCCGACGCGCGAGGCGATGCTGAGGTCGCGGCCGGCGCTCAGGGCGGCGTCGCCGGCGCTGCGCACTTGGGCGGCGCCGAGCACGGACAGGTCGCGACCGGCGCTGGCGAGCAGCACGCCGTTCGGGTTGCTGACGTACAAGCCGGCGAGGCGATCGGGGGCGTAGTCCTTGGTGCCTTCGACGATCAGGTCGCGGCCGGCGCTGACGACCAGGCGGTCAGTGCCCTGGATGACGCCGCCGCGGTTGATCAGGTCGCGTTGCGCGCGCACGGCGACGTCGCCGCCCTGGATCAGGCCGCCGAGGTTGCTGATGTTTTGCGCGGTGATCGCGACCGCGGTGCGGCCGGCGATGCGGCCGCCGTTGACCAGGTCGCCCTGCAGTTTGAGCCGGGTGGCGTCGCCGGCCAGCAGGGTGCCGTCGCGGTGCAGGTCGCCGTTGCGCACGCGCACGTACACCTGCGGCGCCAGCACGGTGGTGCGCGTGCCGTCGGGCAAGGTGACGGTCTGCTCGACCAGCCAGACGATGTCGCTGGTCAGTTGCGCCATCTGCGCCGCGGTCAGGGCGATGCCCGGGCGCAGGCCGAACTGCTGCGCGAACAGGGCGCCGGAGTTCATCAAGGCGCGGAACTGGTCTTCGTCGCTGGCGTAGCCGTCGAGGAAACGGCGGCCGGTGAGCTGGGCGATCTGGTCGCGGACCAGGCGTTGCTCGTAATAGCCGTCGCCCAGGCGCTTGTGCTGGTTCGCCGGGTCGGCGCCGAGCAAGCCGAGCAGATAGTCCGAACCGAGCCAGTTGCGGTAGTTGGCGAAACGCGAATCGGTTTCGACCAGGTAGCCGCCGCCGTTAAGGGTAAGACGGAACAGGCTGCTGCTCGGTAAGCCGAAGTTCGCCGGCAAGGTGCGGATGGTCGCGGGCGCATTCGCCGCGCCGCCGGCCACCGCGCCGCCCGACGCGCCCGAGGCGTTCGACGCCGGGCTGGCGGCGACTTCGATCGCGGCGGCACCGGGCTGCAGCACGAAGCTGCTGCCGCCGCCGGCATTGCTCGCCGAGCCTGCATTGAGGTTGAGCAGCACCGACGGGTCGACCACGCCGGGCGCATTGCGACCGAGGTTGAGGTTGCTGAGGTCGCCGGTGTCGATCGTCAGGGTGCCGTTGCTGGTGATCGAGCCGCCGAGTTGGCCGATCTGCTCGGACAAGGATGGGTTGGACCAGGCGCGGGTGGTGCCGTTGTAGCCGTGGCTGACGTTGTTGAAGTCGTAGCTGCGATATAGCGTCTGGCCGATGTTGGTGACCTGGCTGGCGCCGCCGTGGCCGGTGATGGAGAGATCGCCGCCGGCGGCGATCTGGCCGTAGCGGTTGGTCAGATCGTCGACACGCAACGACATCGCGCCGCCCGAGCGGATCACCGCGTCGCTGCCGATGCCCGGTGCGATCGTGTCCTCGGTGACGGTCTGGGTGGCGATGCGGTATTCCTCGTTGTCGCCGAGACTGCCGCCGCCGGTGCCCTGCGGCACCAGCAGGGTGTGGTCGGGGTCGTCGTAGTCGTACGAGGTCCACAACTGCACGCAGTTGCTGGTGCAGGTGCCGTAGGCGTTGGAGTACGCCAGGTTATCGCTCTGGTAGACGAACCCCGGCGAACCCGGCTGCGGCTGCGACAGTTCGGCGAAGGGATCGTCGCTGCCGCCCTGGTCGGGATTGGACTGCGCGTCCTGGCGGCCGATGTAGTAGATCGTCACCGTGCCGTCGACGCCGCCCAGGCGCGAGCGCTCGCCGAGCGCGGCGTACATGCCGCCGCGGGCGAAGTAGTAGGCGCTGGTCTGCGCGGTCAGCCGCACCACCGCCTTGCGCAGCATGACCCCATCCGGGGTGATGTAGGGCGTGTCCGACAAGATGTCGTTCGGGTCGAGGTAATACACCTCATAAGCGGTGTAGTTGCTGCTGCTGCGGATGTCGAGGGTGGCGTTGCTGCCGTTGTTGCGCCATTGCGGCTGGTCCAGGCGCACCGGTGCGCGAGTCGCGGTGGACTGAGTGATCGAGACGTTCTCGCGCACGTTGGCAATGGCGGTGGCGTCGATCGACAGCGCGCCCGCGACATCGATGATCGCGCTGGTGTTGTTGACCGCGTTGGCGGTGCCGGTGGCGAGGCCGGCGCCGTCGAGCGCGCCACCGATGGCGGCGTCGCCGCCGCTGTAGATCAGGCCTTCGCGGCGGTTGTTGAGTACGCCGGCACCGATGTCGAGGCGCTCGCGCGCGGCGATGGTGCCGGCGCGGGTGACACCGGCGATGGTCTCCTCCAGGTTGTTGATCTCGCCGGCACCGAGGGCGAGATGGTCGCCGTAGAGGCGGCCGGTGCCAAGGTTGTCGATGCGCGCCGCGTCGATGCGGGTGTCGGCGCTGTCGATCAGACCGCGATTGGTCACGGTGGTGGCGACGCTGATGTGCGCACTGCCGCCGGCAGCGCTGATCTCGCCGCTGGCGGTATTGTCGAGCGCGTTCGCGCTCAGTGCCAGATCGCCGCCGGCGCCGATCTTGCCGGCGTTACGCAGGTCGCCCTGGGTCGATAGCGACAAGTCCCGATTGGCCAGGATCGTGCCCTGATGGTCGAAACCGTCGACGAGCGCGATCGTCGCATCCAGACCCGACTGCAGACTGCCGATGCCGTCGAGACGCTTGAGTTGCAGGGTCAGCAGTTCGCCGGCGGCGATGCTGCCGCCGTTGTTGTCGAGGGTGCGGGTATTGCCGGCATCGCGGATGTCGACCGTGCCGCCGGCGCTGATCTGGCCGCCGACGTTGGCGACCGCGCCGCTGCCTTGCAGCAGCAAGGTCTGGTCGGCGCTGAGCACGCCGGCCGAGTTGTCGACGCTGTCGGCACTGACCGTGACATTGCCGCCGACCACGCCCTGGTTGGCGCCGAGGGTGTTGCGATTGTCCAGGCTGGCCGCGCTCAGGCTCAACTGCGCCGCCGAGCCGATCAAGCCGGTCTGGTTGTCGATGAGGCCGGCACCGGCATCGAGGCGGGTATCGCCCAGCGCCTGGATCTGGCCGCCGCGGTTGTCGATGCCGCCGGCCGTGAGCGTCAGCGTGTCGCGGCCACCGATCTGGCCGCGGTTGACGATGCTCGTGGCCTGCAGCGTGGCGGCGCCGCCGGCATAGACGGTGCCGGCGCTGTTGCTGAGCGCGCCCGCGCTTACCTGCAAGATGCCGCCGCTGCTGATGCCCTTGTCGCTGCCGCTGTTGGCGTTGTTGAGCGCTTGACCGCGGGTGTCGATGGCCAACGCGGTGCCGGCATGGATCAGGCCGGCGTCGTTGCTCAAGGCGCCGCTGTCGATACGCAGCGTCTGCGCGCCGGCGATGCGGCCGCCGTCGTTGTCGAGTGCGCCGTTGCCGGCATCGATCGCGACCGTGGCGCCGGCGATGTCGCCACCGCTGTTGTCCAGGCCCTGCGAATTCAGGTTGATCGCGGTACCCGACTGGATTCGCCCGCCGATGTTGGAGAAGGCGCCGGCGATGTCGAGTGCGACCGCGTCGTCGATCGAAGCCAGCACGCCGCTGTCGTTGTCCAGGCTGGCCGCGGCGATGCCGAGCGCCTGTTGGGCGACGATGCTGCCGGCGCTGTTGTCGAGCGCACCGGCGACCGACAGTGCGGCCGTCGCGCCGCTCTGTATCTGGCCCTGGCGGTTGTCGAGCGCGCCGGTGGTGACCTGCATCGCGGTGGTGCTGGCGATCAAGCCAGCCTGGTTGCCGAGGTTACCCGCCTGCACCTGCAGATCGCCGCCACTGGCGATGCGGCCGGCGGCGTTGTCGAGCGTAGCTTGCACGTCGAGCAGCGCGCTTTCGCCGGCGCTGAGCTTGCCGCCGGCGGTGATCAGGTCGACCGCCTGCAAGTCGACGCGTTGGCCGTAAGTGTCGCCGCCGCGCAGATCGACCGATTGCGCGTCGATGTTCAGCTGACCGTTGCTGGCGATCTTGCCGCCGGCGCCGTCGATGGCGACGGCCTGCACAGCGAGCGTGCCGGTGCCGGCGTGCTCGATCGTGCCGCCGCGATTGAGCAGGGTGGTGGCCTGCACACGCGTGTCGCCGCTCGCCGCGATGCGGCCCTGGTTGTTGTCGAGGCTGTCGCGGATGCTGAGCGTTGCGGTATCGCCGGCCTGCATCGTGCCGCCGGCGTGATTCAGCGCGCCGGCCTGAATGCCGATCTGGCGCGCATAGGTCTGGCCACCGCTGAGATCGACAGCGCCGCCGCGCAGGTCCAATACGCCGTTGCCGCCGATGGTGCCGCCGGCACCGTTCAAAGTGGCTGCTTGGATCGCCAGCGTACCGGTGCCGGCATGTTCGATCGTGCCGGCTTGGTTATCGAGCAGGGCGGTGCTCAGCGTGGTGTCGCCGTTGCTGGCGATGCGGCCGCCGGCGTTGTCGAGCGTGCTCGACGCCGCGATCGCCAAGCTGCTGGCCGATTGCAAGCTGCCGCGCGCGGTCGACAAGGTGTCGACGACGATGTCGACGCTGCGCGCGAAGGTGGTGCCGGCGCTGAGATCGACGTTCTGGCCGCGCAGCAGCAGGCTGCCGTTGCTGCCGATGGTGCCGCCCGCCCCCTGCACGCTACCGGCTTGAATCGAAGTCGTGCCGCTGCCGGCCGAGTGCAGCGTGCCGCCGGCATTGCCGAGGCTGTCGGTGACGATGCTCAGGTCGCCCTGGGTCGCGACCTTACCGCCGTCGTTGTCGAGCCGGCTGGCGACCGTGAACGAGCCGGCAGCACCGGACTGGATCGTGCCGCCGCGGTTGTCGAACTGACTGGCGGCGACGTTCAGGCTGTTCGCGCTCAATGTCGCGCCGCGGTGATCAACGACGCCCGCCGTGAGCTGCAGCGCACCGGCCGTGGCGATCTGCCCGCCGGGGCCGCGCAAATCGCCCGTGTTCAACCCCATACCGGCGCTGCCGGCGTGCTCGATCCGGCCTTGTTCGTTGATCAGGCTGCCGGCGTCGAGCTGGAACTGCGCGGCATTCGTCGCCAAACGGCCGTAGCTGTTATCGAGCAAGCCCGCGACCTGCCAGTGAACGGCATCGCTGCCGCCGTGCAGCAACTCGCCGCTGCGGTTGCTGAAGGTCTGTGCGTTGAGGCCGAGCGCACCGCCGACACTGAGGCGGCCGGCATCGTTGGCGAGCGTGCCGAGTTGCAGTTGCGCGCCGCCCTGCACCGCCAGGGTGCCGCCGCGATTGCTGAGGTCGCCGGCCGCGACGGTCAACGAGGCCAGGCCGAGTTCGCCGCCGTCGTTGTTCAAACCGCTGTTCGTGTTCAAAGCGATGCCGCTGGCGGCGACGATCGCGCCGGCGTCGTTGTTCAACAGCCCGCCGATGCGCAGCACACCGTCGGCCAGCGGCACGACCGGCGGCGGTGCCACCGTCGGTGCGCTGGGATCGCTCGGCGGCGCCGTGCCGCTGCCGCCGCCCGCGCCCGTGCCGCCGGAGCCCGTGGAACCGCCGCCACCAGCGGACAGCTCGGCGAGGCCGATACGGCCGCCATCGCGATTGCTCAGCGCGCCGGCATCCAATCGCAGGGCCTGCAGCCCGGTCTGTTCGATCGAACCTTCGCGATTGACCAGGCTCTGCGCGCTGAGGTCGAGGCGGCGCGCGTTGAGCGTGCCGCCGCTGTTGTCCAGGTCCTGCGCGGTGCCGATGCGCAGTTCCTGACCGGCGCTGATCGTGCCGGCATTGGCGACGCCGCCGCTGAGGTCGAATGCGGCATTGCTCTGCGCCTGGATCTGGCCACTGTTGCTGAGCCGGCCGTCGGCGCTGAGAGTCAGTTCGCCCGCCTGCGCGCCGATCGCGCCGGCATTGCGCACGCCCAGGCCGTGCTCGGTGCCGATCAGGGCGATCTTGCCGGCATACATGCCGCCGAGCGCGCCGACATCGAGAGCGAACGCAGGCGTCGCACCGCCGCCTTGCCCGGCCACGATGCTCGCGTGGTCGGCACTGACCGTGTTGGCGCCGGCGGTGACCCGCAACTGCTGCGCCCAGACCCCGGCGTTGACCTCCAGCGAGCGCGCGATCAGGTCGGTGTAGTCGGTGGCACTCGCATCGAGACCGGCGCCGCCGATACGGATCGCGCCGGCTTCGACGCGATAGCCGTCGAGATTGCCGCTGGCGAGCATCGGCGCGCCGGTGGTCAGGGTCGCGCGGCTGGTGTTGATGAAGCCGCCGCCGTCGACCTGGATGCCGGCCGGATTGGCGATCACCACCTCGGCGCGCGGCCCGGCGACTTCGACGTAGCCGTTCAAATGACTGGGATTGGCGCTGTTGACCTCGTTGAGGATGACCCGCGCGCCGCCGCCGGCGAGCCAGGGGTTGCCCTGCACCCAGCCGCCGAGTTGGGTCTGCACATTGCTGCGCGAGTTGTTGAGGATCGCGCCTTCGCGATTCACATCGAACTGGCTGTAGGTGTTGCGCGACACGCCCGCCGCGCTCGGCGTCTGGATATTGACCAGCGGCACGCCGTTCGGTGCCTGCAGTACGGTCGGCCGCTGATTGCCTGGCGCATTCGGGTCGGCCACCACCTGGGCGAAGGCCGGCAAGGTCGTCGCGAAGCCCATCGCTATCCACAACGCGCAGGTCATCGACCGCAGGCCCGGCGCAGCGGCACGGCCACCGCCGGCGCTGCCGCCGCTCGGCGAGCGCACCAGTTCCGAGGCGACTTGCCAGACGCCGAGGGCGCAATTGAAGACCAGACGGTAGATGCGGTTCATGACGTGCTTCCTTGGCTGCGGTGCTGCGTAGATCAGGGGAAAGTCGACCGCCTTCGCCGCGCAGGCCTGCGCGACGCGACGGCTTGCCGGTCAGTACGACCAGGCGAGGTTGAAACCGGCGGTGGTGTAAGCAGTGGGATATCCGCGCGGTGCCGACAGGGGCGCGCCGACGAAGCCGTCCCAACTCAGCCGCCGCCAACGCCCGCGCAGGCCGAGCACGGCACCGGCGAGGTGGTCCCCGGATTGCCACGCCGCGCTGGGGCCGCCGATGTGACCGTAGTCGGCGCCGAGGTAGGCCTCGTGGGCGCCACCCAGCGACCAGGCGAATTCGTTGCGCAACAGCCAGCCGCGTTCGCCGCTCAGAGCGACCTCGCCGTCGAAGCCGCGCACGGTGTAGCGCCCGCCGATCGCGAAGCGGTCCTGCGGCACCAACGGCGTGCGGTTCCACTGCCCGCGCCAGCTGCCGGTGTAACGCAGGCGCTGTTCGCCGATCTGCCACGGCACGCTCAGCTGCAACTCGGCGGCGATCAGCTTCATGCGCGAGGTGCCTTCGCCGAACGGCTGCTCCGGCGCGGGCAGCGCATCGAAGGCGCCGGTGCCGCGCCGATAGGACAGGTTGGCGTCGACGATGGCCTTGCCGATGAAGCGCTTGTAGGTCAAGCCCGCTTCCCAACCGGCATTGCGCCGGCGCTGCACTTCGATCTCGGTGTCGTCGATGAAGTTGTCGGACTGGCGCCACCAGCCGCGCGCGTACACGCCGAACTTGCTGTGGGCATTGCGGAACAACAGCCGCGCCACGCGCAGTTCGGCGTTTTGGCTGGAGCCGCTGTAGCGGTAGTCCTGGCTGGCACCGGCCACGGTCTGGCGATAGTCGTAGCCGCTCGCGGTCGCGCCCAGCATCCAGTAGCCGAACGGCAAGTCGTAGTGCGCGGTCCAACTGGACGTGCCCTTGCCGCTGCCGTTGAAGACGCTGTGGCCGAGGTTGACGTAGAACAAGTCGTTCCAGGCCAGGCCGTGGTCGATCGACAGGGTCGCGTTCGCCTGCAGCTTGCCGGTAGCCTCGCTGCCGGCGTCGTCCAGGCCCAGATTGGCCCGGAACGGCGAACGCTGTTGCCAGGCGACGACCAAGTCGCTCTGGCCGGGCGCGGCGTTTGCCGCGGCCGTCGGCGCGATCTGGATGTCCGCGGTCACCGTGGGAACGCGCTGGAAGTTCTCCAGGCCTTGCTCGATGTCGCGCAGATTCAGCAACTCGCCCGGCTGCGCCGGCACGGCGTTCGACAGCCTGGCGCGCGGGCCGCTGCCGTCGGAGAAACGCAGTGCGCTGACCCGTCCCGGCACCACGGTCAAGGCCAGGATGCCGCTGCTGAGGTCCTGCGGCGGCGCCAACACGCGGGTGGTGACGTAGCCGCGAGCGATGATCGCGTTCTGTACCCGCTTCATCAGCACGTTGACGCCTTGGACACCGAGGCAACGCCCCGCCCATCCATCGGAGTCGCCATCGGCCGCCTTCAGCGCCCATCGAAAATGCGACGCCTGCTCGCCTGCGAGCCGCAATTCGCGAATCGGGAAACACGGCGACTCGTCGGCAGGTAAACGCTCGGCGACCGAGTCGGTGCGCTTATCCAGGCGCACGTCCGGCCGCGTCTCCTGCTGTTCGCGCAAAGCGCGCTCGCGCTCGCGTTGGCGCGAAAGTTCGCGCTCGGCCGGGTCGGAGGTTTGCGCGCCCGCCGTAGCCACTGCGCCGCTCAACAAACATGCGAACCACAGGCGCGACGGCCGCTGACGGCCCGGAGATTCTTGCGACTTCACTGCACCGCTCCCGTTGCTTCAGATAGGCCTGGCCCCGTTCGTCGCGCACGCGAAAACGATGCGCGGGGACCGACGCAATGGAATCGACAGAGATCGCGAGGGGTTATGACGCCGGCCGTTGCGGCGCGACAGGTGCGCGACCGCGCGCTACGAATACGCTTGCGCTGTTCGTATTGCGCCTGACAGCCCGGCCATACGGGCCAAGACGCAGTAGCACACTTCATCCATTGATCGATCCGCTCCATATTCCTAACTGCGTCACAAATTTCGTGCCAGCCGTGGAGCGGTAACCATGGACAGCCCGTTCGCTCTTGAGCGCTAAAAAGCACACTTGACGCCACTGCCGGATAGTTGACGCGACGCGTCACCTGCTGACCCAGCTCGACCTCGAATCGAATAGAACTGAACGATGCGAGTGTTATTCAGCACATTTCGAGCAGCACGCTGGCGATCTCGCCGTATGCGATTCGATCGCGGCTTTCATCGTCGTCGAGATGCGTCGCCAACTTCGTCGCGGATGCGCGAGCCGATTTCGTCTGGATGCAGACGGCGAGAGTGCAGGGACGACGGAAACCACGGAGCCTCGCGCAGGCATGGCCGCACCTGGGCACTCGGGACGCAGTCAGGCCACGCTTATCCGAACGTTTGCGTCGGCAGCGTCGGATCGAGACCGATCGAAGCCGGCCTCGACCAGGCGAATGTCTTCAGCCGCGACGAACACAGCGGCGACACGCGCATGCACGATCGCATGCGTGTATCGGCTCGACATGAGGGTCAGCCCGCGCCACCGAACAGCTTCGCCACGCCGACGTTCAAGCCGTAACCGCCGATGGTCAGCACGCCGAACAGCACCGCCGCGAGCAGCATCGGCTTCGGGCCGGCCTGGCGGATCGCGCCGACGTGAGTACGCAGGCCCAGTGCGGCCATCGCCATCGCCAACAGCACGGTGTCGATCTGCACGATCGCCGCCTTCCACGGCGCCGGCAACAACTGCAGCGAGTTGAAGCCGCTGACCGCGACGAACCAGAGCGCGAACCACGGCACGACGATCTTCGACTTGGCCGCGCCCGGCGCGGCGCCCATCCGCGACGACAGCAGCAACAGGAACGGCGCCAACAGCATCACCCGCAGCATCTTCTCGATCACCGCCGCCGAGGCGGCCGACTCGCCGACCGCGCGGCCGGCGACGACGACCTGGGCGACTTCGTGGATGGTCGAGCCGGCATACACGCCGTAAGCGTGTTCGCTGAGGCCGAGATAGGGGTACAGCATCGGATAGACGAACATGCCGAGCGTGCCGAACACCACCACGGTGGCGACCGCGACCGACACCTTGTGCGCCTGTGCGCGCACCACCGGCTCGGCCGCCATCACCGCTGCCGCGCCGCAGATGGCGCTGCCGGCGCCGATCAGCATCGAGGTCTCGCGATCGAGCTTGAGCCAACGCGTGCCCAGCCAGGTCGCCAGGCCGAACACACCGGCCACCACGACCGCGTCGATCGCCAGGCCGGCCACGCCGACCCCGGCGATCTCCTGGAAGGTCACGCGGAAGCCGTACAGCACGATGCCGAGCCGCAGCAGCGTGCCCTTGCTGAAATCCACACCGCTGCCGGCGGCGGCCGCGAACGCGGGGAAAGCGGTATTGCCGACGGCGATGCCGAGCACGATGGCCAAGGTCAGTGCGCTCAAGCCCCAGGCCTGCAGGGCCGGCAGCGAGGCCAGCGCCATCGCCGCGCCCGCGATCGCCGCCGCCAGCGCCAACCCGGGCCAGAACCCCCGCGAGCGGGTCAGACCCGGTTGCGGGGAGGCGGCGGACGAAGACGGGTTCAGGACGGACACGGCAGGGGACTCCAGGGTGGCGGCGGATCGACAGCGGCGCCAAGGTAGGCCCGCGCACCCGGGGAGTCCAATACATATAATTCAAACATCTATGAATTGAGCTCATGCCATGAACCTGCACCTGCTGCGCGTGTTCCTGACCGTGGTCGAACAGCAGAGCTTTTCGCGCGCGGCCGAGGCCTTGTTCGTCAGCCAGTCGGCGGTGTCGAAGGCGGTGCGCGAGCTCGAACACCAGCTCGACCTGCCCCTGATCGAACGCAGCGGCGCCGAAGCCAAGGCGGTGCGCGGGGTGCAGCTGACCGATCACGGCTCTGCGGTGTTCGAGCACGCGCGGGCGATCTTCGCCCTGGAACGTATCGCCAGCGAAGACGTGCGCGATCGCGTCGAACTGCGCCAGGGCAGTCTGCGCATCGGCGCCAGCACCACCGTCGCGGCGTATTGGCTGCCGCAGAGCCTCGGCCCGTTCGTCCGGCGCCATGCCGGGCTGACGGTGGAATTGGTGGTCGGCAACACCGAGCAGATCAGCCGCGCGGTGGTCGATTGCCGGGTCGACGTCGGTTTCGTCGAAGGCGCGGTCGAGGATGCGCGCATCCAGTCCAGCCTGTGGCGCAGCGAGCCGTTGCGCCTGGTCGCCGCCACCGACAGCACGCTGGGCGCCAAGCGCCGCCCCTCGCTCGCCGAGCTCTCGCGCCAGACCTGGTTGGTGCGCGAACAGGGCTCGGGCACGCGCCAAGTCGCGCAGTCGCTGTTCGCCGCGCGCGGCATCGAGCCGACGCGGGTGATCGAGATCGGCAGCAACGAAGCGATCGCGTACGCCGTCGCCGCCGACGCCGGCATCGCCTTGTTGCCGGAAACCGTGGTCGCCGACCTGGTGACGATGCGGCGCGTGCGCACGATCAAGCTCGACGAAGACGCATCGATGACGCGCCCGCTCTATCGTCTGGAACTGGTCAATCGCCCGCGCGCTCCGGCGCTGCAGACCTTTCTCGATCAGGGCGAGGCCGCCGCCGCATCGACGCAGGCGCGCCGGCCCGTTCGAGGCCGCTAAGCTCGGGCTTGAACGATCGTCGCTGCATTCATGCCCGGGCCGCGTTCACGGCCCAGGCGGCATTCGCGGCCGCGGCGGCCGCAGGATCGGGCCGCGCCGGCAGCGCCGGCCGGCGTTCGATCAAAGCGCGTCGCCGTCCATCTCGCCGGTGCGGATGCGCACCGCGCGTTCGAGGTCCCAGACGAAGATCTTGCCGTCGCCGATCTTGCCGGTGCCGGCCGCCTTCATGATCGCCTCGACCACGGTGTCGACCTGATCGTCGGTCACCGCGACTTCCAGCTTGATCTTGGGCAGGAAATCGACCACGTACTCGGCCCCGCGGTACAGCTCGGTATGCCCCTTCTGGCGCCCGAAGCCCTTGACCTCGGTCGCGGTGATGCCGGCCACGCCGGCCTCGGCCAGCGCCTCGCGCACGTCGTCGAGCTTGAACGGCTTGATCACCGCCATGACCATCTTCATCGTCGATCTCCTTGCAATCCCGCGCAGGATAACGTGCCAGGCGGTCGCGACCTAGGTCCGACGCGGGTCACGCCGCTCGTCGGACGCCGTTCACACCGCCTCCGCGTGCTCCGTTGGACGATGAGGACAAAGCGCTTGCGGGCCTCGCGGGCGCCGTGATGTAGTGACCGCGTCATCCACTTCGGACTTTTCCGACAACCCGCCACGGCCCCGGCCGACGGCGAGGTCCCGGTCCGGCGGTCAAGCTGACCCCATTGCCGGAGGAGCTTTCCCCACATGATCGACCTGAACTACATCGACGACCTCGCCCGCCGCCTCAGCTCTCTGGTTCCCGCCGGCTTGCGCGAAGGCCGCGAGGAAATGCAACAGAACTTCAAGTCCGTACTCCAGACCGGCCTGTCCAAGCTCGAGCTGGTCACCCGCGAGGAATTCGAAGTCCAGCGCGCGGTATTGCTGCGTACCCGCGAGAAGCTCGACGAACTCCAGCGCACCGTCGCCGAGCTCGAAGCGCAACTCGACAACGCTTCCACGCCCCAGCACTGAGCCCCGCCATGAACCTGGCACTCGTGCACAGCCGTGCGCGATCGGGCGTCCGTGCGCCCGCGGTCCGGGTCGAGGTCCACCTCGGCGGCGGCTTGCCGAGCATGTCGATCGTCGGCCTGCCCGAAGCGGCGGTGCGCGAAGCCAAGGACCGCGTCCGTGCCGCGATCCAATGCGCGCAGTTCGAATTTCCGCAGCGGCGCATCACCGTCAACCTGGCCCCAGCCGACCTGCCCAAGGACGGCGGCCGCTACGACCTCGCCATCGCCCTGGGCATCCTCGCCGCGAGCGGGCAGATCCCGTTGGAAGCGCTCAACGAGTACGAGTTCCTCGGCGAACTCGGCCTGACCGGCGAGCTGCGCGCCATCGACGGCGTGCTGCCGGCCGCGCTCGCGGTCGCCGCGCTCGGGCGCCGCCTGATCGTG
>NZ_CP013141.1:4766320-4818766 GCF_001442535.1 Lysobacter antibioticus | reverse complement strand
AAGATGGAGAACTACCCGGCGTTCGTCTACACCACCTTCGAACAGGTGGACAGCCTGACCACGCCAGACAGCAAAGACACCGGGTTGTATGTCGTCAACCTCTATGACCAAATGCAATACGATGCCTCGGTACCGCCAGGGACGCGGCCGTCGGCCATCCTCAATACCGGATCCAGCCGTACCCTGGTCGCGCTGCCCTTGGCGGGCGAGATAAATAGTGCGAACGGCTACGATGTCATTCCCGGCAAATTCACCGTGCCTCACGGGTTTTCGGGTCCGATCAAGGTGAAGAATCCACCGGTAGGGACAAGCGCTGTCTTTGACGTCAACAATGAAGTCCAGAAAGCCATGGCCAAAGCGCCCGGGTTCGAGAAATCGGTGTGGCAATACTATCGTCTCGTAGGGATCCAGGTGTTGCCCACGAACGAGGACAGCTCCATAACGCCGAAGACGCCTGATCCGCTTACCCAGGACTATTACCTGGCGAATATCGTGGTCGAGAGCAGCCAGCCTGGTATCCAGTTGTTCAAGGGCGGAGTCATGGATCCCCACCCCGACAAGAAGGAATTCACCCTGGTTGCCGAGCGCGGGCTACCAAGTATCCTGCGCGTGAATGGGAAGGCGGGGTTCCCTAAGAATGTCGATAAGGTGGTGATGGGTGGATGCATGGGTTGCCACGGCAACGCGCAATACCCCAGGGACAACGGAGAGACCGGTCCGGGTCCGAGTATCTTCAGCTTCCTGATCAACCTGGACACCATGAGTGGGAAAGGCTTCAGTGCCGACGAGCGGAACGAATCCCCTACGAAATTGGGCGTGAAACGTCTGGAATATCTAACCTATTAAGCAAGGCGAGGGCCCGGAAGCGTTCTCGCTTCCGGGCGATGCGTGGCGGTCGCGCGGTGCCCTCGAGCCCAAGCCGCGGAAAGCAGGGGGGGGCTCAGCCTGGCCCCATCGTTGTGCTCAGGATTGAATCTGCCTGTCGAGTTGCGGGCGCAGGTGGACTGCGAAGCGAATTAAGGCAGTGGTCGTGCCAGAGGGACTCATTCGACGATCGTTATGCATCTGCTTGATGGGCGGCTAAAGCCACGCATCTCGACGCCCATCGAGCCGCCTGTGACCCTTCGATATTCAATAGCGTCGGTATCGATGGACGCTTCCCGCATGATGCACCCGCCTCGCGCAACGTCGCCTTGCGCTCGATGCGGTGCCGGCGCTTCAGGTCATGCCGATCGAGCATGCTCAGGCGCGTGCGCACATCGCGGCACGGCAGCCTGTTTCGCGGTGTGACGGGCACCGCATTAATCGGAATGGGGCTGCTTGACATGCGGGGCGCCGCCCACCACAGTCGGCGGCGTCCGATAGCGCTGCACATGCATGCAGCGCACTGCGCGGTCAGCAACTGACCGCACGACCGTTGTCATTGTTCTCTGGGGGGAAGAGCCGCGCGCAGCAGGTTTGCCGCGTGGCTTGAAAGGTCGGCGCGTCGCGCCCGCCTCCTTCCCTATCCACCAGGTACCTGGAGAACACACCTAATGAGCATCAGATTGGCAGGAATCTTGCTGTCCGGCGTTTGGCTGGCGGCCTCGCTGTCGCCAGCGCACGCGCAGAGCGTCAGTTGCACGGGGATCGCCGAATGGAACGCGGCCACCATCTATAACGCGGGCAGCAAGCTCGTCTATCAGGGGCGGCTGTACCAGGCGACTATGTCGATCTGGAATACACCGCCCACGCACTGCCCCAGCTGCGGCTACTACCAGGATCTGGGTGCCTGCAGCGCGGGCGGCAACCAGCCGCCAACGGTCACGTTGACCGCACCGGCGAACGGCGCGAGCTTCACTGCAGGCGCCACCATCACCGCTACGGCGAATGCAGCCGATGCCAACGGCACCGTCGCCCAGGTGCAGTTCTTCCGTGGCGGCACCTCGCTGGGCATCGATGCCACGCCCCCCTACAGCGCGGCCTGGACCAATGCGGCCGCAGGCAGTTACGCGATCACTGCGGTCGCCACCGACAACGAGGGCGCCGCCACTACTTCCGCAACGGCCAACATCACCGTTAACACCGGCACGCCCGACACCACCGCACCCAGCGTGCCGGCCGGACTGGTCGCGACGTCGGTAACTTCGTCGAGCGTCAACCTGAGCTGGAACGCCTCCACCGACAACGCAGGCGGCAGCGGCATCGCCGGCTACGACGTCTACCGCAATGGCGCGCTGGTCGGCTCGCCTGCCGGTACGTCCTTCAGCAACACCGGCCTGGCCGCGTCCACGGCCTACACCTTCCGCGTGCGCGCCCGCGACAACGCCGGCAACGCCTCGGCGCAAGGCACGCAGATCAGCGCGACCACCAGCGCCGGCGGTGACAACACCTTGCCGCGCCATGCGCTGGTGGGGTACTGGCACAACTTCACCAATCCCTCCGGACCGACCATCCCGATCAGCCAGGTCTCCAACGACTTCGACGTCATCGTGGTGGCCTTCGGCGACGATGCGGGTAACGGCGCCGTCAGCTTCACGGTCGATCCGGGCGCCGGAACGGAAGCGCAGTTCAGGGCCGACGTGGCCGCGGCGCGTGCGCGTGGCAAGAAGGTCGTACTGTCGCTGGGCGGCCAGAACGGCACGGTGACCCTGAACAACGCGACCCAGGTCGCGAACTTCGTCAACAGCATGGAGGACCTGATCCGCTACTACGGTTTCGACGGCGTGGACATCGACCTGGAAAGCGGCGCGGGCGTCTACCACGGGGCGGCCGTGCAGACCAACCTGGTCACGGCGGTCAAGCAGCTCAATACGCGCATCGGTCCGTCGTTCTACCTGTCGATGGCGCCCGAGCACCCGTATGTCCAGGGCGGGTTTGTCGCGTACAGCGGTATCTGGGGCGCCTATCTGCCGATCATCGACGGACTGCGCCAGGAGCTGGACTTGATCCACGTGCAGTACTACAACAACGGCGCGCTGTATTCGCCGTACAGCCAGAACGGCTTGCCCGAGGGATCGGTCGACATGCTGGTCGGCGCCAGCCTGATGCTGATCGAGGGGTTCAGGACCAACAACAACACCGGCATCGTCTTCAACGGCCTGCGGCCGGAACAGGTGGCGCTCGGGCTGCCCTCGGGCCCGTCCTCGGCCAACAGCGGACAGGCATCGTCGGCCACGATCGCCAATGCCCTGAACTGCCTGACGCGGCTGCAGAGTTGCGGAACCATCCGGCCCCAGCAGGCCTATCCCAGCTTCCGCGGCGTCATGACCTGGTCGGTCAATTGGGACCGGCACGATGGTTTCAACTTCTCAAGGCCGGTGCGGGCGACCTTGAACACCTTGCCCTGATCGGCAGCGAAAAAGCCGGGGGCGGGCGACGTTTTGCCTGCCCTCCAACTCATCCCAACTCGGCGCCCTTGGTGGGCGCCGATTTTTTGTGTCGCCTCCCCGTAAACTCACGCCAGCCATAACCAGAGGTCTCCCGGAAAACGAGCCCGGCCCGTTGCCCGAGGTCGAACAGTTTTGGCCGCAGATGTTTTGGCGCGGTTGCGGCTCGCGCTGGACGCTCGTCTCTAATGGAACGCCCGACCGCGAACTCTTCTGCGGGACCTGCAGACCCCCGACGCCTTCATGGAAACCGCGCTGTTCCTGGCCGTCTCAATTGCGGTTGCGGCGGCCAGGTGTGTCGAAGGCCTATCGTCGCCATGAGGCGCGGTGTCGTGGCCTGGTTGTGCGTGAGGTTGATCTAACTACATCCTCGGACCGCGATTCGGATCGTCCTGCCCGCGCTGCGCAGCCTCTTGCGACAATTGTTGATCGCGCTGCTGATTGAAAGACTGCGTTTCGCGCAGAGTATCTTGCATGGGTGGGGCGGGGGCGGTGACTGAGACGCCGGTATGAAAGCCCGGGGTGTGTGCGCTTACCCAAAGCGTGCCATTGGCGACGCCGACCGGTCCTATGCTCTCCGCGTCGGGTATGCCGTTGCGCTTGGCCGCGAGCATCGCCGCTGCGACTGTTTCGTCCGGTATGTCGGTCGATACCTTTCCGCGTATCTTCGCGAACATCGCTTGATCGCTCGGCGACAACCGAACAGCGTCGACCGTGGGTTCGGACCTGCCGGGCGCGGTCGTCGGCCCCACCGCGGGCGCAACGGGCTCTGCCTTGGGAGTCAGCGGCGCGGGCTGCACCGGAGCCGGCGCGACAACGCTGGCGGGCGTATAGCCGACGTCGCGCGGATTGGCTGCCGCCTCCGGATCGATACGCGCGGCGATACCGACGTTGGCGACGAAGTCTCGCGCAGGCACGCCGTGCACCTGATCGGCCGACCGCTGGATGATCGCCAAACCGGCCTGCGTGTTGATGGCAGCCATCGTCTGGCGATCGGCTATGCCATTGACCTGATCGATGCCGTGCCAGAGCTGGAAGGCTTGCACCGCCCGCTGCGTGTCGGGACCGAATACACCGTCTGCCTTGACGGGCTGTTTGACGTGATCGTTGATGCCGAGCTGGATCAGGCTTTCCTGCAGCTTCGTGACCTCCGGACCCCGTTCGCCTATCTTCAGCGCACCGTCCGCTAGGGCGCCTCGGGTCTGTTGGGGATCGTCGCGCCGGGGCTTCTCGGCGGCGGCGTACAGATAGTTCGGCAGCCCGCTCTCGTCGGTCTGCAGCCAGTCTTGGCGGAAGCCCGCAGGTTGAAATTTCCGTGCAACGTCTTGGATATTCGGCGACGACCGCACCGCCGAAGCCTGGGCGCTGATAGCCGCGAGTGTTGCACTGTCCGCATTACCCGTCACGGATAGATTGTTCTGTTGCTGAAATCTCCCAACGGCTTCTCTGGTGTTGTGGCCATAGGCGCCGTCCGCAACTAGCGGCCCACCACGACCGTCCGTCGCACCAATGGCATTCAAGTCCTGTTGCAAGGACTTGACTGAGTGCCCCTTGCTACCTGCATTCAGAGGTCGGTGCTCTGGATTGGCATACGGCACGCCTCTGAACGCGGTCGTCATCTGAACAGCCTCGACCGCATATTCTTCGTACTGGCGCATCAACCCGCCCATGATGCCATAGGCCTCGCCAACGGTTCGGCTGCCATCTCCATAAAGCGAAGGGTTCCCCCTGATTACACGGCCGGACAATATCCCGTCGACGGGCTGGCTAGGATTCTCAGCGAGTGCCCTCAAGAACCGTTTTGCATCACCTGCTCCAAGATTATGGAAAGCATAGACATTTGCGTCGGCGTCGGTCCCACCTAACGCGGCGCCCTTATCGATGTTCTCTCGAGTGAACTCAGCGAGCATTGCGGCTTGGATGGCAGGATCGGTCCGTAATATCGGATCGTTCGTCTGTGCGTCCGTCATTCTGGATGCGTCGGCGACACCATACTTTTCACCGTACGCATTGATCATTTCCTTCCAGGTGCCGTCCAGGAACTGACCAAGGCCGTACCCAGTGGACATCGCCATAACGCCATCGAACTGCCGCACCGTGTTCAGTTCTGGCCTGCGATGAACTGGCCGTGCGTCAGTCCGGAATCCGGATTCAAATCCAGCGATCCGGGCCATTATGCCCGGGTCAATACCTGCCTCAGTGGCCGCTTGAGCCAAGAGTCCTTTGTTCTGTTCCCAGTTTTCTTCCCGACTCATCTCAAGTCCTTATGAAAATGATCGCCAGCTCCAGGTGCTCTACTTAGGCAGCGAGTAGCGCCAGCGGGTGCGGTCGAAGGCTACTTTCGTGCGCTCGGAATCGCCACCCGGCCTAACTTTGGTCACGATCACCGGATAGTGATCTTCATCGACCGAAGAGTCGTCGATCTCGATCCTGTACTCCGAGTCCTGATCGCTCTCGGTTTGCATGGGTATTTCGCTCAGGTCGACGAACTCCTTCCTGTGCGGAGCTACCAGGTTGTGGGACAGTGAAGCGATCCCTTGCCAAACGCCGCCGCTGACAAACATCCAGCCGTAGTACTCCCGGCCTAGCTTCACAAGCTTGGCGGATTCGCAACCGCAGTTGCCGATCGAGCCGAAATCCAGGTCCTTGGTCGCGGCCGTCAAAGTCCATGCGGACGAAGAGTTCAACCTTAGCGCGAAGGCGCCCATGACCCCGGAGTCGGGCAACGAGTAAAGGTATTTGGGATCGTCCTTAATGTCGGAGCGATTTGACGCAAAGAAGTAAAGCATTTGGCCTTGGCTGGTTTCCACGAGTTGGTGCCCGCGAGGCGCCATGCAGTACTCATAGCGCTCACCGTTCGCTTCCAAGGCATATCGCCAGCAACCCAGTCCAGAGTCGAAGGAATCACCGTATTGCTCGCTCATCGTCGACCGAATTGCTTGCTCCACATTTGTGGGGCTTATCTGCTTGCTGCGACTCTCGGCTACGAGCTGTTTGGTAAACTGCTCTCGTGCTTCAGGTTCTTTTGAGGTCGCTGTCGTTTCTCCTTGGCACGCTACGGCGCCCAATGCAGCAAGCCCAACAGTCGCTGCCACTTTTCTGAAGTTCATCGCTTCATTCTCTTGAGGGGTGTAGGCGGGGGATGGGGCTGTTGGCCCGGGCTGCCTTATCTTAGGTTGGGACTTAGGGGCGGTTGGCAGCCCGCCCCCCCCCAGCAGAGGGCCGAGTTCGCGGCATGTGCAACAGTTAATGTTGGCAAGATCACGATCCAACGCTGCATCGCGCGCTCGTGCGATCAACTCGTCGATAGGTACTCCATTGAGATGGATATCGCTCATAAACTTTCCCTGTTTACTGCTTGTTGCATTCGTATTTCAAGACGACTGTGGAACTGGGGCTGCCACTATGATCTTCACTCGTGTCAGTTCCCTTCTGTCAGTTTCGCTCCCTGAATCATGAGGTCCGTCTTCTCAGGAGAAGCCCGCCATGTTTCGATGTCGCCATAAGTTGCAATCGAAATCTTCTTCGCAGTGCCAGGAAGCGAGAATTGCATCGCACACAAGCCATTCGATGTGCATGTCTGAAGTTCTGGAAGCTCGGCGCAGAGATGGCACCATGAGCTGATCTTCTTGGCTACGCATTGTAGTTCGTAGCTTCCCACGACGTCTTCGTTGCAGGTCTTGCTAACCACCGGGCTCCACCCTTCTTCGAGTAGCAGTGCTCTGGCTTCAAGATAACTTAGCGATTCAAGCGTGCTCTCTATATCGACAGGGGCGGAGGTTGATTTAGGTTGAGTCGCTGAGCCTATTCGATCAACGGTTGGCAGCGTGGCGTGCTGATTCACCAAGGTGCTTGCCGAAAACTGGCAGCCAGAAGTGACGGCAGCAAGGGCTATTGCAGCTGCGACGGTCTTGACGTCCATTAATCCCTCGGTAGGCGCTCTCACGGCCAGCATCTATCAGCTTCTAAGACCGAGTCAATGCTATTCGTAGCCCGAAGGGCGGTATCTGAACATAAGCGCAAATCGTAGTTGCGCTTCGACGTGTAGCGACGGCTGATTCGGGGCAAAGCACATTAAGAGAGCGCATGCAGTCGCACTTCCAGGTCGCCTCGAATCTTGATCAACATGGGCTGCCCCATGCATCAGGTGTTCCGTCGCAACAGATACAACTTCAACCTTCGAAATCGACAAAGTAAGACCCAGCCGAAGTCCGGGGTCTTTATCTTCATCTACAGTCCGCGGCATCGGACTGGCCTGGACTCAGGCGACCACCGCCGTCTATTCCGCGATGCACCGAACGACATTCGCGGGTGGTCGCGCCTGAGTTCTTGTCCGACTTCGAGGAGCTGTATGGCCGCGAACAGCAAGGCCTGCGCGTCTTCGGTCAGATGCGGGCCCTAAGTGCCCCCGGCGATGTGCCCCGGCCGCCTCCGGTGACCGTTGGCCGCAAGGAGCGTCGAGCGCCGTTGTCCCAGTAACCAGGGGGAGGGAGCGCCATGGCTGGCAAACCGCACTTCGAGGTTTATCGGGAAGGCATGAAACCGGGCGGGCAGCGCTCATTGTCCAATGCGTTTCTGGCCGGGTCGCTGACCGATGGGCAGTGGCGCTGGCGGCTGGTCGGCGGCAATGGGGAGCCGATGGCCCATGGTGAGTCCTACCCCGACAAGGACTCGATGATGCGGACCATCGTCATCATTGCGAACTTGGGGGGCGCTGAAATACTGGAAGTCAACGGCTGATGAATCAGCAGCCATTGTTCATGCCGTGCGGTCGGTCAGTCTAGGGACGGAACGCTTCATGGGTATTCACATCAGCTATCACCCGTTTGCGCCGGCCGAAGTACACAGCCTGTACTTCGACGATATGGACCGCGATGCGTCCATCGAGCGCCTGGGCCTGCAACTAGGACTGGGCCTGGACGCCTCGGCCAGGCTGAAAGCCATTTTGTCGCATAGTGGTCGCGCTCGCCCCGAGGGGATGAGCCTGTGCCAGGCGCATGCATACAACATGGCCAAAGTTTCGGGTCTGCTACGCAGCTGCTGGTATACGAGCAACTACCGCTTTTCCGCGTTGCTGGAGCTTCCCGATTTCGGCCAGTACGCGACCGATTGGCGGGACGTAATGCCTGAGAGTATTGCTCGCGAGCCGCCTGCTCATGAGAGATTCGCGTCCCGCAACGACGGGGTCTTTCTCAGCTGTGCAGGGCTGAAACGATTGCGTGCCGATTACGCCGAACATGGGGCAGTGCGCTCCCAGTTGAATCGCGTGTTTCCACGCGGCTGGCTGCCGATTTTCTGGGCGGCGGCGGACTACGCGGTCGCGCGCGACTGTGGGCTGATCGAAGCGGTAAACCTCGTGCGCCCTGATGCCATCGCGCCGTCGTCGCTTATGGCGTAGTGAGAAATAGTGAGCGTCCGGCGTTATGAGGTGTGTGCACAGAAGTAGCCCGAGTCCTGTCCGATAGCGTTACGTTACGGACCGCATTCGCCGCGCTGACCTGGCAAGGAAAGGAGAGGGGGTTTGCGAAACAATCAGCGCAGCTGCTGCGAGCGGCTCGAATGGTTGCCCCTGCTTCTCGGGGCTTCAGAGCGTCTATCGCCGTGGCCACACCGGCCGAGCGTGAAGTCCGCATGCCGAACACTCGGCGCGCCCGGGCCGCGCTTGAGCCGCCCGGAGGCAGGCTAGGAGATTCCGCGATGATAGGCGCATTGCTCGACTTAACGGCCGATGTGGCCCGTTGGCTGCATGTACTCTCTGCATTCGCTTGGCTGGGTGCCGGTCTTTGGATAAGGCGTCTTACGCTGCGATCCAAACCGCTCCTGGATCAGCGGTCCGAGATGGAGGTCTGGGACACGCACAGCCTGTCGTTCTGGCGGACCTCGAAAGTCGCAGCACCGACTGCCGAAGAGCTGGACGGCCTGGTTTGGTCGTTCAATCAGATTCGCTGGCTGGTCGGCACCGGCATCGTGCTGTTCTGCCTGATCTACTATCGGCAACCTCTGGCGTACTTGGTCGACCCGAGCATCGCTGCGCTGACGGCCCGCGAAGCGATCGCAGCCTCGCTGTTTGGCCTGGTGGGCGCGCCTGTGCTCAACGAGTTCGTCAATCGCATACCGCTGCACTTCAAAACTCTGTACATGACCGCATCCATCGCTCATCTCCTCGCCTGGGTGGGGCTGTATGCGAACCTGTTCTCCCAGCACGGCGCCATGATCCAGATCGGCGCCATGCTGGGCGTAGTGATTGCCTTCAATGTCTTGTGGTACCTCTATCCCAGGATGCGCAAGGCGTATAACGCGGTGCTGAAGGGCGAGCAGCCGGACCCCATCGACAGGCAGTACTGGGATCGGCGAGGCCGCCATGCGTACATCACTTTAGCGATCGTCTTCCTGATGCTTTCCAGCCACATGGGAAGTCTCGTCCGGGATAACGGCCACCCTTTCCTTACCATCACCACCATATTGGCTGTGAGCGTGGTTGCTCGATGGGTCCTCGACGCCACCCACCACAATGGCGGGGTCACGCCGATCGAACCCCGCTGGATCACTGCGACTGCGGTCGTGGCGCTCGCGCTGGGGATAACCTGGATGGCTTTGCCGCGTACTCCGGCCAAACCGGTCGCCGTTCCTGCCAGCACACAGGTCTCGGCAAGCAGTGCCGCGCACCCGGTCACGCACCCGCCCGAGCACTCTAGCGCGAGTTCGATTACGAGCTCAGCCTCCAGGGATGCGGCGCCATTGCGCGCTGATGCGATCGTTCAACGGCGCTGCGCAGTTTGCCACGCCGCGCAACCCAGCTTCCCTGGCATGGCCTCAGCTCCGCGCGGAATCGTCTTCACGTCCGAAACCATGCCGCTCTATGCCGGCCTGATCGCCGCTGTAGTGCAGAGCGAACGCATGCCGCCCGGCAACGCTACGGATATGCAACCCGACGAGCGCAAGGCAGTGACTGAATGGGCAACCGGACATGCACGCTGAGCTGCTCCCTTATTGGTATCCGATAGCGCGCAGTGAAGACGTTCGCGAACGCCCCGTCAGCGCATTGCTGTTGGAAACCGACCTCGTGCTGTATCGGGCCGGCCAAGACGTCGTGGTGGCCGCCGATCGTTGCCCGCACCGCGGTATGCGGCTTAGCTTGGGGCAGCATCGAGATGGCGCCTTGATATGCCCCTACCACGGCTTGGCATTCGGGCAGGAGGGGCGCTGCACCGATATACCGGCGCATCCCCATCTCACCCCGTCCCAGCAGTTCCGGCTCTCTACTTACCCGGCCGTGGAGCGTTATGGATTGGTCTGGACCTGCCTTGGGACTTCGCCTTCGCCGTTTCCGGAACTGAGCACCGACTGGGACGATCCGGCATTCCGCAAAGTGACGCCCGATCCGGTTCCGATCGCCGCCAGTGCGGGGCGACAAGTAGAGGGCTTCATCGACGTGGCCCATTTCGCACACGTGCACACCACAACGTTTGCCGATCCTGCCAACACGGCCGTGCCTGCTTACTCCGTCCAGGTCGACGAGGACGGCTTGCGTTTCGATTACTGCAGCACGGTCTCGAACTACGCCGTCGGCAGCGGAATGACTGCGCAGGACTTCGTCTGGCGTCGCAGCTTCGACGTTCGCGTCCCATACTTGGCCCACCTGACAGTGCATTTCCCCAATGGGCGCTTGAATATCTTGAACGGCGCCAGCCCGGTGGCGAGCGATCGTAGCGTGCTGTTCTCCCCGGTGTGTTTCGATTTCGAAATCGGCACCGACGAGGCGGTCAAGGATTTCAACGCCCGCATCTTCGCGGAAGACCGTTTGATGGTCGAGAACCAGCAGCCGCGCCATCTTCCGTTGGAGGCCGCCGAAGCCTCTTTCGCAGCGGACCTCGCATCCGTTTATTACAGGCGTCTGTTACGACAAATGGGGCTGTCGACGGCATGAGCAGCACCTCTCCACTGCTGTCGAATTTTCAGCGCAGACCGAAGTGGGGCGGCACCGGCGCCGCAGGATAAGACGCCTGCCTGATTAATCGGAGGAGGCCATCATGATGGATGCTTTGATCGATTTCATGACCGACATCGTGCGCTGGCTGCATGTCATTGCCGCTATCGCCTGGATGGGCTTTGTGCTGTGGCTGCGCAGGCTGGTAATGAGGGCCCGTCCATTCCTCAGCTCGGCGGCGGATGTCGAGGTCTGGGACACGCATAGCCTCGGGTTCTGGAAAACGGAAAGAATCACTCATCCCAGTGCATCCGATCTCGAACGACTGGTCTTGTCTTTCAATCTGATCCGTTGGCTGTTCGGCACCGGCTTAATCCTTTTCAGCCTGATTTATTACCGGCAACCGCAGATCTACCTGCTCGACCCCAGCGACCCGTCGCTGTCGTCTCGCGCAGCAATCGCCCTTTCGCTGGCGGGATTCATTGGTGCCCCGCTGATCAATGAGGCGGTCAATCGCATCCCGCTGAACCGCCAGGCCATCTATTACGCCGCGTGCGCCGTCCATGTTCTGGCCTGGACATCGCTCTACGCGAATCTGTTCGCGCAGCAAGGCGCGATGATTCAGATCGGCGCGATGCTTGGAATAACCGTATCGGTCAATATCCTGGGTTATCTCTATCCGGCGACGCGCGAGGCGATGGCCGCAGTGATGCGGGGCGAGCGATTCGACCCGATCAAGAAGCTGTACTGGGATCGACGCAACCAGCACTCGTTTCTCCTGCCCGCCGTGGTCTTCCTGATGCTGTCCAATCACTTTGGCGGCGCCATAAAAGCCAACGGCCATGCGTTCGTTACCATCGCCACCGTACTGGCCCTCAGCGTGGCTTCGCGCCATGTATTGGAGATCATCCATCGCAACGGCGGCACCATGCCGACGCGACTTCGCAGGGCAGCCGTCGCCGCCGCGTTCGCTCTGGCGATGGCATTGGCGTGGTTGGCAGGCTTCGAGCACAAGGCCGATCTTCAGGCCAAGGCTGACGCACCTGCAGACATTCCCTTCATCGCTGCAGATGCCGGCGTGCCGTCCGCAAGGGCGGTCTCGCGCAGCCCCGTGCCATGAGCACCTCACAGGTATCGCGACGAGTATGGTCTATCGGCCTGGTGTCCGGCATGGGGGGCATGCTGGTGATGCTGGACGCCACTCTCGCCGCGCTCGCTCTTGTCTGTGTTCAAGCGGATCTGAATGCCCCCCTCGAAGACGCGCAGTGGGTCATCACCAGCTATCTCATCGCCATCGCCGTTTCGCTGCCGACCTCGACATGGTTCGGCCACCGGTTCGGGCATGGACGGATCTGGGGCGTCGCGCTGGCCGCCTTCATCGCGGCCTCGATAGGCTGTGCGTTTGCGGCCAGCCTCGACGCGCTGATTGCCGCCCGTATCGCCCAGGGGCTGGCTGCCGGAATCCTGCTGCCGACCGGGCACGCCATCCTGGTAGGAGGCGCCGAGCGCGACCAACTCGGCCGCGTCCTCGGCGTGGTCGGCACCTTGATCAGCCTGGCCGCCGCCATCGGGCCGGGCATAGGTGGCTGGTTGGTCGATGTCGCCTCATGGCGCTGGCTGTTCTGGATCAACGTGCCGTTAGGAGCGATCGCCGCGGTATGGGCGGCGAAGGTGATGCCGGCGGGCAGGGCCCAGCACGGCCTCAAACTTCCTCTGGGACAGTTTTTCCTCATCGTTACCGGGCTGCCTTTGGCTCTGTACGGCGCGTCGGAGATCACCTCTCGCTACCCTTCCGGAAACGGTTGGCTGTTTATCGGCGGCGGCGCCATGTTGCTGGCTCTCTTCATCGCGGTGGCGCGCACGAGCCCATCGTCGCTGCTGGCGCTCGATCTGATGCGAAATCCCCAGTTCCGCGCGTCGTCGCTGCTGGCCGTGGGAAACAGCGCAAACCTGTTCGGGGGGCTTTTACTGTTCCCGCTGTACTTCCACGCCCAGCAAGAGATGAGTTACTCGCAAATCGGCATGATGTTGGTTTTCATGGGGGCCGGAACCTCATCCGCGCTGTATCTCGCCGGCCACTTGGTGGACCGCTTCGGCCCGCGGCCGGTGGTCCTGGCCGGAGCCGCCATGCTGGCCGTGTCTGCGGCGCCATTTGCCCTGCTATCCGTGCCGTCCGACATCGCGGCGATGTTCATGTTTGTTCGCGGCATCGGGTTGGCCTGGACGACCAATCCGACCACCGCGGCCGCCTATGCCGCGGTGGACCGAAAGGACATCGGCGGCGCGGCCACGCTGGTCAACATCGTGCAACGCGTCAGCGGTGCGCTAGGCGCGGTAGCGGTGGTGGCAGCCATCGGATGGCTGGACGGAGGCGGGGGCCGCGGCGAGGTTCGTGCGATGGGACTGATGGTCGTCCTGCCTCTGCTGCAGGCCTGGTGGGGGACCTATCTGACCGGATATCGCGCCGTGCGCGAACCGGGTTAACCCGTCCTGTCGTCGAGCAGCACGCTGTCGAGGCGTTACTGACGGATCAGTCGGAGGCTTTATGAGCTACTCACAGAACATCATGGATTTCTATTACCCGGTTGCCAGATTGCAGGACCTCGAGGCAGCCACGAAAGAAGGTAAGCCGCTGGCGGCCGTGTTGCTTGGCAAGCCGCTGGTGATCTATAAAATTCAAGGTGAAGTTGTGGTTGCAGATGACCGCTGCCCGCATCGGGGTGAAACGCTCTCTGCAGGAGCTGTGAATGAAGCGGGGTTGCAATGCCCTTACCACGGCTTGCAATTCGCCCATCTGGGGGCCTGCACCCGGATTCCAGCTCATCCCCAAGTGCAGAACTTGAAAAGGTTCGATCTTTGTTCCTATCCGGCCGTTGAGTCTCATGGGCTGCTGTGGACCAGCCTTGGAGCCGGTGCATTCTATGAGCTTGGGTTTGGGCGCGAGAGTGAAAGCCAGCGGCTGGTGGTGGCGCCGCCGGTGAACGTCAATGCTTCCGCTGGCCGACAGGTCGAAGGCTTCATGGATATTTCGCACTTGCCATTCGTACATCGGACGACATTCAGCGATTGCACTGCCGAGGCTATGCCGCCGTATAAAGTCGAATCCTTTGACGGCGGCTTTGGTTTTGAATACAGCAGTTCACTTGGAAATTATCCATTCGACCACCCGTCGCCAAAGGATTTCGCCTGGCGTCGCGCCTACAGAATACATGCGCCTTTTATCGCCATTCTGGACATTTATTTTCCGGACGGGCTGTTCACCATCTTCAATTGCGCATGCCCCGTCAGCGAGGAACAGAGCGTCTGGTTTTATCCGATCCAGTTCGATGAATCATTGAGGCTTGGCTCGGATGCGGAAGTCAATGCATTCTCGCAAAAGGTGCAGATGGACGATCTTGCCGTCGTGGAAAGGCAACGGCCCAGATACATCGATCTGACCAGCGACTCCGAGCAATCCTTTGGCGCGGATATGGCATCCACTGCCTATAGGAAAATCTTGCGAAACCTTGGCCTGGTCAAAGCCTGAGCGGCTGCGGCATCGCCGGATTGTCGAGATCGACGGGCGCCGCTAAAGGTCTATGATTTTGACGGTCGACCGACGCTGCTGGGCTGGCGCATCGACTGAGCCGCGATCGCGGCACGGCTGTTAGGCCATAAAAGGCCGAATGGAGCCGCGCAGCTTTCTCAGGCTTCGAGGATTCTGCGTCAGCGCTGCTTGACGAGTGTTCGTTGGCCTATTGAACTGCTCTTGCGCGCGGTCGGTTTTGCCAGGCCGGGGATCAGGAAGTCGGTGACGCTCCGGCCATACTTCGTTTTCTTGACCAGCCACAGCGGCATCCGCCCACGACCCGACCAGGTATTGCGCTTGTTCTCCGGGTCGCGGTACTTGGCGGCAACCTTGCTCGCCTTTCGGCGCGGCGCCCGCTTCTTGCCGGCAATCTCAACTACCGGCCGATCCCCATAGAGTTCTTCGATCGTATAACCGTGCTGGGCCGCGAGTGCGATCACGTTTCGACGCACTAAGGCGATGGGGCGACGGCTGGATATCAACTGCCTTCGCTGCTCCGCGGCGATCAGAAGGGACGTCAGTTCCGACAGGCTGAGCTTTTCGATATCTATGTTCATGCCGCGAAGGGTCCAGCCCTACCCATCAACCTGTCAAGCAGTAAGGCCGATGGCCTGGGAGAATGCGCCTCGGGCGGGAAGCGGCAGCCCGTCGGAGCTGGGGCTGTACGAGAGGGGGCGCAAGTGTCGGTCCGAGCCGCCTGATGCCATCCTTCATTGGCCCTCCCCGGGACTCCGGGCGCCCCCATCGGCCGGTCAAGGGGGGCTGAACCGGGTTCCCCTGGCTCCACCTTCGCACCGCGCCAAACCGTTTTTTGCTCCCTTGTGGCTAGGCGAAGAACGCCTTATTTTTGGTTGTTATTGCAATAGCCGATGGTTTCGGGGGGGGCAGGCGCAAGGCCGATTTTGGGCCGAAACAGCCCGATATTTGCCCCATCTCCTTGTCGTGGCCTCGCAATGAGGCTGGCGCAACGGGTGGGCGCCTGGTGGGCGGGGCAGGTGCTATATCGGCCAAGCGATCAGTTGGATACGCTAAGGTCTAATAATTCATTCGAGCCGAATCCGCTTCGCGGCTTGGCTTGATTCCGGCGACAGGCAGCTATGAAACTCTCTCGTGTCATGCTCCATCTAAGCCTTGTCCTCCTTCTTGCCGGCTGTGGCTGCGGCGGAAACGAAGACGCTGTGCGCAAAATGCGTGCGATGCCGAAAGAGAGGCTTGCTGCGCTCTACCAATATATTGAATCCGTTGATTCAAGTCGGAAAAAATCAAATCCGATTATCATGAGCTTCGATAAGGATCCAATTCCAAAAGAGATTTCCGACCTGGATCCAAAATACCTTAGGGTCGATGGTCTTGGGGGGCATACACATTTCAGGTTGTGTTGACGACAAGATCTATCTCTTCTTCGATGGGCTTGAGTCCCCGGATAGCAAAAAGAAGATCACCCTCACCCTTGGTGAGTGGAAAGGATCGGAAACACTGTGGGAACAGTAGGGCGGCCAGCTGACAATTCATTCGAGCCGAACCCGCTTCGCGGCTCGGCTTCATTCGGGCGTCAGACGGCGGGGAGAGATCGGTGAAACCTGATCCGGTGAAAGCGACGAAGGGTAGTGCCTCGGGCCGCAAGCTTTGGATAGCGGCTTTCTGTGTTGGCGCCGTCACTCTGATCTGCTGCTTGGTGGTGATCGTGATTCACCCAGTGGTCGCATCCTCCGCGAAATGGATCTACTGGCTAGCGCTCGGGTCCGCAGCCCTGTGTACGGCGGCTGCAGTACAGCTGAGGAGTCTGGGCAGGTTGGACGCGGCGGATGAGGGCGCCTGGCTTGCGCGCATAGGCACGAGCGACTCAAAGGATGTAGGGCATGGTTTGGGCGACGTTGATGACTAATGGCTGATTCCGCAGTAGCGCGTTCGCACGACTCAGTACGAGTTACCGTTTAGTAGTTCACTCAAGCCAAAACCACCTCGCGGCTTCGGCAGTCGTGCCGTATCTGCAGCTGCGCCGGCTCCTTTCTGTTTGCGCTGAGGGTCGGCTTAATCTAGGCGTCAGGAGTGATTGGATGGAATGTTTCGCACACCAAAACACCGCGGCCGTTGGTGTCTGCAAATCTTGCGGCAAGGGTGTCTGTCGCACATGCGCCGTTCAAGTCGAGCGAGGTCTCGCTTGTTCCGAGAGCTGCCGACCATTCGCCGAGTCTTTGTCGAAGGTGCAACAGGCGTCCATTCGCAACATAGGTCTATTGTCCGCTCAGCGCGCTGTCCAGCCGTTGTTTGCGGCACTTTCTTTTGGTCTTGGGCTGGTTCTGGCCATTACCGGCCATAGAGACATTTTCACCTGGTTCTTTCTCGCCTTAGGGGGCGGCCTGGGTGTCGCTTTTCTCTTGTTCCGCCAAAAACGAAGTGGTGGCAGGTAACTGGTATCACTCCTAACGATTCATTCAAGCCGAAGCCGAAGCCGCTTCGTGGCGGGGCTCAATTAAGGCATTAGGCGGCAGGGGAGAGAAAAATGGCGCTAATGGATATCTTCGAGCTCGGGGATCTATTCTTGTCATGGCGGCTCTATGTCGGAATAGCCGTTTCCGCCACGCTGTGCTGGCTCGTTTTTGCCTCCATCCCAAGTGAAACTCTGGCGTGGATCATCGCAGCCCCGTTGGGTGTCGCCGGAATAGGCTTGAGCTTCTGGTGGCAAGTGCGGGCGGACTTGGGTAAGTGAGCAGCCGCTTCCTGCTTCTGGCGGCCAGCAAATTGCACGAGCCGGTCGCCTGACAGTCATTCAAGCCGAAGCCGCTTCGCGGCGCGGTGGAATATCCGTCAATCGGTGCCGATCGGCATGCCCAACGGCGCCATACGCGGACCAGGCAGTTGCATCATTGCGCGATTGAAATAGGTCGCCTGCTCGAACTCGGCGATGTTCGCTGCAATGCGAGGAAGCAGTGGGAACATTTCGGCCAGCTCGTTGACGATGGCTTTCGACAAGGCAGCGCGCTGCTCGACACTGCGTCCCTGCATGATCCAAGCGAAGGTGTGGATGAAGTCCTCTCGTCCGCCCCCGACAGCATAGATTCGAAAAGGGAGTATGCGGACCTTGATGTCCGATTCCTCGAATAGCCCCGAACAGCTCGCCACTCGATGCAGCCGAGCGATTATCGATTCTTCGTTATGAATCTCAAGTACTCCCTGGGAACAGTCGACTACGAAGTGCGGCATGACGACTCCATCGCTTGAAGAATGAATCGAGGGCGCGATTGCCTCCGAACGGAAACGGGGGAAGGCTTAATCAAGCCGCTGCCACACCGACACCGGGATGCTTCCATCCGCCCGGGGCGGCACCTTGTAACGCAGCTCTGCGCCATCCAACTTGTATTGGCGCTTCTGGGTCGTGCCTTCCCAGTTCGGGAAGGACGAGCCTTCGATCGAGAACAGCAGCATCCCCGCCCGATCGTCGATCGACATCGTGCCGTAGTGAGTGCTGCTGCCCATGACCGCGGACCTGAACTCGTCGGCACTGCCATCGGCCTTGCTGTCGCTGGCGAAACGCGGGCGTTCGGACTTGAAGATCTGCAGCGAATACCGCCCCTTGGTATCGACGACAAGCCTGCCCTTCGGGCGCTCGCCGTAGTCCCGCGTCGTCTTGCCATCCGGCAAGACCTTGTCCGCGGCGACCAGGGTCCAGGTGCCTTGCAGCGGGAAGGCGTTTGTCGGAACTGACGCGTCGCGCGCGGCCAGTCCTGCCAGCATTGCGACGAATGCGCCGGTCAATGGTTTCATCGCGGTGAGTCCTTATGGGTTGGGGATCGACCGTCCCATCCTAAGTCGCTTGATCGATATGAAGAATGCATTTACAAAGATATCTGACATTTAAAAATCGAATCATTCGAGATGAAAGCGATGGACGTGGACGCGGTCAGGGCCTTTCTGCTGGCGGCCGACTTGCACAGCTTCACCCGCGCGGCCGATGTGCTGGGCACCACCCAGTCCGCAGTCAGCCTCAAACTGCAGCGTCTGGAGGGACAACTCGGCCGCCGCTTGCTGGAACGCACACCGCGGCATGTTCGCCTTTCGGTCGAGGGGTTGGCGTTTCTCGGCGTGGCGCGCGACCTGGTGTCGTCGCACGATCGCGCGGCCGCTGCCTTCGAGACCGAGCAGCGCCGGTTGGCGATCGGCATCAACCAGCAACTGGTCGGCAGCGAACTCCCGCTTCTGCTGCGGCAGATACGCGACCACGATCCGAACCTGTTGGTCGAGATGCGCATAGGCGGCACCAAGGAACTCATGCAAGGCCAGGAGCGCGGGGAGCTCGACGCCGTGCTGGTGCTGCGTCCCGAGGATCGCGGCAAGCGGGGCAAGGTTGTGTTCGCGGAGTCCTTTTCATGGTTCGCGGCGGCCGGCTGGGAGCTGCGCACCGGCCAGCCACTGCCGTTGGCGACGCAAGGCGAGTCGTGCCGCATCCGCATCGAGGCGGTACGCGCGCTTGACCGGGCCGGCGTCGCATGGCGCGAAGTCTTCGTAGGCAAGGGTGCCGCAATCCTGGGTGCCGCCGCTGTCGCCGGCCTCGCGGTGGCGCTGTTGGCACGGCGCGCGGCGCCGCCGGGCACGGTCGACGTCAGTGGGATCCTGTCGCTGCCGGCGATTCGCTCGCAGGACGTGATGCTTTACAGCAACCTCAGCGATCGGCGAACGCGCGATGCATTGCGCGTCCTCACGCTGGCCTTTCAGTGAAGGAACCGAGTCGCGGGTACGGGTTGTGTCGACAACAACTCGCTGCCCATGTGGAAATAGAATCGGGTCAGAGCGCCATTTCAATAGCCGGATGCTCAGTGTGCGCGCAGGAAAGGGGCTCTGATCAACACCCGCAATTTTGCCCGCTCTGCCGGCCCGTGATGTCGCGGTAACTAATGGTTTCGTTTGGGCAAAACCCGATTGGCGGGCTATCCAAGCCGTGCCCACAATCCGCGCTACGCCACGACTCTGGGGCTAATCGTGGCTATGCCTATGCATGAAGCGCTCTCGCCGACGGAAAGAGCTGTTCGCTTTGGTGGGGTGGTGTTGGCCCACGCTAGCTTCAGATGCCGGTCAAGTTTCAATGAGCAGCATTTCATCGGTACTCGAAGGCACTGGACAAGCTGCATGACCAACGTCACCCACGCGCAGGCTCTCGACAAACTCGCTGCCAGAACATTAGTGCAGAATCTGGACGAAGACATCGCGCGACAGCTCGGTAGCACGCTCGCTTACGCTAAGTACGATCGTGCAATCGCTGCCGATCCGGCCGCCCACGCCTTGGTGCCCTTGCTGCGTCGGTGGAACTGCGTGCTGCAGGCTGGGGCGGATGCCGCCTCTCCGATCTATCGCGACAAGACCGCGGTGGCGCTAGCAATCTTGTTGCACAAGTACGGCATCGCCGATGCCGCCATCGCGGCGCGCGCTGACGTGGCTATCGACGCTCTGAATACGAAAGTCGCCCTCAGCGACGACTTCCATCGCAGGAGCGACGCCATCAAAACGATGTTCTTGCGTACTGCGCCGGCCTCGCTCAAGCGCGCACCCGGTCATCCCGACAGCCTGAGCTTCCATCGCGCCGCCGACGTCGTCTCGATGCAGCTCGACGGCCGTTACTACGCCGCTTACGTGCACGGCTGCGTTAATCCCAATGAAAGCCCGATAATCGAGTTCTACGACGCCGTGTTCGACCACGTCCCTAGCTTGGCCGAACTGACTGGAAGACGGGCCAAAGGGCAGCGCTATGACGACGGAAGCGAGAGCGTGTCGAAGTATTCGGTGGCGGGAATGAAGTTCATGCCCGACCCGGCCGGACAGATCGTACTGGTAAAGGCCTGCGTGGAGACCGCGCCGGATAACGCGCACCTGCCCCAAGGCGTGGGGCTTTTCACTGTTTCGGACATCTTCGACATTCAGGGAAGCGTGGGCCGGATGTTCGGCCAGGACTGATGGCGTCTGGCCGTGCGAACGATGCTTCAACTCTGCAAAGTCATGCCAAAGTCAGTGTCCTGCCTTTGCGCTGGGTCGGTTGACTGCTGTAGACAAGGCATCAGCGTCGAAGTGGCGCCGCTTGGTCGAGTCGGTGAGTCCGAGCGAGCAGGAACGGTCTCAGATGCAAACCCGGTTTCCCTATCCTGCGGGCACGTGTTATATCGGCCAAGCGATCAGTTGGATACGCTAAGGTCTAACAATTCATTCAAGCCGCCCCCGCTTTGCGGCACGGCTTAACTCCAGCGGCAGGCAGCTATGAAACTCTCTCGTGCTTTATTCCACCTGGGTCTTGTCTTCCTACTTGCCGGCTGTTGGTGCGGCGGAAACGAAGACGCAATTCGGGCAATGCGTGCGCTGCCGGACGAGCGGCTTGCTGAGCTCTATCAATATATAGAGTCTGTTGATGCCAGGCGGAAAAACTTAGATCCAATTAGCATGGACTTCCCAGGGAATCCGGTTCCCAAAAAGATTTCCGACCTGAATCCAAAATACCTTCGCGTCGGGGGCGGTAAGGCGCTCATACACATTTCAGGCTGTGTTGACGACAAGATTGATCTTTACTTCAACGGGCTTAACTCTCCAGACGGGAAAAAGACGATATCCCTTGCTCTAGGTGATCATAAGGGGTTGGAGATACTGTGGGAGCAGTAGGCCGCCAGCTAACAATTCATTCGAGCCGAGCGCGCTTTGCGGCGCGGCTTAATTAGGGCGTTAGGCGCCGGATAGAGGGGCATCGCAGATGAAACGCGCTTCTAAGGTGGTCGTCTTGGTTCTAGGAGCTGCGGCTGCCGGATACATGAGCTGGTGGTGGTATCGCGTAAGTCATTACTCGGAATGGGTTTCGCGAATTTCAATCGGCGAAACGGAAGAGCGGGTTCTGGCAGTTGTGGGTCGCCCCGTCATGGCCAACACTTCTCCAGGCCCCATGTGGTGCGACGGACCTGATATCGCGCATGAGTACATGTATGGCGCCGCTGTCTTCGCTAGCTGGGACGTTATCGGATTCAACAAAGACGGTAAGGTTGTGTGTAAGCAGGAACTGCGGTCGCCATGACTGGTGGGCACCTAATAGTTCATTCAAGCCGAACCCGCTTCGCAGCTCGAACTAATTCAGGCGTTAGGCCCCCTTGACAGCATCAGCGGCTGCTTGTGGATTGTGCGGGTTCTTGACCGGGCCTGGGAAACCTTGTCCTAGCTGCGGCTGCGTCTCGTCAAACCGGTCGGACAGTGACTGGCGCTCCGGTACTCTTTCAGAGGTCCATCGCCATTACTTCGATGTCGGGCTGCCGTCTGTGAGGCTTTCTCTCGTCGCGGAAAACTGACATGCTTCGCTGAAGGATGCGATCCAATGAGTCTCCGAATCGCTGAGCAATGGCTGCGCCGCATTATCTTGGGAGACGGCATGCGTGTCTCAGTAGCGATCACAAGTTCTGATAGCGGTATAAGCGCCATGCTGTCGGTAGACGGGCCCTGTTCTAACGATTCGTCGAAGCCGAAACCGCTTCGTGGCTCAGATTAATTACGGCGCTAGGCGTAGGTTGAAATTACTGATGAGCCAAAGAGAACCAAACCTCTCCATAGCCGGCCGCCTCCTGTTTTTTGAGGTGGTTCTTGGCATCGTCCTGATGTTTGTCCTCGGTCAGTTTGGTCTGCCGGGCGAGCCAGTGCTTGTGGGGGTATGGCTGTTTAATCTCATCACCGCCACATACTTGTTCAAGGCGGCCAAAGCCCAAGGGAAAAGTGCCGTCTTCTATGGCCTTGTTTCTGTCTTTGGGCCTCCAGGTTCGCTGTTCTCGTTCTTCAGGCTCCACAGCAACGCGGTCTGGGCCGGGCTGGGAAAGGTCTAGCGATTCGTTCAATCCGAAGCCGATTTTCGGCGCGACTTTAGCCCCGCCCGAGGGTCCGGCGTTGAAACTCGCACAGACTATTCTTTCTATCTACGCTCTCTTGCCCGCGGTGGCTTTCGCCCAGGGCATACAGGCGGAGGCGAGAAAACAGTTCGATGAATGCATGACGGAGACGAAGGCGGACCGTGAGCAATGCAGCTTCGGCGGCTGCGGGAACATCATTGGCACTTGCTACGACCGGCAGCTCGGCACCATTTCGGCCTCAATCGAACTGCTGATGAGGCAGTTGAGCGCCGGGCAATGTGCCCAGTCAGCGGCCTCAGCTGCGACCGAAATCGACGCGCTCGACGCCAGGTTGAAATCGCTGCCGCCGCTGGATAACACCTGGAGTGGATATGAGATTCAGGTCGAAATCGCGATGCTGAAACATAAGGTACTGAGCGGCATGACTAAAGAGTGCCAGGGGCCCCGCTGATTCCGACAACGCAACCGGCGAACGCCGATCGAAGGATGAGATGCCCGTCGATGATAGGGTCAAAGCAGGGCGGCTTCCCTGTTGTACGGGTGGTAGTCCCCATCGCCCTTGCTGGTGAGACTCTCTAAAACATCGATATTGCGCGGCGCCCGGCTCGCCCCAGGTGTACCTCCACCTCGGGGCTCTCAAAGAGAAACCCCGGCCGGAGCCGGGGTTCTTTACCTCATCCGTAACCGCAGTTACAGAATCGTTCTGCGAGTCCTGTCGAAGGCCATCATCAGAACTTGATGCTCCAGCTTTCGAGCGTGCCGATATCGTTAGTCGCGTTGTCCTGCACGCGCAGCTTCCAGGTGCCGTTCAAACCTTCGGTGGTCAGGTTGAGGGTCTTGGTGCCGCGAACGTCGTCGGCGCTGTCGCTGGCATTGAAGCCCTTGATGGAATACAGCGAGCCGTCCGGCGCGACGAGGTCGACACGCAGGTCGCCGCGGAAGCTGTGGTCGATCGCCACCGTGACCACCGCAGTGCTGGGGGCGTTGCCCGTGCGGCCGGCCACCGCGATCGGGCTTTCGATCGTGGTGTTGTCCTTGATCGCATAGTCGGCGTCGTTGGTATAGGTCTGCACGCCGCCGCCCGGGGCCGCCACCGTGACCGAAGCGGTCTTGGTGTGGGTGGCGCCGGCGTTGTCGGTGACGGTCAGGCTGACGTTATAGGTACCGGCCGCGGCATAAGCGTGGCTGGGGTTGGTGGCGGTGGAGGCCGCGGTGCCGTCGCCGAAGTTCCAGCTGCGCGAGACGATGCTGCCGTCGCTGTCGGTCGAGCTGTCGCTGAAGGTGGCGGTCAGGCCGCTGACGGCGGAGCTGAAGTTCGCCACCGGCGCCTGATTGCCCGGGCCGCCGCCGATCAATGCGTCCACCGCTTCGAACGCTCGCACCATGCCGAAACCGTACTCGTTGTCGCGCCCGGCCGTGCCCAGGTCGAGTGCGCTGCTCGTCAGTGCATTACGCACTTCCGTGGCGGTCGCGCTCGGCTTGGCGCTGAACAACAGCGCCGCGACGCCTGCGACGTGCGGGCTGGCCATCGAGGTGCCGCTCAGCACGGCATAGCTGTTGACGTCGAAGGTGTAGCTGGGATTGATAGAGGCGGTCTGGCCGGTCAAACCGCGCAGGGCCTGACCGCTGCCCTGGCTGACGGCCACGGCGCTGATCGTGGTGGTGGCCCCGCCGGGGAGGCCGGTGTTGTAGGGGAAGGGGTCGGAGACGTTGTTGTACAGAATGATGCCGCGTCCACCGCCGCTCTTGACGAAGTTCACCTTGTCCGAGGTGGTGTTGTCGCCGCGCTCGCACAACACGATCTTTCCGGTCCAGGCACCGGCCGCGGCGCAACGTCCGCCATCGACCAGTCCGCCGCTGGCCGCCGCAGAGGCCGAGCCCACCATCGGCAGGCTGTCGAAGCTTTGGCTGCCGACGGCGACCGGTTGGCCGATCTTGGGATAGGTGCTGGAAATGTCGGAGCCTGGCGCGGCGATATCGACGGCGTCGTTGTACTGCGAGAACGAAGCCTTGGCCTTGTTGGCGTCGATCGCGGCGACCGAGATCACATCGGGATAAGAGGCCGGATAGCTCTTGGTGGTATTGCCGGAGTTGCCGGCCGCCGCCACCGACACGATGCCCTGGTTGAACAGAGTGGTGAACGCAGTGCTCTCGTTGCTGCTGGGCAGCCCACCGCCGAGGCTCATGTTGATGACCTTGGCGCCGGCTTCGGCGCAGCGGTTGGCCGCGTTGACCAGGTCGGAGGCGTAGCTGAAGCCGCAGGTGGGGCCGTCGAAGTACTTGACGATGTGCAGGGAGACTTTGCCCGGGCTGACGCCGATCACGCCCTTGCCGTTGTTGCCGACTGCGGCGATGGTGCCGGCCACATGGGTGCCGTGGCCGCAGGTGTCGGTGTTCCAGGTCTGGCCCGTGCTGGCATATCCGCT
Source organism: Lysobacter antibioticus (assembly GCF_001442535.1). Taxonomy (NCBI): domain Bacteria; kingdom Pseudomonadati; phylum Pseudomonadota; class Gammaproteobacteria; order Lysobacterales; family Lysobacteraceae; genus Lysobacter; species Lysobacter antibioticus. Next base: position 4,793,618 of record NZ_CP013141.1, on the reverse strand, counting down.
GACGGTAATGCCGGCGAAGTCCTCGTGGCTGGCGCGCAGCCCGGAGTCGATCACGCAGACTTTGACGCCGTGGCCATCGGCGCCGCTGGCGACGGTATCGGGCGCCTGCACCTGCGGAATGCCGTAGGGCAGATATTCCGCCATCGGGTATCGCGGTACGTCGCGTTCCACGACCAGGTTCGGGTTGCCGCGCAGCTTGCGCAGGACCTGCTCGGGCAGCGACACCACCATTGCGTTGAGGTGGTCGAACTCGTAGTGCGTCTTGCCGTTGGAAATGCTCGGCGCGGCGGCGCCGGAGGCGCGCGCCATGCTGGCCGTTTCCGCACGCACCGCACTCACGGTCTGCTGGATCTGCGCTTTGACCTGAGCCTTCTGGCCCGGCTGGAAGCGGACCCACACGCGGTTGGGATCTCCGCCTTCCGGCCGGTTGTCCGGCAACTGAGCGCCGGCTACGCCGCTGACGCACAGCGCTACGGCTGCCGAAAGCGCGCAGATGCGCGGGTATCGCTTGAATGCACTATTCATATCCACTCCCCAAGAGTTCTTTACGTGATTAGTTATGTGGTTAGTAACGCAGCGATCGAACTGGCCGCGCAGTGTTGGAAAGATCGGGTGGCGCGATCCGGATCCATACTTCGGGAGGGTGTGTGCGAATAGAAGACCAAGACACCGATGACAATCACAGATAAACGCGGGATCAATCACACTTGCAGAAGGCGATATTCGCGTGCGAACGCCCGACTCCTCGATTGCGGTCTTAAATAAATCCGTATCCAGACTTGCACGTGAGCGGCGAGGGCGGCCCGGATGATTGCGCTCGCGGTTCGAGCTAATCCATGGCGCATTGATCAAGCGGGGGCTATCGGTCAAAGGCGGGGCGTCGATGCATGCGCGTGGGTGAGTTCCGGCGAACGCCTGCAGACAACCGCTGCGGCACCGCATCGGATCTTCATTGGCGGCAGAGCTCTCAAAGGGCTCGTGGCCGGCCCAAGGTCTGCGGCCGGTTGTCGGGTCGAGCTCAAGGTGTCTCTCGTGGTGCTCGGAAAGGTCAGGTTCCGCGACGCCGCAGTGGGCGTGTTGCAGTGAGGGTGCGTGAGTGAACCGCCGCGCTGTTCGGAAGTAGCGTTTTATGGCGGTACGCACTGGACCCAGGAAGCGCTCGAATTCGGGACGGGTTTCTCGATTATCGGGACGGGACGGAAGGAAACCTCGTGATAGTCGATACCTTGCTCGATTTCGTTGCCGACATGGCCCGCTGGTTGCATGTGCTTGCTGCGGTCGCATGGATGGGGTTCGGCTTGTGGCTCAGGCGCCTGGCATTCCGGGCTCGGCCATTGGTCGGTCCCAGCGCCGAGTTGGAGGTTTGGGATACTCATAGCCTGGGCTTCTGGCGGACCACGAAAGTGGCCGCGCCGACGGCGTCGGAACTCGAAGGCCTGGTCTGGTCGTTCAATCAGATTCGCTGGCTGTTCTTCACGGGCCTGGTGTTGTTCGGTCTCATCTATTACCGCCAGCCCCAAGCCTATCTGATCGACCCCGGTGTTCTTTCAATGTCAGGGCGAGCGGCCATCGCTTTCTCGTTGCTGGGGTTGTTGGGTGCCCCATTGATCAACGAGATCATTAACCGCATTCCGCTTTCTTATCGACGCACCTACATTCTTTGCTGCGCGATCCATGTTCTTGCCTGGGTCTATGCGTACGCCAGTAAGTTCTCGCAGCACGGCGCCATGATCCAGATCGGCGCGATGTTGGGGGTGACCATCACTACCAATATTTTGTGGTACCTCTACCCGGCGACGCGCGAAGCGGTGGACGCCCTGGTCAGAGGCGAGCGTCCCGATCCGGAGAAAAAGCAGCTCTGGGACCGACGTAACCATCACTCGTTCCTCCTGCCGGCGGTAGTCTTCCTGATGCTGTCCAGCCATATGGGGGCCGTCGTACGGGCCAATGGCCACGCCTTTCTCACCATCGCCACGGTTCTGGTCCTTAGCGTGATATCGCGTTTTATACTTGAAGCGACGCACAGGAATGGCGGCGTCATGCCCTCGCGATTTCGCTGGATCACCGCTTGTGCGGCAGTGACGGTTGGCCTGGGAGCAGGTTGGCTTGCGTGGGCCCGGAATGGGGCGGAGCAAGTTCGCATCGAGCGCCATGCGCATGGCCCCGCAACCGATAACCGCCCCTTGCTCGCGGAGGAGATCGTTCTGCGCCGGTGTGCAGCCTGCCACGCTGCGCAACCCAGCTATCCGGGCATGGCCTCGCCGCCTCGCGGGATCGTCTTCACTCCCGACACTTTGCCTCGCTACGCCGGTCAGATCGCGATAGCGGTGGGTACCGAGCGCATGCCGCCCGGCAATGCCACGCAGATGCAGCCGAGCGAGCGCAAGGCGCTGACGGAATGGGCGACCGGTCATTCACGCTGAGCTATCGCCCTGACATGTCTGCCACGGCCTGAAGTTCGGGGTGAAGGGTGTTCACCGGCCCGGCACGGCGTCGGGCTCCGCGGGCCGGACAGGCGTCGTCAACCGATTGCCGGGTGGTGCGTTGGATGGCGACGTCGGCCGCGTCCCGCGCGCCGACGATCAATCATGGAGCGAAGCGATGATTTTGAAAGAAGAAGGAACGAGAAGTAATACGAGATCGCGCCTGCGCGCAGGCCTGCTGTGCGCGGGCGCGGCGTTGGCTCTCTTTGTCGCCGATGCCAGCGCGTGCGTACCGACGAAATTGCCGATGGGCGTGAAGGGGCCGGGGCTTTGCTATGGGGCGGAAACCTGGCCGGAGCCGACGCTCGGAGGGCGGACGCTGGAGCAGCAGTTCGACTTCTACCGGACGCCCTCGACGACGCCGACTCCGTTGATCGTCTGGGCCCATCCGAACGGGATGAGCAAGGCGTTGCCGCAAGATTCGCCGATGTATCAGGCGCTGGTCGTCCCGGCGCTGCGGGCCGGCTTCTCGTTCGCGTCGATCGAATTCCGGCATCCGGTGGCCAACGACGCGCTGCCGAACAGCGATGCCGATCCGGGCGTGCCGCATTACGACCTCGCCTATGCGCTGCAGTTCATTCGCGCCAACGCCGACGCGTTGAATATCGACAAGCGCAACGTATTCTTCGTCGGGCAATCGCGTGGCAGCTTGGCAGTATGGACGGCGCTGCAGGACGACATGCGGGATACGGACAGCCCGGACCCCGTCGCGCGCCAATCCACGCGCGTGAATGCGGTCTATGCGGTGAATGCCCAGACCACGTATTCCGGGGCGGAATTCGCCAATCGCTTCTTGATTCCGGCTGACCGGGCGAAGTTCACCGCCGCGTTCAATCAACAACATCCGAAGCACGAGCAATTCGGCAGCGCGATCGGCAGCGTCAATGCCGGCGTCAAGGCGGATCCGCCGGTCCGCTTGATCTACGACAGCCCGGAGGTGGGGCGGCTGTTGTCGCTGGAGGAAATGAGCAAGCGCGACCCGATTCATTACCCGGATTTCGGGCCGGCGTTGTGTCGTGCGTATGCGCTGGCATTCGGCAGCAGCGCCTATTGCACCTACGATGCGGACACGCGATATGAAGGCGACCCGATAGCGGCATACGCCGGCTATGTCGACTTCTTCAAGCGATATATTCGCCCCGGCACATCCAGCCCTTAAGGTGCCGGTGATGAAGCCTGGGGCTGGGAATCTGGGCCATTGCAACGATTAGCTGGGCGTAGCCGAGTCACGCTCTCCGAGTGCCCCGGATAGCCTTCACGTTCCGGCCCCCGGGCCAGCGCAGCTACAGCGCTGGGCCGGGGCGTCGGTCGCATCGAACCCCGCAGGGTGCTTTCGTGTCTTAGCCGAGGTACCGGAGCGTGAAATCCATTTCGATGTTATTGCCGCTTATCGGGCCCGGTTTGTCGAGTTTGTACCGGTTGGTATCGCTGACACTGCCACCGTCGGCGTCACTGCCTTGGAAGGGGTCATCCCAATTCACCGATACCGAGTTGTGCGACTGGTCGAGGATGTTGTAGCTCACTCGTCCCTCCGTCCCGCTCATGGGTTCATCGGACTCGGTCTTCCACGCGCCTTTGTCTCCGGATCTGATGAAGGCCGGCGGGTATTCGTCCCATTTGCCGTGGGGCAAGCTCTCCGTATTTCTGTTGAGCTGCAGATCGAAGGGCGTGTTGTTCCGCAGGGTGACGACTACCGAGCGCGCGGCGTCCTTCGACTGCTTTCGGGAGGTCGAATCCGACATGGCTGCTGTCTCCTTCGTGGGGGTTGAATCGAGGGTGCGATCTCCCTCTCGGCATCGGCGGTTTCCGACCGGTCGCGTCGCGATCGTTGCCTGGCAGGATGGAAACACCGGCCGGCCATAATGTTGCTCACGAACCTTCATTCTGTGATCGCGTGAGCCAGATTCGGATGGCGTCGGCTATCGCGCAGTGGCGGTCGCAGGATCTTGCGGCGGGTGTCTTGTTCCGCCTCCCCGTGGAGGACTGCCCCTCATCGCTCGCATGCTTGCGACCTGTGCGCTGAGCTCGAAATCGATTGTGACGCCGCCCCTAAAACCGAATGCCCGTGTCGTCGGAGGTAGGGGGTGCGTTAGTTCGAGTTCGTCTGTATATGCGATGTGGATCTCCGCATCCGGCGCCACACCGACTCCGCGTGCAGTTCTTGAACCGGGCCGCTCGCAGGCCGGGGAAATAATTGTCATCGAAAGCTAATGCCGCGGATTCCGGCGTCCGACCTACGTCACGAAGAACGGAGCCATCGCACCTCCAGTGCGGTCCATTGCTCGCTGTTCTTAATCACATGGAGCGTAACTATGAACATCACGAAGATCGCTTTTGCTGGCGCGCTCGCCATCTCAACACTGCTGAGCGCGGACAACGCCGCGGCCGCAGCGCCGTATCCCACGGCAACAGCGGCCACCTCGGCAAAGGTAGCCCCATCCCCCGAATCGGTCGAGTTCTTCCGGCAACTGTGGGATAACGCAATGCTTTTTGCGTATCGCGGATATGGGAACTTCGCGCAGTCCACCTGCGATATCTATCGGTCGCAGGTTTGGCCGGACCCCGGTGCCAATGAGGTCGTCCCGCTCGTGCATCTTCAATGCCGAATCAGCGTAGTCAACATTTACATCCACCACACCAATCCGCTGCCGTTCCCGCTGTGAACCGGGTTGGTCGCCCAGACACCGATGTGGCGACATCGAGGGCGATAGTCCGATAGCGCTGATCTGATCGAAGGGCGAGGACGGACCACCGTCCTCGTCCTTCGCCCTGTCGCGAACCCGCGGCGCTCAACCGGGCGGCGTTCTTCATGCCCGGTTTGGGGGCACTAACCTGAGGCCTGGCCCCTACCGACGGTTCTGGCGTCGCTGGCAACCCTGCCGGTCGCTGCGTTTCGAGCGATCTTTCTGGCGCATTGACCGCCTGCGTGGTGCTGCGCCGACTGCGACTTCCCTTCCGCAGGCGTCGAGATTCGTGCTAATCATGGCAGTCTTCCGTGATTGGTTGCGCGCCCAAGGATCGAGCGTATGTCGAAGATAGTGCAAGTGGCTGCGATCGCGTTGGTATGTTCGATCTCGGGTTGCGCCCCTGTTCGCTACTATCAAGCGCTCGCCGGCAAATCCGTCGCGGAGCCGGAGCCGCCGAAGATCGTGGAGCGCGGGCAGCGCGCCCCGTCGCACGAGAAGGTGACGGCGATGAGCGATGGCTCGTACCTCGCGCGGATTCGCAAGCACGGCGAACAGCGGTTCGGTGTGGTCGATCGGTCCGGCCGGGTGGTGATTCCGATCGGCTACCAGTACCTCACCGATCTTGGCGGTCAGGGTTTCGTCGCTATCGGCTCGCAGAGCCTGCGCGGTTTCGACCGGCAGGGCAACGAGACGTCGACGACGCAGTTCGAGCGCGAGCTGCATTTCCGGAACGGTCAGGCGGTGGCCGTGGTCAAGGCGGCCGTGGGCGGTTCGAGCGAGGAGCGGTACGGCGTTATCGATACGCGCGGAAAGACCGTTATCCCGTTCGAATACAGCGGCATCTTCGAGTCCAGTACGGACGCGAGTCCGACCGTGTCGTGGTATCGGGTCCGTCGCGATATCGCCGGCCCGGGCGAACCCGGGAAAATTCGCGCTGGCTTGCTCGACGCCAGAGGGCGGACCGTTCTGCCGATCGCCTACTACGACGTATCCCCGGGCATCGATCGCCAAGGCCTGGACCGAGGCTGGGCGACGGTGTTCGAGCAGGAGCACGAGGGCGTGGCGGTCAACTTCATCACCGGCGTGCGCATGCATCGAACCGGCGGCAGCTTCTATGGGCGGACCGTGGGTTATAGCGCCTTGCTCAATCCACCGCCGGAAGCGCTGAACCAGTACCAGAAAATGCAGTATCGCAAAGAGCATGCGGAACGTTACCGGCTTGAGTTATTCGATACGCAAGGCAAGTTGGTCTACGACCAGAGCGATATCGGCGCGACCTGGGATCTGCGCGGGCTCATCGCGGTATCCCGGACGAACAAATTCGCCTTGCTCGATGCCGACGGCCGGCCGCTGACGCTGTTCAAGTACAACGAGGTGAAGGATTACGGCGGCGGCCAGGCATTGATGGTTGCCGATGGGAAGGTCGTATGCATCGATGCGGCCCATGCGCCTGGCACGGAGCGGCCCGCGCGCGAATGCACCAGGGCGACGACCAAGAAGGAAGGCGGGAAACTAAAGCGCCGACAACGCGATCCCATCGCAGTTCCCGCGGTCTACCCGCGTTACCGCGGTTGAAACCCTGTGGTATGGAGCATGCGGGCGCCTCCTTGCTGGACCGATCCTGCCGCAGGTATGCCCCTTTCTTGGCTCCTGTAGATCTGGACCGCAGCCGTCGTCGACAGTGCCTGTCCATGAAACGCAGGCTCACGCCCGATTTATGTGCTCGATATAGGCCAGGAACATGTCGGACATGGCCTCCGCATAGGTCTTGATCTCCGGTAGCGTTCGCGGGGATTCCGAGAATTGCTTGCCGACGGTGCTGAGGGTCGCGCCGATGAGGTCGCCTGCGCGTACGCTAGCCGTTCTGGAGGTGTTCGGCAGCACCTCCCGCATGAACGCCTGAAACGTGCGTTTGCCCGTAGCGCGTGCTTTCTTGGCCTCGGGCGCGTCGCGGTAGAGCGGGGCGGCATCGTTGAGCGCGACCCGCATCTGGGCCTCTTCGCACTCCGAACGGATGAAAGCCTGGACCAGGGTACGCAACCGCTCGTGCGGCGGCTTCTCGAGGTCTTTCAGGATGGTGCTCAGCAAATCGGTTGTCTGCTGCCACTCGTCGCTCTGCAGCCGGAACAGAATGGCCGCTTTGTTGGGAAAGTATTGATACAGCGACCCGACGCTGACGCCCGCTCTCTCGGCCACCCGGGCGGTGGTGAACCGTTGCGCGCCTTCCGCGGCCAGAACTTGAGCGGCAGCTTCAAGGATCGCACTGACGAGCTGGTTCGATCTGGCTTGTCTCGGATGCTTTCGCGAAGAAATTCTGGGGGGCTTGCGATCTGCCATGGCCGGTCTGTCGATGCGGAGTGGATATGACGAGTTGATCGCATCATAGGCCCTGGAAAGAGAAATGGCTGCGGCGTCGCCTTCGCATCGCGCCTCGGTGTGGCTGCCCATAAGCGGCGTATGCCTTGCGCTTGTCCCGATGAAGGCTGGGTTAGCGAATCGAAAAATGCGAACGGCGGCGGTTCGATGCACGGAATTATCTCGTCGAGGCGATCCGCTTTGATCGAAATTCACCGGGGAAACCTGGCGATTCATTGCTGTTAGGCGACGTGGTCTCGAATGCGAATACAAAATACGAAGGTTTATTCGTATTGTGTGTCGACACGAAATTTCACTCATTCAAGGCAGATATCGCTATGAACACCCTTACTGTCGAACCCCTAGCGCCCCTGCTCGACCGACTCTTCAAAGAAGCGGATGCGGCGAGCAGCCCGGCTGTCGCCGAGTGGTCGCGCGAGGATCGCTTGCGTCTGATGCAGAGCAAGACCGAGTACCTGGATTTCTACGAGAAGCTGAAGGATCTGTGGCTTCCGGTCTCCCGCGAGACCGGCCGTTTGCTTTATCTGCTGGCGCGCACGACCGTCGCTCGTAATGTCGTCGAGTTCGGTACCTCGTTCGGAATTTCAACGCTGCATTTGGCCGCGGCAGTACGCGATAACGGCGGCGGCCGGGTCCTGACCACGGAGTTCGAACCCTCGAAGGTCGCACGCGCCAGGCAACACCTCGCCGAGGGCGGGCTGCTCGACCTGGTTGAGGTTCGCGCCGGCGACGCGTTGCGGACCTTGAGCTCGGATCTGCCCGATTCGATCGATTTGCTCGTGCTCGACGGCGCCAAGTCGCTGTATGGCGACGTGCTGGCCCTGGTGGAAACACGCTTGCGGCCGGGCGCGCTCATCGTGGCCGACAACGCCGATTACAGCCCGGAATACCTGGCGCATGTGCGTTCGCCGGCGTCCGGCTATTTGTCCATTGCCTTCGCCGACGACGTCGAACTTTCGATGCGGCTCGGCTGAGTCGGTTTCGTCCTTCAACGTTCTGGGAGATCGCCATGAAAGTATTCGTAACAGGAGCGACCGGCTGGGTCGGCTCTGCCGTGGTCGATGAATTGCTTCGCGCCGGCCATGCGGTCGCCGGCCTCGCCCGGACAGATGAGAAAGCAATGGCTCTCGCGGCGACCGGTGCGCAGGTAGTCAGGGGCACGCTCGACGACCTTGATATGTTGCGCACTGCGGCATCGGCCGCGGATGCTGTCGTCCACACGGCGTTCAATCACGACTTTTCGAAGTTCGCCGAGAACGCAGAGCAAGACCAACGTGCCATCGCGGCGCTCGGCGGCGCTCTGGAGGGGGCGGATCGCCCTCTGCTGGTCACCTCCGGTCTGTCGGGACTGCCTCGCGGCGCCACCGAAGCGGACGCGGCGCAGTCGGTTTGGCCGCGCAAATCGGAGCAAGCCGCGCAGGCCGCTCGCGAGGGGGGCGTGCGCGTCGCGACGGTACGCCTTGCACCTTCGGTTCACGGCATCGGCGACCATGGTTTCGTTCCGATCCTGGTTCGCATGGCGCGCCAACACGGCGTGTCGGCATTCATTGGAGCAGGCGAGAACTGCTGGTCGGGCGTGCACCGATTGGACGCCGCGCGCCTCTACCGGCTTGCGCTCGAGCAGGGCGCGACAGAGACGGCGTATCACGCGGTAGCGGATGAGGCCGTGCCGTTCAAGGCGATTGCCGAGGTGATCGGCCGGCGGCTCGGGCTGCCGGTTGAGTCCCGCGACCGCGGGCATTTCGCTTGGTTCGCCGGTATGGCCGGCGGCGACATGGCGGTTTCCAGCGAGCGCACGCGCAGGTTGCTGGGCTGGACGCCGTCAGGCCCGAGCCTGTTGGCCGACCTCGATCAGTCGGCCTACTACACCGGTTGAGCCGGCATCATCGGCGTATGCCGGGGTCGAGCCGAGAACCACAGCGCGGAAATTTTGCCGGTGAATTCGTGAATTCACTTCGCAGCGGCAGCGGCCACTTCGACGAGTGAAGCTCCATCCCATCGGAATTCCTTGGACGCCATGTTCATCGGGTCGTCCGCTGTCGGCTCCCCGACCTGCCTGTCGCCATAGCTGATCCAGAATTGCGACGACTGCTCCGGGTCGGCCTTGAAGTACTGAACGGTAATTCTGTCGCCGATGAACACTGCATTCGTGCCCTGGTAGCCTTGCGGGGTCTTTAGCGCCGCTGCGGCGTAGTAGAAGGTGCCGCTGCCGCCGCTGTCCTGGATCAACAGGAAAACTTGGTCTTTCTGGCCGTCGTCGTTGAGATCCATCTCGAACGCATGCTCGGTAAGGCGCGTCACTTGCTTGGAAGCCGAGCCGGGCACGATGGTTTTCTCCTCGACACCGTCGATCAGGGTGACCGGCTCGCCGTCGATCATATAGGTCGCATTCTTGGCGTCTTTACCAGGCCGGACGGCGGCTGCGGCAGGCACGACATTCGGTGCCGAGTGGGGCGGAGCAGTCGCAGCAGTCGGTTGCTCCGGCGCGCAACCGGTCATGGCAACCAAAAGCATCAACGGCAAAGTATTTTGGAGTTTGGACACGGTTAGCTGCCTCGAATCGTCGTGGCTGGATTGTGGCAGGCCGATCAGATACAGCGTTAACGAACGGCGACCGCGCGGAGGAGAGCCGTGCTGAGTGCCGTTGTGTTCCTCGGTTCATCGCCGCTCCGGATCGCGTTCGACGATCGTGCCCGGCGGGAGATCGGGGCGACTCGGGCCATCGTCCGTTATCAACCAATACCTGCCATCGCTCTGCTTTTCGATCCGAGCCGTGGGGATGTTGTAGCGAGCGCTTTCGCTTGGCGTAGGGGCAATCCTGGGCCCGAACCGCTCGCGGGCCAGATACGCCATCCGTTCGGCTTCCGGTAGTTTCTCCAAGTCCTCCGGCACGACGCTCGCTTCGGAAGGCGCGGCCAAGGGGGCCGCCGCGCCCTGGTCGAGCAAATGCCGGGTGAGCAACTCCTCGTCCCGAACGGCGAGCCCGACCGCCTGCTTGCGCGCGTTGTCGGTGCGGTGCTCATCGGTGCCGGTCGGAGAAGTCGATCGGCTCGCGTCTTGCTCGAAGAACCCGGTAAGCGTTCGCTGCAGCGGATCGGAAACGGCTACGAATACCGACCCGACCAGCGCCACAAGAACGACGGCCCATAACCACTTTGCCTGCATCATTCGTCAACCTCATAGGTAGGCAGCGCCTCGTCTCCGAGGCGCTGCTTGGGCCCAGCATCACTCCACGAGTTTGCCCGGGTTTTCTCGTACGTATTGATCCTTGGCGTTGCGCATGCTCTGCGAGAACGCCGCTTCGTACGTATCCCGCAGGCCGCCTGCGTAGTAGTCGTTAGCGGCCGAGTAGCGCCCGGACCGCTTGAGGTCGTTGATGTAGTCCAGCTGGGCAGGGTCCTTGTCGATCAGATGCTTGTAGATGCTGGTGTTGATGTCGTAGACGCAGCCGCCGCGGTTCTTGCAGAAAGCGGTGTCGTCATAGCGAGCGCCGGCCATCCAGATGTCCGAGGTCGACTTCGCAGCGACCGTGCCTTGGGCGGCATGCACCAGGAAGGACACCGGACGGCCGGCGGTCTTGGTGGTGAGATATCTGCTGTCGGCCAGACGATCCAGCTCTTCGCTCAGATACGTTTGCACGACCTCCGCCAGGCCTTCGGTGATCGAATCCCTCGGCCAACCGGTATACGAGGCCACACTGGTATCGCTCGAGTGCTTCAGGAACAGGCTCTTGCGATCCAGTTCGTGCGCTGCCTCGTGGCCGAGCTCCCAGGGAACGTAGTTGCCGGCGCGGTACGACGGGTTGTCGGCATACGCATAGATCCAGAAGCCACGATCCAATGCCGCATCCGAGCGGTCGGAGAACTGGCCGTACGAAGTGCCGCCCGCAAAGGTATTGTTCTGGTGATACTCGTTGAAGTCGAAGATACCTTCCACGAAAGGCTCGAAGGTGGTTTGCCAGTTGTATGCGTTCGCATTGACGTAGAAATCGCCGGCGCGATAGCTATGGCCGTTCTTCTCCGACTCGCTCCAGCGGTTGTTCAACACCTTCTTGTAGAAGTACTCGTGGGCCAGATCGAGCTCCTTGGTGATCCGCTCGCGGATATAATCCGACGAGGCCGCGACCAGGTCGCTCGGCTTCTGCGCCCAGATACGCCAGTCGTAACCGCCGCGGCTGTAGGTGAATTTGACATCGTAGTAGTAGTCGTCGGCGCTGCTTCTGTCACGGTAGGGGCGGCACATGCTGTAGGACTCGCAGTTGCCGAGCAGCCCGCTATAGCTCAGGACGTAGCTCAGAGCCATCACCATGCCTTTGTGCCGGGTACGCCCCGCAACGAGTTCGTTGCTGACGGCCTGGGTTATCGGCTTGATCCGGCCCTTCCACCACTCCAGCACCCCGGTGTCCTGGATGGCGTTCTGGTAGCGCGAGGAGAACTGATAGGTTCCATAGGCCTCCATCAGTTCGCGCATCAATGCGGCCTGCGCTCCGCCGGATTGATACGGATTCTCGGAAAGGATCGCGCTGCGTGCGGTGTCGAATGCCGTGTTGTAGGTGTCGAAGAACGCGCTGCGCAATGCGGGCTCGTTCCTGATGCGAGCGGCTGCGACCTGTCCCTTCGTCGTCCGGCAGTCATACCTGAACTTGCCCACGCTCACTTCGGACTGGTTGTAAGCGCCCCGGCTGTCCGTGGCCAGGAGGGTGCCGTCGCTGTTCTTGTATACCGGGGAGCCTTGCAGCAGCTGGATGTCGAAGGTGCTCAGGGGATACTCGACAGCATCGATGCCGCTACCGGCGTTGAGCTTGAACGTCGCCGAATAGTAGAACTTACCGTCCCGTTCGTCCGATGCCTGCAGATAGACCTGTTTCGGCAAGCCGCCCGGGTTGGTCCCGTAGGACATATTGGTATCGATCTGCTTCTTGTCCTTGGCGTCGTAGTACCCCGCCGATCGGACATTCAAGGTCACAGGGAAGTAGGCGGGACTGTCGCCGGCGGATTTCGGTGCGTAGTTCGGCTTGTACACCAGCTCGAACCGCACGGTGTCGCAGTGCGGCGCTACCGCGTTGACCTCGACGTTCGGGTTCTGGTAGCTCTGGTCGTAGGCGCGGTTCGACAGGTTGAAGTATGCCCAATCGCGTGCCGGCAGCACCTGGCGGTAGCCCTTGTCCGTGCCGGTGGAGAACGGAACGTCGACGCGATCGTCGGTGCCGGGTAGCACACCAGAAGTGCTCATCCGCTTCGGATAGCGCACCTCGGTGGTGAACGCCTGGGCGTTGTTCGCCAGCTTGGTCGAGAGCAGACTTTGCCGAAGCGTCCTCATCAGATACCCGGGCAGCCGGTTCATGAAGGCGTTGGCATTGAGATGCTCATGCGCCCGGTGTCCCGGCGCGTCGGCGGGTACGAACAAGGACACATAGTTATTCATGTGCTTAAGACGTTCTATGACCGCCTTCGTGGTGGAGATCAGATAGTCCTTGCGGGCATCGTCGTAAGGCAGGGTGTCGGCGCCGTCGGCGAACAGCAGCGCGATGTTGCGAACCAGTTCGCTATTGGTCGCGGTAGGAAAGTTCGCTGGGGTGTCGCTGTTGAACGCATAAATGTACTTGTTCGGCTCGCCCGAGCCGTAGACCAACGCGTCCATCGCGAGCTGAATCTTCTCGATCAGCCAACTCGGCTGACTGGAGATCGGTCGGTCGATCGGTTGATTGACCAGGCCCATGCGCAGAAATGCGACCAGGCTGTTGAGTTCGTTGAGTTTCGAATTGAACGCATCGGCATCGCCCTTCAGGCCCGGCAATTCCCGGGCCTTGACGGCGATGGCGTCCGCCACCCAGTACATGTGATCGGCGGTATAGACATCGCTCGCCGAAACCTGGCCCGCGGCCATGCCCACGTTCGCGTTGATGCAGACGATTCCGCCGCTGAAATTCATCTGCGCGACTTTGGCGGCGAAGTTGGAATCGCTCCAGAACTTGGATACGTTGTTCTCCGGGCGACTACAGTTTTCGTCGCGTGGATTGTTTATAGGTGCCGCCGTCGATACCGCCGGCACGGCGCTGACTGCCATCAGCAGCAACGCCAATGAACCTTTTTTCGCTCGCATGATCGAACCCCTGTTGTTGAGATCCGCCAGGGACAGGCTGATCTCGGATACGTTTAGAAACGTTCTTTGGGCCTATGCAGTTGCTGGATTACCCCGTTTCGGAGATGTCCCGAAAGGCGTACCCCAGCCGGTTTCGATGCCGCGACGACGCATCCCGGGCGCACACAAGCGTCGGCCGGCGGAGGCGGCCCGGTTCCGAGGCTTGGTTACGCACTCAGGCGTTATTCGTAGGCACAGTCCATCGATTCTCCGTTCCCGGAAGCGTTGCTCGCTCCCGGACGTTCGAGCCCGATGCATTAGGACAGAGTCTTATCCGAAATCGTATACGGAATACTCTTAGCTGCACTGCAACAGTGGCGGCCTTGCCGATCGCCGCCAGCGGCAGATTCGAAGCGGAGTTCGCCCGCGAGCTGCCTGCGAAAGGAGTCCGGACGCGGTGCCGGCCGCTACCTGCTCGACAGCCGTTGTCGATCGAGCGAGCGCCGAAAGTGATTCGTCTCGCCTGTCGCCTGTCGATCAGGGGATGAAGTCGGCCTTCGGATCAATGCCGACGTGGGCCCGGAACTGCGGCGGCAGACGGTTCCTGCACGGATTCGAACATCTGCCGCAACGCATTGACGGATTGTTGCGGGCCGCTGGGCTCGGGTGCAGAGCGCTGTGCGGGTGGCGGGTTGGGCGACTGCGCAGCGGGAAGCGCGGCAGGCTTGTCCAATAGTACGTGTCTGCTGGCCGGGTCGTTTTGCGCGCCCTGTATCGCGAACAGGCCACCGTTCTTCCCGAGGGCGACCGAGTCGATCCGTTCCAACGGCGGCGACGCCAGCCGGGCTGCATCGACTAACAAGGCCGCGTTCTCTCCGCGGGCCGATGGCGACAGATTTGCGTTGACGGGGAGTCTTTCGATGCCGCTCAGGGCCTGGTTGTACAAGGTGTTGAAACCATGCGCGGGGTTCGCATACGGGTGTGCGTCGTTGGCTTGGCGCTCCGGTGCCCCCGCGGCGGCCGGGGGGGTGCTCGATGTATGCGCGGGTTGGAGCGGCGCGGCCTGCGCGGTTGGCCCGGTTGCCGCGTGCGCCACGGCTTGAGGCATGGCTTGCCAGGGGCCGCTGTGTTCTAGGCTCCGCGATCGGTTGATCCATTCCTTAGGGATACCGGTCAGGAATGCGACTTCGCCGTCTCCGCTCGGGCTTGAAATGGCGATGATTCGAGCAGCGTCGATCGTAGGCGTGTCGGTCAGCAGAACTGGCTTGCTTGAGGCAATTCCAGTCGCGGGGTCGCGAGCGGAACGGGTTTCGTCGAGGTCGGATATCGTTCTTGGCGCCGCGACGATGCGATTCTTTCGCGAAGGATCGATCTCCCACGCATACATGCGTTCGACAGGGAGTTCGATCTGATACAGATTCTTGCGATGCTCGAAGCCGCCGACCCCGGTGCTGGGCGATGTGGATACGTGCATGGTGGTGCCGCTGGTCTCCTTGCGAATCTGGTCGTAAAGAGCAGGCAGGCCGACTAAGGTCGGTTGCTGTTTCGTCGCATTGAAGTACTCGGCAATCGTGTTCCCGTGCGCTTTGGGGAGCTGCAGCGGTGTGTTGGCATCGACCAGCGAGCGATTGATCAGCTGGCGCGCCGATACTTCATCCAGCGGCACTCGGGCCTGAAATCCCGTGGTCGCGATCTGCTCGGGGGCTCGATTGTCTGCGCGATAGACTGCAAAGGGCATGGACGCGGTTTCCGGTTGCGTGGTGGTGCATGCATGCTGCCGAGGCCTTGGAGCAGGCGCTTCGACCGCGATCATGCAAGAGCGGCTTTGTTTGCTTCCTGGCCTGTTCGAGTGCTGCGCGATAAAGCGCAAGCGATGCGCGAGCCAGGTCCTGGAGCGCTCATGTATCCGGCGGGCCGGCGCACAGTGCGCTCTGGTTGCCGCCGAGGGGATTGCTACCAGGTCTTCAGCCAGGCCTGCCCGGGGCTGGAATAAAGACCTCTTCAGATCGATGTGGTCGCGGGCGCACCCGTTTGGCATCTCAGGGGGAAGGCCGCTGGGATTGTCGATCAAGCTGGCTGTCGACGACATAGGGAAAAATCTTACCCGCCCCGTACGGCCTGCAAGGCGCGATACTCGGCTCGTTGTAAGCGTTCCGGCTGGTCGGACGGGCACTTCAGGCGCAGCCGGCAAGACGCGCGTTGCGCATGCGACATCGGCTGCGCCGGGAGCTATAGCCGAGAACGCGGAAGCGGCTGCCCAGTCGGCCGTTTATCCACTGGTCCAATGCGGATCTCTACGGTGTATCCGCTATCGATGGCCGCGATCGATTGCCGATCAGGTCGGTCGGCGCCGTCATCGGCGGCATGCGCATTGCCATTGAAGCCGTTGGCATGTGAGATGCCGGGGCATGCTGGGCATGCCGTCAACGAATCTATCGTTTCAGAGGGAGGTTTCATGCATAACGATCTTATTGCCGCGAAGGCGCTCGTTTACGACCCGGGTCGGTACGAGCTGGCCGAGTTTCGCGCCGAAGCCGAGAGTTCGGCGTATGCCGCTTGCACGTTCAGGCTCGATGGGGCGTCGATTTGCTTTCGCGTTGCGAAGACCACGCCGGTAAAGGCCGGGCAATTCGTGACGCTATGGAAGCGTATCGGGGCTGGCCCGATTCAACCCTTCGACTCGTCTGACGATGTCGACTTCTATGTCGTCAGTGCGCGCTGTCGCTCGGGCTTCGGGCAATTCGTGTTTCCGAAGCGGGTGCTTAGTGAGCGAGGCGTACTGTCGAGTAACGGCAAGGGCGGCAAGCGAGCGATACGCGTATACCCGCCTTGGGATACGACGAAGAGCGGGCAGGCCCGGGTTACGCAAGATTGGCAGTTGCGGTATTTCCTGGAAATAGGGGACGGCATCGCGCTCGATCGTGATCGTTGCCGAATGCTCTACGCGCCAGGCGCGTAACCGGCGGGTGTTTTCGGCTCATTGGCCGCGAGCGAGCCCTCACGCGGAAGTTTCCGGCGGGACGGCAAGCTGCGCCGCTTACCCTCTTGCTCCGTACCCAAGCTAAGCATTCGCCTCGCGGGCGCGCGTCGATTCCGATAGCCGGTGCTTCGCGCCGTCCTCATCGAAGAGCTTGAAGCTACACGGCAGCTCGTCCCTAGCAACGGTTCGTTCCTACGCGGCGGCCGCGCCATGCATCGCCTGCTTGCGGCAAGCACCAGGCGCACAGTCGCGACGACCGCATGCATGCACGCGATGTGTCCGGCGAGCCGGGCACGGCTGCCTCGGCGGTGTGGCGGAACAGCGGGCCCACGCCGCTGGCACAGGCCTGCCCCACCCGCATCGACCCTGGCTCCCAAGGGGGGCATCTAAGACTTTTCTTAGGCGCCCGAATTGGAACTAAGACATTTCCCTATTTCAATGCCGGCGGATCTGACGAAAATGTGCCGCTATGAGACTAATGTCACATTATTTTTGGACTTAATTGGCATTGGCCTCGCGGCATGGTGAGCCGAACTGGGGACCCGCAGCCGGCGCATTGGCC
The DNA here is from genome assembly GCF_001442535.1 of Lysobacter antibioticus. Taxonomy (NCBI): domain Bacteria; kingdom Pseudomonadati; phylum Pseudomonadota; class Gammaproteobacteria; order Lysobacterales; family Lysobacteraceae; genus Lysobacter; species Lysobacter antibioticus. Next base: position 4,776,449 of record NZ_CP013141.1, on the reverse strand, counting down.
AGCTGCAGGTATTTGGGATTGAGGGCAGTGAGGGTGGTGAGAGCTGGCGCCGATCGGCGTGCAGTTCGTCTCCGTCCCGACTGCACACCATGACTTCCACGCTCGATGTGGGCGCTCCTGCCGACTCAGGGGAGCGCGCGCTCGTTCGAAGCGTGGGCGAAGTTCCGATTGGGAGTCTCCAGACCGCGTGCGGTCGGGAGGTCGAGCGGTATCCGTTTTCCGGTTGACGAATAGCGCTGTGCCGGCAGCTGAATACTCAAATGGGCGGCGAGAAATGAATATCTCTGGGCTAGGAATCTTTAACGCTGTAGGCAGGCTGAGGAGCATGCTTTGCGCGCCTCTCAGGTCTGTGGCACGGCAACGCGTGGCTGCTTCGGAGCGAAACCGGCGACAAGGGCTCGTATGGAGCGTCTTGCTGTTGGCGCAGTTGCTGGGCGGCGAGGCGCTGGCCCAGGAAAATTTCTGCGCGGTGGTCGGTGGGGAGCGCGCGATCTATTCGCTGCAAGAAGCGAACGCGGGGCAGCCCCTTACCATCAGAAAATTCTTTCCGAACGGCACCGAATCGACCGTCTTTTCGTTGCCGGACCCCCTTGGTCCAGGATCAGCCAACGGGTTGATGATCGACACGGGGGCCAATGCCGGCAGCGGTCGCTTGCTTTTCGTCACGAAGTCTGCCGGATCAGTTCAGCTGAAAGGTGTAAACCCCGATGGCGTCATGTACGACGCGGCTGCGCCGTTCGCTATCAGCGGAGATATCGTCCGCGGGGCCTGGGCGCCGGGAACCCCTGGTACTGGATATATTTCGTCCGGCTCTAGCCCTAATATCAGGCTGTATCCGGTCACCCCCAGTGGTGCCGCCAACTATACGATCGGTGCGCCTATCACGCTGACTCCCGACTTTCTGCCCGAAGGGGGCGGCACGGGAGACCTGATATTTTCCGGCCCCGATTCGGGTATGGTCGCGATCGGTAAAGATTTCTACTCCTTCGATATCAGCGCGCTCACTTTGACGCGCCTCACTCGGCCGGTATTGGCCGATGGCTCGCCGAATCTCCTCGAGTGGTTTTCTCTCGCGGGGACCAGCGACTCCGTCTACGCGTCCAACAACAGCGGTCACTATTACTACAACCGCACCACGGGCCGATATAGTCCGGCGATTACGGGGGCGTCGACTAACGACACCGCGTCCTGCGCGGTGCCTCCCCCGTTGGCGCCGAATATCACCGGACTGGTGAAGACGCTCGCTCTGGTCAATGACGTGGCCTATGTGACCGGTCAGCCGATCAAGGCCGGTGACAAGCTGACGTACCAGCTTACGTTCCGCAATACCGGCCAAGATGCGGGCACCGTCTATGCCAACAACGTGACCGAGACCATTCCGCCCAATACCACGGTGGAGACCGGCGATCCGGAACAGGACTTCGGCAACTGCAGCGGCACTACCTGTACGAACATCAATACGGCTACGGTGCCGGCAGGCGGCACGGACGACTTGATGTTCGTCGTCCGGGTCAATAGCCCGCTACCGAACGGCGTCGTGGAGATCAACAATGTCGTCGCGGCCACCATCGGCAGGTTGCCGAACGGTACCGGCGGTACGCCTATCGATTGCACCCCGGGCGGTCCTAACGACTGCACCGAAGTTACCCCGATCATCAAAGTCGAGAAGACGCTGCTGACCGGCGGCCCGACGGCTGCCGCCGGCGAAACTCTCGTCTATCAGATTCAACTGACTAACGGCGGTACGACCTCGGCCACCATTCCGGTCGGCGGCATCACCGAGACCGTACCGACGGCGACCACCGCGGCAGCGGGCGACAGCTTTGGCTGCGCCGCCGGTGCGGCGGCGGGTACGAGTTGCACCAACACGGCTGCAGTGACCGTGGCGGCGAACGGCGGTACGGTCAACTTGACCTTCCGGGTGACCGTGGACAGCCCGCTCCCCGCGGGTACCCAGAACATCCTCAATACGGTCGCTCTGCCGCAGTTCGTCGATTGCGCATCGCAAGACAATGACTGCGCGGAGACCACTCCGACGTCCCGCGCGACCCTGACCCTGGTCAAGACGGTGACCAACGACAACGGCGGCACCGCCACGGTCGGCAACTTCCCGTTGACCGCGGCCGGTCCGACCCCGATCACCGGCGTCAGTGGCACCACGACGGTGACCAATGCATCGGTCGCCCCGGGCGTGTATGCCTTGAGCGAGACGACGATGGCCGGTTACACCGCCGGCGCCTGGAGCTGCACCGGTGGCTCGTTGTCGGGTAGTAATCTGACCTTGGCCGATGGCGATACCGCGACCTGCACGATCAACAATAACGACCAGGCCGCGACCCTGACCCTGGTCAAGACGGTGACCAACGACAACGGCGGTACCGCGGTTGCGACGGCCTGGACGCTGCAAGCGAACGGCCCGACCAGCATCAGCGGTGCCACCGGCGCCACGGCTGTCACCAATGCCTCGGTCAGCGCGGGTAACTACAACCTCTCCGAAACCGGCGGCCCGAGCGGCTATACCGCCGGCACCTACAGTTGTGTCGTCAATGGCGGCGCCGCGCTGGTTTCCAACAGCCTGACGCTCGCCGTCGGCGATGCCGCGACCTGCACGATCGACAATAACGACCAGGCCGCGACCTTGACCCTGGTCAAGACGGTGATCAACAACAACGGCGGCACCGCGACGATCAACAACTTCCCGTTGAGCGCGGCCGGTCCGACCCCGATCAACGGCGTCAGCGGCACCACGGCGGTGACCAACGTGTCGGTCAGTGCCGGCGTCTACACGCTGACCGAAGCGACCATGGCCGGTTACACCGCTGGTGCGTGGAGCTGCAGCGCGGGCACCTTGGCGGGCAACAGCCTGACCCTGGCCAGCGGTGTTTCGGCGACCTGCACCATCGTCAACGACGACGTGCCTCCGCCGACGCAGACGATCGTCAAGGCGGTGACCGCCAATGCCGACCAAGACAGCACCGGCACGGTGACCTTGGGCGACACGCTGACCTACACGATCACGGTGACCAACACCAGCACGACCACGAATCTCGACAATGTGGTCATCAGCGACTCCAAGATCACGCCCACGGGCGGCACGACGCCGTGCGCGAGCGTGGCGCCGGGCGGCATCTGCACCCTGATCGGCACCTATACGGTGGTCGCAGCGGACGTGACCACGGGCAACATCGTCAACACCGCGAGCTCGACCAGTTCGATCTGCCCGCCGGGCAGTACCGATTCGACCTGCACCACGACGGTGACCACGCCGGTCTCGTCGCTGAGCCAGGGCCTGGCCAAGACGGTGACCGCGAATGCCGACGAGGACGGCTCGGGCACGGTGTCGGTGGGCGACACGCTGACCTATGCGGTCACGATGACCAATACCAGCACCACCTCGACCCTGAGCAACGTGGTGGTGAGCGACAACAAGATCACCCCGAGCAGCATCACCTGCGCCACCGTGGCGCCGGGTACGACCTGCGTGCTGAGCGGCAGCTACGTGGTGACGGCGACCGACGCGAGCGCGGGTTCGATCATCAACACCGCGACCGTGACCAGCCCGGTCTGCCCGACCGGCAGCACCGATCCCGGCTGCACCACGACGGTGACCACGCCGGTGCCGCCGCGTAGCCAGACCCTGGCCAAGGCGCTGACCGGCAATGCCGACGAAGACGGTTCGGGCACGGTATCGGTGGGCGACACGCTGACCTATACGGTGACGATGACCAACACCAGTGCGAGCGGCAACCTGACCAACGTGGTGGTGAGCGACAACAAGATCACCCCGAGCAGCACGACCTGCGCTTCCGTGGCGTCGGGTGCGACCTGCGTGCTGACCGGCACCTACTTGGTGACGGCGGACGATGCGACCGCGGGCAATATCGTCAACACCGCAACCTCGACCAGCCCGATCTGCCCGGCCGGCAGCACCGATCCCGCGTGCACCACCACGGTGACCACCCCGGTGGCGTCGCTGAGCCAGACCCTGGTCAAGGCGCTGACCGGCAATGCCGACGAGGACCGCTCGGGCACGGTGTCGCTGGGCGACACGTTGACCTACACGGTGACGGTGACCAACACCAGCACCGGCGGCAACCTGACCAACGTGGTGGTGAACGACAACAAGATCACCCCGAACAGCATTACCTGCGCCACCATGGCGCCGGGCGCGACCTGCGTGCTGACCGGCACCTATGTGGTGACGGCGGCCGACGTGACCGCCGGCAACATCGTCAACACCGCGACCTCGACCAGCCCGGTCTGTGCGGTGGGCAGCACCGCTGCATCCTGCACGGCCACGGTCAACACCCCGGTGATTCCCGCCTCGGTGCGTTACGCGAAGGCGGCGAACACCGCCGGTCCGGTGCTCGTGGGCGACACGATCACTTACACCCTGACCACCACGATCAGCGGCGGCAAGACCCTGGGCGTGACCACGCTGACCGACACCCTCGGCACCGGCCTGGACTTCACCGCGGTGACCAATGCGGCCGGCTACAGCTGCAATGCGGCCAATCCGCTGGTGTGCACCTTGCCGGCCGGTACGGTGCCGGGCACCTACACGGTGACCTACACCGCGAAAGTCAACGAACAGGCGTCGGAGACGGTGGACAACACCGTGCTCGGCACCGGTACGGACAGCCCGACTTGCCAGGGCAACTGCGCCACCAGCACGCCGGTGACGCTGACGCAGAGCCTGCGGGTGATCAAGCAGGCCTCGCCGCGCGATGTGAAGATCGGCGACCTGGTCCGCTACACGGTCACGGTCGAGAACACCGGTACCCGCGACACGATCGATGCGACCCTGGTCGATACGCCGCCTGCGGGCTTCACCTTCGTCGACGGTTCGCTGTCGGTCGCAGATCGCGACGGCGTCGGTCGCTTGGTCGGTACCTATCCGATCCAGGTCGACCAGGTCGACATCGCCGCCGGTGAGCGCGCGACGTTCACCTACCTGCTGCGGGTCGGCGCCGGCGTGCGTGCGGGCATCCACTCCAACAGCGCGCTGATGCGCGACAACGGCAAGATCGTCTCCAACGTGGCCACCGCCGAAGTGCAACTGATCGCCGATCCGTTGCTCGACCACGCCCTGATCCTGGGCACGGTGTTCGACGACCGCGACGGCGACGGTTGGCAGGACAGCGCGGCGATCGACGACGCGCGGGTCCAGGGCGGCTTCGCTGCCGACGCTTACGTGCCGAACTCGACTACGGTCGATCGCGGCACCGGTCCGAAGGCGGAACCGGACGCGAGCTCGCCGATGCTGCACGGCATCGTGTTGGGCAGCATCTCGGCCCGTCAGTCCGACGCCGATCCGGTCGACGCGCACCGCGTGGTGATCAGCCAGCGCCTGAAGGAGTTGAGCTTCACCGACGACTTCGCGCTGACCACCAAGCAGGGCGTGACGGTGCGGATGGATGCGGCCGGTACCACCCGGATCGAGCGCAGCGGCGACGCGGCCAAGAACCTCAGTGGCGCGGCCCCGACGGTGGAACGTCGGGTCAGCCCGACCGAAGGCGGCTACGTGGTCGACTACATCGTCCGCAACACCGGTGTCGACGAACGCGGTATCCCGGGCGTGCGTATCGCCTCGATCGAGGGTTTGTTGATGGAGACCGACCAGTACGGCCGCTATCACCTCGAGGGCGTGGACGTGGGCACCCTGGAACGCGGCCGCAATTTCATCCTCAAGGTCGATCCGTCGACCCTGCCGCCGGGCAGCGTGTTCACCACCGACAACCCGCTGACGCGCCGCGTCACCCCGGGCCTGCCGGTCCGCTTCGACTGGGGCGTCAAGCTGCCGGCCGGGCTGATCGAAGGCGGTGAGGAGCAGATCGAGATGGAACTGGGCGAAGTGTTCTTCGCCCCGGGCAGCGCCGAGGTGCGTGCGCAGTACCTGCCGGCGATCGAGAAGATGGCCGCGCAGATCAAGCAACACCGCGGCGGCGAAGTGGTGATCAGCGCCAACGGCGATGGCGAGTCGCTGGCGTTCGATCGGGCTTCGGCGGTCAAGGCCGAGTTGGTCAAGCAATTGCCGGCCGACGTGCTGCAGGCGCTGAAGGTCAGCGTGCGCGGCAACGCCGACGACCCGGGTTCGCTGATCGTCGGTCTGGGCGAAGGCGGTGCGCTGCTGGGCACGGTGTTGTTCGACACCGATAAGTCGAGCATCAAGCCGGAGTTCGAGCCGTTGCTGGATAAGGTCGCGGTTGCGCTGGAGCGCATGCACGGCGGCGTCATCGCGATCGTCGGCCACACCGACGTGCGCGCTTCGTACCAATACAACACTGCGCTCGGTATGCGACGCGCCAAGGCCGTCTACGACGCGTTGGCCCAGCGACTGAGCCCCGAAGTGCGCGCCAAGGTGCGAGTCGAGTCGAGCAACGATCCGACCGCCCCTGTCGACGTGAAGCGGAATTGAGGGGCGGATCATGAAGACGAAGATGAAGATGAAACTGCTGGACTACACCCTGATCAGCCTGTTGGCGGGCGCAGCCCCGTTGGCGGCCGCGCAGCAGCCCACACAGACCGCCGCAGCTCAGTCCGATGCTGCTCGGTCCGATGCCGCCCAGGCCGAGGGCGTCGCCGAAGCCATGAAGTGCACGGAAGCAGCGTGCAGCGGCGAAGACGGCTTGCTGTTCAAGCTGCGTACGCGCAGCTACAGCAAGCCGGTCACCGAGGGCACGACGGCGAAATCCTCGTCGGAAGCCCTGCAGCCGGACCGCCGCGTGTCGGTGGCGCTGGAGCAGCCGGGCAAGGCGGTGGCGATCGGCAAGTGGTCGGTCAGCCTGCCCAACGGCGGGGTGATCTGGGCGACCGAGGATCCCACCCTCGGCCGTCCGGAGATGAACATCAGCGGCACCAGCCTGGTCTCGTTCGACGGCACCAAGGTGCTCAAGCCGGTGCGCTTCTATGCGTACAACAACTATTCCTCGTTCATCCAGCGCGCCGAAGTGTTGATCTACCGCGCCAGCGACACCGACCTGGTCGATCCCTTGGCCAAGGTCGAGTTGCCGGTCGGGGCGATCAGCGAGGCCGAATGGGACGGCACCCTGCCGGCCGGCTACGAAGCGCGTGCCGGCGACGAACTGCTGTACCTGGTGCGTGCCTACGGCGCCGACGGCAGCGTCGACGAGACCTATCCGCAACGCATGCAACTGGTGCGGCCGGAAGAGGCCGAACGCGGCCTGCAGACCATGCGCAACGCCATGGAACGCAAGCAGGGCACCTCGCTCGGCATCGAAGAGGCGCAACGCAACAGCCTGACCGAAGCCGTGTTCGGCAGCAGCACCCTGCGCCAGCAGAACATCGGCATCTACGGCTCGCGCATCCGCATCCAGGGCCGCAACATTCCCGAGAACTACTCGGTCACCATCAACGGGCGCAATTTCCCGGTCGACCTGGAACGCAAGCTGGTCGCCGAATACCTCGAGCCGATCGGCCGCCACGAGTACGACCTGCGCCTGAAGGGCGAGGGCGGCGAGATCAACCACACGCTCGACATCGACGTCAGCGGGCGCTACATGTTCGCCGTCGCGATCGCCGATGTGACCGCGTCCAAGGGCAGCACCTCCGGTTCGATCGAGCCGTTGGCCGGCGACGAGCATTTCGACAAGAGCTTTCTGCTCGAAGGCCGCCTGGGCTTCTATCTGAAGGGCAAGATCAAGGGCAAGTACCTGGTCACCGCCCAGGCCGACACGCGCGAACGCGAGGTCAGCCAGTTGTTCAACGGCTTCTGGAAGGCCGACCCGCAGGACATCTTCCGCCGCCTCGATCCGGACCTGTACTACCCGGTCTACGGCGACGACTCGACCACCTACCGCGACGTCGACACCATGGGCCGGCTGTACGTCCGCGTCGACTGGGACAAGAGCCAGGCGCTGTGGGGCAACTTCGAGACCGGCATCACCGGCACCGAATACGGCCAGTACAGCCGTTCGCTGTACGGCGGTGCGCTCAATTGGCGCAGCCGCCGCAGCACCGTGCTCGGCGAGCCGGGCAGCGAACTGCGGGTGTTCGGTTCCGAGGCGCAGACCGCGCCCGGCCATAACGAGTTCATCGGCACCGGCGGCAGCCTGTACTACCTCAAGCACACCGACGTGCTGCCGGGCTCGGACAAGATCGTGCTGGAAGTGCGCGATGCGACGACCGGCCGAGTCGAGAACCGGGTCGACCTGGTGCGCGGCGCCGACTACGAGATCGACGAGATGCAGGGCCGCATCCTGCTGACCCGTCCGCTGGCGCAGGTGACCCGCGAGAACATCCCGACCCTGACCCGCGACACGCCCCTGGACGGCTTCACCCAGGTGCTGCTGGTCGACTACGAGTTCATTCCGAACGGCTTCGATGCCGACTCGGTCACCGCCGGTTTCCGCGGCAAGCACTGGTTCGGCGACCATGTCGCGCTGGGCGCGACCTATGTCGACGAAAACCGCGCCGGCGACGACTACACCTTGAAGGGGGCGGACCTGACCCTGCAGGCCGGTCGCGGCACCTACCTGAAGCTGGAGCAGAGCCAGACCGAGTCGACCAGTTCGCCGATCTTCTTCTCCGACAACGGCGGCCTGAGCTTCAACGAAATCAACTCCGGGCTCGACCAGCGCAAGGGCACGGCGCGCTCGGTGGAAGCGCGCGCCAACTTCAAGGAGCTGGGCTGGACGAATCTGGACTGGTCGGCCGGCGCCTGGTGGCGTCGCGTCGATCCGGGCTTCTCGATCTCGCGCTACGACCTGGGCCAGGAGGTTCAGGAGCACGGGTTCGAGGTGCTGGGCCAGTTCAATCCGGCCTTCAACATCTACGGCCGCTACAGCCGCGCCGAACGCGGCAGCGAATCGCTGACCCAGGCGCAGTTGACCGGCGAATGGCGGATCAGCGACTCGACCACCTGGGCCGCGGAAATCCGTCGCGTCGAAGAAAACCGCGCCACCCTCGACGCCGCCGGCGTGTTGGGCGCCCTGCAGTACAAGCGCCGCTTCGGCAGCAGCTTCGATCTGTACGGCACCGCCCAGGTCACCCTGGACGACGACAACGGCCGCTACGCCGACAACGACGCCTTCACCCTGGGCGGCAAGTACGTGTTCGGCAACCTGTCGAGCGTCGGCGCCGAGCTGACCACCGGCGACCGCGGCGACGCGGCGCAGATCAACGCCGAGTACCGCATCCAGCCCGACCACACGGTCTACGGCAGCTACACCTACTCGACCGATCGCACCGATTTCGACCCGCTGTTCAACAACCGCCTCAACTCGGGTTGGACCCTCGGCCAGCGCTGGCGCTTGTCGAACCAGGTCAGCATGTACAACGAGAGCCAATTCCTGAAGGCGCCGAACGAATCCGGTCTGGCCCACACCTACGGCATGGATTTCTATCCGAGCCAGGGCTGGAACCTGGGCTTCACCTTGCAGAGCGCACGCCTGGACAAGGAGATCGGCGAAGTCGATCGCCGTGCGGTCAGCCTCAGCGGCGGCCACACCTCGGCCGCGACGCAGTGGCAGAGCAAGCTGGAATGGCGCGAGGACACCGGTGCGGAGCGTCGCGAGCAGTGGGTCACGACCAACAACCTGACCCACAAGATCAACGAAAGCTTCCGTATCGCGGCACGCTTCAACTACTCCAAGACCACCGACCAGATCAACGCCGAGGCCGGCGCCAAGTTCATCGAAGGCAACGTCGGTTTCGCCTGGCGGCCGTGGAACAGCACCAAGTACGCGCTGCTGGGCAAGTACACGTATCTGTACGACGTGTCGGCGCTGCCGCAGATCGGCGACAACGTGGCGTTCTACGATCAGCGCAGCCAGATCCTGTCGCTGGAAGGCATCTACAACCCGAACCACCACTGGGAATTCGCCGGCAAGCTGGCGCGTCGCGAAGGCGAAGTGCGTTACGGCCGTCTCGAGGGGCAGTGGGCCGATTCGGCGACCACCTTCGCCGCGGTGCAGACCCGCTACGAGTTCGCCGAAACCTGGCATGCGCTGGCCGAGTACCGCTGGCTGGGCGTGAAGGACGGCGGCGATCGCCAAGGCTTCCTGATCGGCGTCGACCGCGACATCGGCCGCAACTTCCGCGTCGGTGTGGGCTACAACTTCACCGAGTTCAGCGACGACCTGACCAACTTCGACTACGACCACAAGGG
>NZ_CP013141.1:4706168-4766284 GCF_001442535.1 Lysobacter antibioticus | reverse complement strand
CGGACGGAGCCGGCGGCAGCGGCGCACGCGGTGCCGCCGGCGGTGCAGGCGGTGCAGGCGGCAAGGGCGGACGCGGCGGCGTCCATTGCACCGCCTTGGGCACCTTGAGCTTGGTGGTGGCGGTGGTGCGGTCGCGCAGATAGCCGACCTCGACCTGGCTGCCTTCGGCCTGGTTGCGCAGCGCCTCCATGGTCTGCCGCGGCGTATCGACGCGGCGGCCGTCGATGGTCTGGATCACGTCGCCGGGTTCCAGGCCCTTGAGTTCGGGACCGGTGCTGAGCACGAGCACGCCGCGCTGGGCGCCGAAATAACGGCCGAGCTTGGCGTCGACCGAGGCCAGGTTGAGGCCGTTCCAGCGCAGGGCGTCGCTGATCGTCGGCAACAGGCAAGGTTTGTCTTTGCAGTCCTCCGGGCCGAGACGGATGATTTCGGTGCGCAGGCGCGGGGCGACCACGGCGTCGGCCGGGGTGAACTCCATGCGGTCGCCGCTGACCTCCATTTCGCCATCGACGGAACGGCGGATCATGACTTGGCCGCTGGTGACGAACTGGGAGCCGTCGCCGCTCTCGAACACCATCACCCGTTCGCCGAGTTGCGGGGTCACATCGACCGTGGCGTCGCGGCCGTCGCGTTGATAGCGAATGCGCATCGGCTTGCGCGCCTCAAGCCGGCCGAGTAGCGCACGGGCGTCGGCCAGGCGCGCCTCGCTGTCGGCACCGGCGATGGCCTTGCCGCCGACCGCGAGCAGGCGGTCGCCGCTGCGTAAGCCGGCCTTGACCGCGGCGCTGTTGGGGGTGACCGCGATGATGCGCACCCCGGCCTTGTCGTCCGGCGCCAGGATCACGCCCAGTTGCGGGCCGCGGATTTCGTCGCGGATCAACACCGGCTTGGTCACCGGATCGGGCAGGCCGCGGATCTGTTGGAGGATCTGCGGACGCACCTGGGCGATCACCAGCGGGCGCTCGCCGTGGGCGCGGCGCACGATCACTTGGGAGGCGTGGGGCGATACCGGCGTGTTGGCCGCTGCGCCGCTCGGCGTGCCCGCGGGCGAGTAGGCCAGGGCACTGCCGATCGCGGTGGACAGCAGCAGTGCAGTCAGAGGGAAGCGGTGCATATCGGTCTCCGGTGCCGCATGAAAGGAATCAATCGACGCGAACCAGGGCGTCGTCGTAGCGTTCGCCGCGGGCGGCGAACCAGCGTTGGGTGCTCTCCACGCCGGCCAGGGTGCGCAGCGCGCCGACGCGTTGCTGCCACAGCGACAGGCGTTGTGCCGCAGGCAACGAACCGGCAATCAGGGTGGCGTCGATCAAACGCACGCGCTCGTCGAGTTCGGAGCTCATCACCGTCGCGGTGGCGCTGCCGACCTGCTCGTCGCGGGTCAGCGCGACCAGGGCTTCGAGCTGCGCCGACTCGGCCTGCAGTTCGCCGAGTTCGCGCAGCAGGCGGGCTTCGCCGTCGGCGGATGCGAGCGCGGTCGCGGTTGCGGTCGTGGACGGCGGCGCCAGCGTTGCCGGCGCAGTCGCCGCCGTCGGGGGTGTTGCGGCCCGGGTCGAGGCGGGCGCGTTCGTCGCAAGCGCGTCGGTCGCGGCGCCTGCGGCCAAGCGAGTAGGCCGGTCTAGCGTGCGTCGCGGTGTGGCCGCGGGTGCCGAGGCGATGCGGTCGGCCGTAGTGTCCCGTGCGGGCACGGCGGTGATCGCCGTCGCCGGCGTGTCTTGCGACGAGGCGTTCCGGTCTGGCGCTGCGGCGATCCGGGGCGCAGACGCGGTGGCGCCGTGCTGCGGATCGAAGCCTGCGTCGGTGGCCGGCTTGGCGGTCGCTGGCTTCGTCGTCGTTGCAGCGGCGCTGGAGTGCGCGACGGCCTCGGTGCCGACGCCGGTTTGGTCCTGGTTGTTGCGCAGCGACAGCCACAGGCCCAGGGGCAGGGCCGCGGCCAGCATCGCCGCCATCATCCAGCGCTGCCGTGGCCGCGCGTCGGCGGCGCCGCGACGCGGCTCGACCTGGACTGAACCGTTCTTTAAAGGATGCGAGCGGATCGGTTCGGCCACGGGCGATTCGCCCGGCGTCGGCAGGACGCCGCGCTGGGCGAGGGTCGCGGCGATACGCGACCAGCCATCGGCCGGCGGCGCCTCCGGCGGCAATTGCGCGAACGCCGACGACCAGTCCTGCGGCGCGGAAGGGGTGCGGTCAGGCATGGGCCTGCTCCAGATCGTTGTGCTTGATGCCCGACTCCAGCAACTGGCGCAGGCGTCGACCGCCACGAGCGAGTTGCGATTTGGAGAAGCTCGGCGTGCGCTGCATCAGCGCCGCGATCTCCTCATGGGTGTAGCCCTCGGCGTGGTACAGCCAGAGCACGCTGCGGGTCGGCGCCGGCAATTGCGCCAGGGCGCGGCCCAGCGCCGCCGCATCGGCCGCCGCGGGCGGGGGCGGGGTGCGGTCGTCGGCGAGGTGTTCGTCCTCCGGCTCGGCCGCATGTTCGTGGCGGCGCTGGCTGCGCAGGCGCATCAGCGATTCGTTGACCGCGATCTGCCGCAGCCAGCCCCAGAACGGGGTGCCGCTGCCGTCGCGGTGGCCGCGGAAGTCGCCGATCCGCGTCAGCACTTTGAGCATGGTGTCCTGCAGCACTTCGGTGGCCTCGTCGCGGTCGCCGGCGATCCGCATCGCCAGGGTGAAAACCGGCCGCTCGAACCAGCGGTAGATCTGCTCGAACGCCGCGCCCTCGCCGGAGCGGGCTCGGCTCAGCAGCGCCTCCGGAACGTCGATGGCGAAGCTCGACAGCGGGCGCGCCGGCTCGGGCGGGATGGACGGCAATGGCGGGGATTCGGTCGGCATTCCAGGACAAGGATGCGCCAGGGGCGTGAAGGGTCGCAGCCGCAGCCAAGGCCTATACTGAGTCAACGGACAGGGAGGAGGGGAGACATGGGAGCGACGTTGCTTGCTGCGGTGCTGGTGTTCGCCGGCGTGGTGTTGTTGTTCAAGACCGTGCGCATGGTGCCGCAGGGCTATCAATGGACGGTCGAGCGCTTCGGCCGCTACACCCACACCATGGACCCCGGGCTGCATTTCCTGATCCCGGTGATCTACGGGGTCGGCCGCAAGATCAACATGATGGAGCAGGTCCTGGAAGTGCCGAGCCAGGACGTGATCACCAAGGACAACGCGGTGGTCAAGGTCGACGGCATCGTGTTCTTCCAGGTCCAGGATGCGGCCAAGGCCGCCTACGAGGTCGCGACGCTTGAGATCGCGATCCTGAACCTGGTCATGACCAACATCCGCACCGCGATCGGCTCGATGGACCTGGACGAATCGCTGTCCAAGCGCGACGAGATCAATACCAAGGTGCTCAACGCGGTCGACGCGGCGACCCACCCCTGGGGCTTGAAGGTCAACCGCATCGAGCTCAAGGACATCCAGCCGCCGCGCGACCTGGTCGACTCGATGGCGCGGCAGATGAAGGCCGAGCGCGAGAAGCGCGCCAATATTCTCGAAGCCGAGGGCTTCCGCCAGGCGGCGATTCTCAAGGCCGAAGGCGAGAAGCAGTCGGTGATCCTCGAAGCCGAAGGCGAGAAGGAAGCCGCGTTCCGCCAGGCCGAAGCGCGCGAGCGCCTGGCCCAGGCCGAAGCCAAGGCGACCGAGGTGGTGTCCAACGCGATCGCCCAGGGCAACGTGCAGGCGATCAACTACTTCATCGCGCAGAAATACATCGAGGCTTTCAAGTCGCTGGCCGAGGCGCCGAACCAGAAGTTCGTGATGATGCCGATGGAATCGGCCGGCATCATCGGCTCGCTCGCCGGCATCGGCGAGTTGGCCAAGGAAGCGCTGGAGCGCCAGCCCAGTCCCGCACCGGCGACGCCGCCGTTGCCGCCGCGCAGCGGAGGCTGAGCCATGTCGTGGAATTGGCAGACCGTGACCTGGGCCGCGATCGCGCTGCTGCTGTTCGCGGCCGAAGCCATGGCGCCCGGCGCTTTCATGCTCTGGCTCGGCCTAGCCGCGGCGGTCGTGTTCGGGTTGGTGCTGGTGTTCCCGGGGTTGACCGTGCTGGCCCAGGTGGCCGCATTCGTGTTGCTCAGCTTCGTCTCGATCCAGGTCTACCGCACCTGGTTCCGCGGCCGCGAGCGCCAGAGCGACCGGCCCTTGCTCAACCGCCGCGCCGACCAACTCGTCGGCCGCGTGGTGACCCTGGAGCGCGGCATCGTCCAGGGCAGCGGGCGGGTGCAGATCGCCGATGCGTACTGGGACGTGACCGGCCCGGAGCTGCCGGCCGGAGCCGCCGTGCGCGTGATCGGCACCGACGGCATGACCCTGCGGGTCGAAGCGGTGACCTGAGGCGATGACGGCCCTGCGCACATCGGCGATGGTCGCGTTGCTGTGCACGGTCGTTCCCTGTCCGGCCGGCGAATCGCACGGCAGCGAGACCTGGATCGGGCGCGTGGTGCCGCCGTTCCCGGACGGCTTCAAGTCCAACACCGGCGGCTGCGTCGGCTCCGGGCGCAGTGCCGAGCAGATCTGCGCGCGCAGCATCGGCACCATCGATGACGCCGAGGACCGTTCGCTGAAGTTCTACGCCGCCGAACTGGTCGGCCGGATCGGCAACGAGGCGCGCTGGAAGATCACCGACGTGGTGCCGTACCCGAAGCTGCTGCGCGGCGAACGCGTGTCGATTTCGACCTGTGTCATCGATGGCGTCGGCGATCCCGGTGTGATCGCCGTCATCGATACCGCGGTCGAGAATGCCGAAACACGCGAGATGTTCGACGCCTCGCGTTGGGCGGTGCGCCTGGACCGCCATAAAGGCCGCTTCGTCGAGGTCAAGCCAACCGAAGTAAGTTGTTACAACGAAGGCGCCGAAGGGGAATAGAACCGGCCGCGGAACAGCAGCCAGCGCGCGACCGCGCAGACCGTCGCAGGGCATCCGCCCCGGGCTTCGCGCCAGATCGCCCCGGACTCTTCGCTGCGTGGGCAGCAGCGATGCGAGCCGGGAATGCGGAACCCCGCGTGTTGTCACAGTGTTTTCGCGGTCGCGGCTCGCGCCGTCGCTACCCCGAAAGCAGGCCTTGCGCGTCCATGCGCTTGCGTACCGAAATACGTTGCCACGGGCGGCGCGCGCTTCTGGGATAATCGCCGGCTCAACCTCCCCAGCAGAGCAGGCAGCGCCCCATGAGCCAGAAGACCATCCTCAACGACGCCCATCGCGCACTCGGCGCCAAGATGGTGGATTTCGGCGGCTGGGACATGCCGATCAGCTACGGCTCGCAGATCGAGGAGCATCACCAGGTGCGTCGCGACGCCGGCATGTTCGACGTCAGCCACATGACCGTGGTCGACCTGCGCGGCGCGCGCGTGCGCGAGTTCCTGCGCCACCTGGTCGCCAACTCGGTCGACAAGCTGCAGAAGTCGGGCAAGGCGCTATACACCTGCATGCTCAACCCGCAGGGCGGCGTGATCGACGATCTGATCGTGTATTTCCTCGAGGAAGAATTCTTCCGCCTGGTGGTCAACGCCGCCACCCGCGAAAAAGACCTGGCCTGGATCGGCGAGCAGGCCAAGGCCTACGGCGTCGAGGTCAAGGAACGTCCGGAACTGGCGATGATCGCGGTGCAGGGCCCGAGCGCGCGCGACAAGCTGATCGGCCTGCTGCGCGAGGAAGACCGCGCCCGCATCGGCAAGCTCGGCAAGTTCGTCGCCGGGCAAGCCCGGACCGCCGACGGCATCGAGCTGTTCGTCGCCCGCACCGGCTACACCGGCGAAGACGGTTTCGAAGTGGTGGTGCCGGAAGACCGCGCGGTGGCGCTGTGGGACGCGCTGCTCGCCGCGGGCGTCAAGCCGGCCGGCCTCGGCGCGCGCGACACCCTGCGCCTGGAAGCCGGCATGAACCTCTACGGCCAGGACATGGACGACAGCGTGTCGCCCTACGAAGCCGCGCTGGCCTGGACCATTGCCCTGGACGAAGGCCGCGACTTCATCGGCCGCCAGCCGCTCGAACAGCTCAAGGCCGCCGGCAGCGCGCGCCAGATGATCGGCCTGGTCATGGACGAGAAGGGCGTGTTGCGCCACGGCCAGAAGGTGCTGACCGCGCACGGCGAGGGCGAGATCCTCTCGGGGACCTTCTCGCCGACGCTGAACAAGTCGATCGCGTTCGCGCGCGTGCCGGCCGGCGAGATTCCGTTCGGCAGCGCCGGCAACGTCCGCGTCGACATCCGCGGCAAGGAAGTGCCGGTGCGGGTGGTGAAGTTCCCGTTCGTGCGCGACGGCCAGGCCCAGGACGGCGTGCTGGTCTGACCGGCGCCGCGGCCATGGTCGACATCGAGTACTACTTCAGCCTGATCTCGCCCTATGCCTACCTCGGGCACGCCGCCGTGCTCGAGGCGGCGCAGGCGAGCGGCGCGCGCCTGGTCTACAAGCCGGTGCGCATCTTCGAGCTGTTCGCCGCCAACGGCGGCCTGCCGCTCGGCCAGCGCGCGCCGGCCCGGCAGCGTTACCGTCTGTACGAGTTGCAGCGCGCACGCGAGCAGCGCGCGCTGCCCTTGAACCTGGCGCCGAAGTTCTTCCCGGTCGATCCCGGCCTGGCCGATCGCTGCGCGATCGCCCTGGTCGAGGGCGGCGCCGATCCGGCCGCCTACATGGACGCCGCGTTCCGAGCGATCTGGGCGCACGACCAGGACCTGGCCGATCGCGACACGGTCGCGCGCCTGTTGCGCGATCACGGTCACGATGCGGAGGCGACGATCGCCGCCGCCGGGACCGCCGAGGTCGCCGCGCGCTATCAGGATTACACCGCACAGGCGATCGCCGCCGACCTGCCGGGCCTGCCCGGCTACGTGCTGCGCGGCGAACCGTTCTGGGGCCAGGATCGCGTCGAGGCGCTGCGCGAGGCGCTGCTCAGCGCTCGCGCGCCGTACCGGATCGACGACGGCGGGAGGGCGAGTTGAATGCGCCCGTCCGGCGTCCCGGCCGCCGCCCCTGTGGCATGTCGCGCCCGCATCGTTAAACTACCCGCCATTACCAGCCGCTCCCGTCACGTTCGAGGCCAGCCATGAGTGAAATCCCCGGCGATCTGAAGTTTATGAAATCCCACGAGTGGGCCCGCGTCGAAGGCGACGGCAAAGTCACGGTCGGCATCTCCGACCATGCCCAAGGCCTGCTCGGCGACCTGGTCTACGTCGAACTGCCGAACATCGGCGACCGCGTCGAAGCCGGCACCGCCTCGGCGGTGGTCGAATCGGTCAAGGCCGCCTCCGACGTCTATTCGCCGGTCTCCGGCACCGTGACCGCGGTCAACGCCGCGCTGGCGGACAAGCCGGAAACGATCAACGAAGACGCCTACGGCGAGGGTTGGATCTTCACCGTCGAGATCGACGAGCCGGACCAGCTCAACGAACTGCTCGCTCCGGACGACTACGCCGAGCTGCTCGAAGAAGACGACCACTGATCCCAGCCGATCCGGCACCGTCGCCCTGAGGGCGACGGTAGCGGGGAGCGCAGAACCGGACCGCGATCGCGGCAGCCGGCTCTCCGCTCCCCGTTTTCGTTTTGGGCGGCGCGGTTTCGGAGCGCGCGTTCGATGCCGGTCTCGCCGCCGCGCCCGGCGAACGCAGCCGACGAGCGGTCGTTGTGGAGCGACGAGGCGGCGCTGAGCGGAGGGCGAACCGGAGATCGGCCGACGCGTGCCGGCGGCGTTCGATGTCGCGACGGTACCGATGCCGTCGCGCGCGCCGAGCACGCATCGCCGGTTTGCCGGAACCCGGTCGCGACGGCGCGAACCCGGCCGACGACGGCGCCTCGTACCGACAAGACGCCCGAGCGCGACGCGTGGACTCGAGGTGAAGAGCGCCGCCGCTCGCTCGCTGCGAACCTCGCGTCGCCGGCAGTCGACGCCGCTCGCGACGACTCGCAGCGGAGCGGTCGAGACCGGCGCGGCGCGACCCTTGCCGTGCTCGTCGAGGCAGCGGGCCGAGTCGCGCGCGATCGATGCGCTCAACGCCGAAGTGCCGAAAACAAGCGTTTTTTTGCGAGCCGGCGAATCGTCGCGACGGACCGGCGATGCCGTCGGCGAACGCCGGATGCGGTCGAGGGGTCGGTCGTCGCGGCTGTCGGAAAACGCTTTCCACTTCGCCGCGCTCGCGCTGCGTCGAGGCGCGAGCGCGGCGACTTCGGCAGACGAACGGTCGTCGCCTCGCGTGCCGGCGTTGCCGTTCGTCGGCGCCGCCAAGGTGCAGGCACACATGCTCGGCGACGTCGTTCGTCGCCGTCGTTCGAGCGAGCGAGTCGTCGCGTCGGCATGCTCGTCGCTCCGACGAGGCGGCCGTCGAACGTCGCTGGAGGCCAAAAACGGTTCGCGCAGTTTCGCGCAATTCGGCTTGTGCGACGCGAAATCCGCGCCTGCCGCGGACCGGAATTTTTTCTTCCGGATTCGCCTTCGCAGATCGCCTTCGACAGCCTCGCGCGGCGACGCGCGTTATCGAAAAAACTCCGCGCGAAAAAACATCGCATCGCCGAAACCCGCGCCACGCTTGGGTTTCAGCGATGTCGAAAGAAACGCATCGCGAATCGGTCGGATGCGCGCGCGCGCACTCGACGAACGCGTGCGCCACCGACGCCGCGGTCGCCGGGGCGGGCGGCCCGGAAAAAAAATAGGCTCGGTTGTTGACAGTATGAAAAAGCGTGATTAGGTTTCGCCCAGCAGACGTTTCCTGCAGACGAGAGTGAGAAAACCCAGCGCGACAACATGCAGCACAAAACGGACCTCCGCCCGGACAGTCAAAACGGTGGACGCAGGATTCGCTTCCTCTGCAGAAATGTTGACCGCACTCTCTTCGCCGATGACATCCAAAACCCAGATGACATCGTTGGCGTCCTGTTCCATGCAACCCGGTTCGCGTTCGGCGGGCCGGGTTTTTGTTTGGCCGCGCCCCTTTGCGGCCCCCTCCGTCCGCCTTTCCGGCGGATGCGCCATCGGTCCCGCCGCGCCTGCGGCCGGATGCGATCCCCGATCCGTTCCGGCGCGCAGTGCGCGTCGGCGGTTGCACGCGGGTCCGACTCCCGCGGCTCTGTCTTCACAGAGTCCCTTTCCACTGGGCTTACCGCACCACCACTGATCAATCCCTGATCACCACTGACGAGGAGCCATCACATGGCCGTTAAGAAAGCTGCTAAGAAGTCCGCCGCCAAGAAGGCGACGAAGAAGGCTGTTAAGAAAGCTGGCGCGAAGAAGGTTGCCAAGAAGGCCACCAAGAAGACCGCCAAGAAAGCAGCCAAGAAGACCGTGAAGAAGGCCGCCAAGAAGACCGCACGCAAGGCCACCAAGAAGACGGCCAAGAAGACTGCGAAGAAGGCGACCAAGAAGACTGCTAAGAAGACCGCCAAGAAGGCCGCCAAGAAGGCGACCAAGAAGACCGCCAAGAAGGCTGTGAAGAAGGCCGCCAAGAAGACCGCCAAGAAGGCGGCTAAGAAGGCCCCGAAGAAGGCCGCCAAGAAGGCTGCCAAGAAGACTGCTAAGAAGGCCGCCAAGAAGGCCCCGAAGAAGGCTGCCAAGAAGGCCCGCAAGTCCAAGGCTGCAGCTGCGTTGCCGGCCACCCCGGCTCCGCTGATCTAAATAAGAAAAACCCCGATTAAGCCGTAATCAAGCTCTCTCCCCGCAGCCCAGGCGGGGGGAGAGTTTTTTTTTGGGGTGAGCAAAGGCGCTTGCGAGCCATTGGCTCGCGCCTTTGCGAACGCCCGAGCGCTATGCGCGAGGGCCGGGCGAGCGAAAGACTCCCCAGCCACTGGCTCGCGCCGTCGCGAACGCCCGAGCGCTATGCGCGAGGGCCGGGCGGGCGAAAGACTTCCCAGCCACTGGCTCGCGCCTTCGCGAACGCCCGAGCGCCATGCGCGAGGGCCGGGCGGGCGAAAGACTTCCCAGCCACTGGCTCGCGCCTTTGCGAACGCCCGAGCGCTACGCGCGAGGGCCGGGCGGGCGAAAGACTTCCCAGCCGCTGGCTCGCGCCTTTGCGAACGCCCGAGCGCTATGCGCGAGGGCCGGGCGGGCGAACAGTCCCGGCTGGGTCGGCTTTTACTTTCGCGGACACCCGACTTCCACACGCCGAGGCGCCAAGAGCAAATCTCCCCCCAACTGCTCTTTTTCAAAGAGGGGAGTACTGGCGGCGCCGCCTCTCGTCGGCGAGCCCGGCGCGATCGCTTCCGATCGCCACGGCAGCGGTTAGGATCGGGCCTGGTCCAAAAACCCGGGAAGCGCCATGAAAGCCTTGCTGAAGGGATTGCTGTATCTCGTCGTACTGCTCGCTCTGGTGTTCGTGGTCGGCGGCTTCCTGCTGCCGGACAAGACCCACGTCGAACGATCGATCGCGATCGACCGGCCGCCCGGCGAAGTCCACGCCATGCTCGATTCCTATAAGCGCTTCAACGAGTGGTCGCCGTGGTACGAGCTGGAGCCGACCGCGAAATACGTCTACAGCGGTCCCGAGTCCGGCGTCGGTGCGTCGCTGGCCTGGGAAGGCGCGAAGGTCGGCAAGGGCAGCCAGCGCATCGCCGAGTCGGTGCCGCAGCAGAAGGTCGTCAACGCGCTCGACTTCGACGGCACCCAGGCGGTCGGCACCTTCGACCTCAAGGCCGAGGGCGACGGCACCCGCGTGACCTGGTCGCTGGATAGCGCGCACGGCAACAACCTGGTCTCGCGCTGGTTCGGCCTGGTGCTCGACAAGATGGTCGGCAAGGACTACGACAAGGGCCTGGCCAAGCTCAAGCGGGTGCTCGAAGAACAGCCGCGCTGAGCGCCGTCTACGGTCCGCCAGCGGCCTGCGTCGGGCCGCTTGGTAGCCGTGCCGGCGAGTTTGAAACCCGGCTTGAAACGAAACGGGCCGCGGCATTGCCGCGGCCCGTTTCGTATCCGGCCACCGGTCGCGCCGGTGGAGCGCTCGCGCCTCAGCGCGGCGCGGCGGTCGATTTCTGCGCGTTGCTGCCGTTAGGGTCGCGTTGCTGAGCCGGGTTGGACTCGGCCGCGTACAGACCCGGGTCGTCGAAGCCGACATCGATCCAACGCTCCGGCGGCAGGCCGATGGCGCGGTCGAGGATCGTCGGCAGCATGCCGGTCGGCAAGCCGCTTTCGCTGTTCCAGAGCAGGGCGATGCCGAGATCGCGTTCGGGCAGCAGTGCGACCACGCCGCGATACCCCTGCACGGCGCCGGCATGGAACACCATGCGGTGGCCGGCGTAGTCGTAGACGCGCCAGCCCAGCGCGTAGCCGGCCGAGCTCAGGCGCTGACGGCGCCAGCTCGAACCGCGGATCTCGGTCGGGGTGTCGACCAAGGGTTGGTGCAGCGTCGCCAGCAAGGGCAGCGGCAGCACATCGGGACGGTGGCCGGTCTGGGCGATCAGCCACTGCGCCATGTCGCTGGCGCTGGCATTGACGCCGGCGGCCGGCGGCAGTTGGTAATAGGTCGGCTTCGGCGTCAGCGAGGCCCAGCCGCCGCGAGCGCGTACATGCGGCTTGGCCCAGCGCGCGCTGGCGGTGATGCCTTCCAGGCCGAGGCTGGCATCGTTCATGCCGAGCGGCTTGAACAGACGGCGCTGCACTTCCTGGCTATAGAAGTCGCCGGTCGCGGCGAACACGACGTCGCCGATCAGGCTGAAGGCGATGTTCTGGTAGCCGTAACAGGTGCCGGGCTGGCAGGTCATCGGCGCATAGGCCAGCTTCTGGGTCAGCACGCGGTAGTCGGCGTAGTTCTCCAGATCGCGGTCATAGGTGTTGTGGGTCAGGCCGACGCGATGGCTGAGCAGGTCGGCGACGGTGATCTGGCGCGCGGCGTTCGGATCGACCAGTTGGAAGCTGGGCATGTAGTCGACCAGCTTGCTGTCCCAGCGCAGGGTGCCGTCGTTGACGAGCAGGCCGGTCAAGGTGCCGGCGAAGCTCTTCGACAGCGAGGCCAGGCGGAACACGGTATGGCCGTCGATCGGCTCGGCGTTGCGTACATCGGTGATGCCGTAGCCGCGTGCGCTGAGGACCTGGCCGTTGTGCACGACCGCCATGGCCATGCCGGGAATGCGCTGGTCGGCGACGAGCTGCTGCGCCATCGCCTCGAATTGGCGGATGTCGAAATCGCTCGCAAGCGGCAGCACGCGGCCGTTGGGATTCTGCGCCGAGACGATGTGCTGGCCCGGCGCGAGCGTGCCGTCGAAACCTTGCGCGCGCGCGACCGGCGCCTGCGGTTGCGGGCTTTGCCAGCGCAGGGAAGTTTGTGCGGTCGAACCCAGGGTCAAGGTCAGCAGGGCAGCGAGCGTGCCAAGGCGCCAGGGGTTGAGTGACCGCCGGGGCGAGCCCGGATTCTTGTCGTGTTTCATCGGTCGCAGCGCCTGCGTGAGCCGGGTTACAACGATTCTAGCGCCGATCTCAGGGAATTGGACAACAAGCGCATTCAGGATTCTGATTTTTCAGGCTTTAATGGCCTGATGAACCGGCCTTACTGCGGCTTGGTTCAGGAACTTGTCGGCGCAGGCGACGAGCGGTTGCGGCGGTCCGACTGGAGGGCGCCGCCGTACCCCGATGCGTTGGTTTCGCAGCTCTGATCGATCTGCTCAGAGCCGCCCACTGATCAGGTCGGAAGCGCGCTCGGCTATCATCATCGTCGGCGCGTTGGTGTTGCCGCCGATCAGGCTCGGCATGACCGAGGCGTCGACCACGCGCAACCCTTCGACCCCGCGCACGCGCAGCCGCGAGTCGACCACCGAAGCGTCGTCGTCGCCCATGCGGCAGGTGCCGACCGGGTGGTAGACGCTCTCGGCCTTGGCGCGGACGAACTCGACCAGCTCGGTGTCGCTGAGGTCGTCGCGGGCCGGGAAGATCGGCGCGCCGCGATAGGGGTCGAAAGCCTTCTGCGCGAACACGGTGCGCGAGAGCTTGGCGCACTCGAGCATCATCTTCATGTCGAAGCCTTCCGCATCGCTCAGATAATTGGCTTCGATGCGCGCCTTGTCGCCGGCGCTGGCGCTGGCCAGGCCGATGCGGCCGCGGCTGCGCGGACGCAGGAAGCAGGCGTGGGCGGTGTAGCCGTCGCCGGGGAGACGGTGGCGGCCGTGGTCGTCGAGCATGGCCGGGACGAAATGCATCTGGATGTCGGCGCGCTCGTCCGGCGCCAGCGCCGAACGCACGAAGGCGCCGGCTTCGGCGATGTTGCTGCTGCCCGGGCCGCTGTGGCCGCGCAGGTAATAGTCGAAGGCGATGCGCACATCGCTGACGCGGTCGTAGGTCACGCGTCGGGTCGAGTGCTGCAGGGTGCAGATGTCGAGATGGTCCTGCAGGTTCTGCCCGACCTGCGGCGCGTCGTGCAGCACCTCGATGCCGTGACGGCGCAATTCCTCGGCCGGGCCGATGCCCGACAGCATCAGCAACTGCGGCGAATTGATCGCGCCGCCGCTCAGCAGCACTTCGCGCGTGGCGTGTTGGTGATAGGCGCGGCCGCCGACGCTGTAGGTCACGCCGGTGGCGCGGCCGCGTTCGACGGTGATGCGGTTGACCAGGGCGCCGGTGACGATGTGCAGGTTGTGGCGTTCGCGCGCCGGGTCGAGGTAGGCGACCGCGCTCGAACAGCGCGCGCCGTTCTTCTGGGTCACCTGGTAAAGGCCGAAGCCTTGCTGTTGCGGACCGTTGAAATCCGGATTCGCGGCATAGCCGGCCTGTTGCCCGGCCTCGATGAAGACGCCCGATAGCGGATTGGTGTAACGCAGATCGGAGACATACAGCGGGCCGTGACTGCCGTGCAGGGCGCTGTCGCCGCGGCTGTTGCGCTCGGAGCGGCGGAAATAGGGCAGCACGTCGCTCCAGCCCCAACCGCTGGCGCCGGCGGCGGCCCAGTCGTCGTAGTCGCCGGGCACGCCGCGGATGTAGCACATGGCGTTGATCGAGCTGGAACCGCCGAGCACCTTGCCGCGCGGCCACCACAGCACGCGCTGGTTGAGCTGCGCCTCCGGGGCGGTGTCGTAATCCCAGTTCACGCCTTTCTTGCCGACCAGCTTGGCCAGCCCGGCGGGCATGTGGATGAAGGGATGACGGTCGCGCGGACCGGCCTCGATCAACAGCACTCGGGCGTCGGGATCCTCGCTGAGACGGTTGGCCAGCACGCAACCGGCCGAACCGGCGCCGACGATGATGTAGTCGAACTCTTGGGGCATTCTCGGGCTGCTCTGCATCGGTCGCTTTACCGTGCCGCGAACGTAAGCGCCAAAACTAGAGCATATGCTCCCAATCTGCGCATCGCTGCCGCCCGACGCAGTGCTGGCGGTGGCTGGCGCCTTGGGCTACCGTGCCGGCAACGAACGGGGCCGGAGCTTTCCGGCGCCGCCAGCGGCGAGGAGACCGGGCCCGGCCCGGCCGCGCCGATGACCCGCACAACCGTCGGCCCCGCCGGCAGTCCCACACGGAGCGACGGAATGTCGGCAGTCCAAGGCGCCAGCCTGCAGACCGGGCGCGTCCACAGCGGGGAATGGAGCGCGGTCGCGTTCTCGCTGGCGTATTTCTTCTGCGTGCTGACCGCGTATTACGTGATCCGCCCGGTCCGCGACCAGCTCAGCGCCGCGGTCGGCTCGACCCAACTGCCCTGGTTTTACGCGGCGACCTTCCTGGCGACGCTGGCGCTGACGCCGGTGTTCTCGGCCCTGGTCTCGCGCTATCCGCGCCGGGTGGTGGTGCCGCTGGTGTACGGCTTCTTCATCGCCTGTCTGCTCGCCTTCGTGCCCTTGTTCAGCGCCCACGGCGTGCTCAGCCCGCGCGCGCTCGGCACCGTGTTCTTCGTCTGGATCAGCGTCTTCAATCTGTTCGTGGTGTCGGTGTTCTGGAGCTTCATGACCGACATCTGGAGCGAGGGCCAGGCGCGGCGCTTGTTTCCGCTGATCGCGGTCGCCGGCACGCTCGGTTCGCTCGCCGGTCCGGCCCTGACCCGGTTGCTGGTCGGGGTGATCGGCGTGGCGCCGCTGCTGATGGTCTCGGCCAGCCTGCTCGGCCTGGCACTGGTGTTCGTCGCCTTGCTCGGGCGCTGGTCGCGCATCCACGGCACCCGCCGCTTCGAGGCCTCGCACGAGTCGGCGATCGGCGGCGGCATGCTCGACGGCCTCAAGCAGGTGTTCGCCAACCCCTTCATGCGCTCGATGGCGATCCTGCTGTTGCTCGGCGACTGGATCGGTACGGTCAACTACGGTCTGGTCGTGGACTACTCGAAAGCGACCTTCGTCGACGCGGTCGCACGCACGCGCTTCGCCGCCGACCTGGACCTGATGACCAATATGATCGCGCTGGCGGCGCAGTTGCTGTTGACGCCGTGGCTGCTGGCGCGACGCGGCGCGGCCACGGTGATCGGGGTGTGGTCGGTGGTGACGGTGTCGATCCTGGCGCTGGTCGCGCTGGTCGCCGACCCGCATGCCCCGCTGACCCAATTATTCCCGGGCTACGGCGCGCTGGTCGCGACCCTGCCGCAGGGCATGGCGGCGATGCTGCTGCCGATGCCGGCGGTGGCGATGGCGCTGGTAATCAGCCGCGGGCTCGCCTACGGCATGGTCGGCCCGGCCCGCGAAAGTCTGTTCAGCAGCGCCGCGCGCACCCTGCGCTACAAGGGCAAGAACGCGGTCGATACCGCCGCCTGGCGCTTCGGCGACGTCGCCGTGGCGACGGCGATGGTCGGCTTGCGCGGCGTTGGTGTCGGTGTCGCCGGCCTGGCCGGCATCAGCGCGGCGGTCGCCGCCGGCGCCGGCTTGATCGGTTGGAACGTCGCGCGCTGGGTGCAGCGCGGCGGCGCCTCGGAAACGCGAGAGACCTCGAAAGCATGAAACGCGGTTGGCGGCCGTGGCCGCGTCAGTTATGGCTGCAGCGCTTGTTCGTTGGCCTGGTCCTGTCCGGTGTCGGATGTTTCGCCTGGGGGTTCTTCTGGGAGCCACGGCAACTGGTCGAGCGCGATTACGAATTCCGCCTGCCGCACTGGTCGCGCGACTGCGACGGCCTGCGCATCGACGTCGTCGCCGACTTGCACACCGGCTCGCCGCACAACGGCCTCGACCGGCTCGACCGTATCGTCGAGCGGCTGGTCGCGAGCGACGCCCAGGCGGTGTTGATGGCCGGCGATTACGTGATCCTCAGCGTGCTCGGCGGCACCTATGTCTCCGCCGAACAGATGGCGCCGCATCTGCGGCCGCTGACCCGGCGCAAGCCGGTCTACGCGGTGCTCGGCAACCACGACTGGTGGAAGGACGGCGTCCGCGTGCGCGCCGCGCTGGAGTCGGCCGGGGTGATCGTGCTCGAGGACCAGGCGCAGGCGGTGCAACTGGGCGCCTGCCGGGTGTGGATGGTCGGCATCGGCGACAAATGGGAGACCGCGCACGACATCGACCGCGCCTTCGCCGGGGTCGCCGACGATGCGCCGGTGCTGGCTCTGACTCACAACCCTGACCTGTTTCCCGATGTCCCGCCGCGCGCTTCGCTGACCGTGGCCGGGCACACCCACGGCGGCCAGGTCCGCCTGCCGTGGATCGGCACCCCGGTGCTGCCGGCCGACCAACGTTATGCCGGTGGTTACCTGATCGAAGACGGCAAGTCCTTGTTCGTCTCGACCGGCATCGGCACCAGCATCCTGCCGGTCCGCTTCGGCGTGCCGCCGGAGATTTCGCGCTTGACTCTGAGGGCGGTCGTGCCCGGTCGGGAACGACACGCGCCCGATTGAGCCGTTGTCTCAAGCTGCAGCTCCAGGCTTTCGATAGGCGCTGGCGGCAGCTGAGCAAGCGTGTCGTCGAATCGCTCGGCTGGACTAGACCGGACCGGACTGGGCCGCGGACGGCACCGGTCCGGACCGAGCGGCGGTCGCCTCAGCGTGCGAAAGCCTGCGGTTGCGGATCGTTCGGGCCGCGAAGGCTCTGCGCTTCCTGTGCTTGCGAGGTTTGCTGGAGCTTGCTCAGTCCCTGCGAAACCTGCTCGATCGGCGGGGATTGCGCAGGATCGGCGCTGATATGAAAGCCCGGAGTATGGCCGCCGACCCAGATCTTGCCGCCCACCAGGCCGATCTCGTTCGAGTTCACTTTCGACGGATCGGTCAGGCCGCCTTGCTTGGCCAGCAACATCGCATGCGCCACGGCATTGTCCGGAACGCTGGCCGGCAATTTGTCGCGCAGCAGTTGGAAATATCCGTTATCCGGGTGGCCGACGTCGCGGAAATCGCGCGAGGCTGCTGGAGGCGCGCTCGCCGCGGTTGGGGTGACCGGTGCCGGGGACTCGGCTGGAGCAGGCCCGACTGGAGCAGGCCCGGCTGGGGTCGGGCGGGCCAGGCTCGGGCTGGTATCGGTAAAGCTTGGCGGCAATCTGAGGCCGGTAAGGCCCAGTTCCTTGAGGTTGACCTTGATCTCAGGTGCGGGGTGGCTGGGGTTGCCGACTCGGGCGGCGGCCAGGGTCTCGTTTTCTATCTTGTTGATCAGGGCCAGAGACCGAGGGCCGTAGACCTTCGGATAGCCGTTGGCCTCGTAGAAATGCTCGCCGATGGCGTCGATATTCGCTGTCGTAGCGGCGATCTTGCCGTTCTTGTCGATCGTCAGCCCGGCTTTCGGCGTGTATTTTTCCTTTCCCGGTGTGCCGCTGACATCGAAGTACTGCTCCATCTGGTTGGAGGAGTGAAACAACTTGTCGTAAAGCTGTTCCTTGCTGGCTTTCGGGTTCTCCCTGCGCACGTGCGCGGCCAGCACGTTGAACCCGGCGATCTGGTCGTTGGCCTCGCGCTTGCGGCTCTCGCTGTTGCGATCTTTGACCAGGGAGGTGTAGTCGTGCGGCGACGGGCCTTCGGCGATCTTGCGCACCTTGTCCTCGAAGGCCTTGTTGCCGTCGGCGATGGCCGTCTTGTTGACGGAGTGCTCGATCTCGTGGCCGAACACCAGCCTCAAGGTATTGGCGTTGCGCGGATTGGTGTCGGCGCTGTTGAGCATGTCCATCGGCAGGGCGATGGATTTGTCGACCGGATTGAAACCGCCCATGACGCCTCTGGAGCGCAGGGCCGGGTCCAGCGGTTTGATCGTGTCGAGGTTGCCGAGCTCGATCGATTTGACGATGCGCGCTTGCAGCTCGGGCGTGGACTTGAGCAGGTCTCGCAGGTTCTTGCCACCGGGCGCGTTGGCACTCTCGAAATCCGTGAGCATCGCTTCCAGTTTTTCGGTGGGCGTGGCCATGGCGGTCTCCTTCAAGCCTGAGTGCTGATGGCGAGACTCGAGATGCAGGCCCGGCCTTGCTCGGGGTCTTGGTTGCCGTGGATGTAGACCGCCACTTCGACCTTGCCGCGCACGAAACTCCAGGGCTCGGCCCCGCGGTAGCCGAAGCCGGGGTCGCTGCCATCGCCGCTCGGCAAGGTCTGGGCCTGGAAGCCGGCCGAGGTCAATGCCTGGCTGTAGTCCTTGAAGTCCATGCTACAAATCGGCGCGATGTCGACGGCGCCTTGGGCCTGGCTCAGGAAGCGGAAATCCAACCGTGTGGGTTTTTCCCCCTGCCTGTACGACACCGAGGTCAGGCTGTACGACCATGCGTTTGTCAGCGCGCCGCCGAAACCGTATTCGGTGCGATCCTCGGAATGGATCTCGACCTTGATGCCGGTCTGCTTTTCGATGTTCTCGGGAGAAAGGTCCTGGGCACCGTGAATGCTGTCGATCAGTTTCAGCACTCGCTTGCCGATCTGTTCGGCATCGAGCCGAGCGCTGTCGGCGAGGGTCGGCGATTGCGTGGTCATGGCGGCATTCTCCTTGGCCGATGCTTGGGGTTGGGGCGTGGTGGCGCAGGATGCGATCAGTGCGCAGAACATCAGTGTGCAGAACAGGGCCGGAAGCAGGCCGGCTCCAGCGGCGGTCGCTGCGGTCGCGCGCATGGGCATCCTCCGTTGATGCGATGGGGAATCCGCAGGCTACTGCCGCGATGCCCACTGGACAATCGAACTGGCGCCGAAACCGTGTTTCTCGGACGGCCGATTCAGGCTTTTCCTACAAATCATGCGAATCGGCACGGAAACGACGGCTGGCTTTGCCGAGCTTGTTCAGGCGCCGGGGCGTTCGCTCGATCCGTTTCGGAACCCGACTGAGTCCCCGATCACGGCTTGCGTACACCGGGGCTCGGAACGTTGCCGCCCATGCCGAAGGTCGGTATGACCATCCGCAGGGGCCGCACGCGGGCCCCCCAGCTAGTTTGGGCGGGGGAACGGGAGCAGCGATGATGCGCAAACCGAGCGGGCACGACGAGGGTGGACGCGTATCCGCGTCGTTCGCCACACGCAGCGCTCATACCGATGCGATCAGGGCACGGACATGAGCGCTGCGTCTGCCAACCCGCATCCGACCCGGCGCCTGTCCTCGAATGCGCCGCTGTGGTGGTCGCTGCTGTATTTCTTCTGCCTGCTCTGCGGCTATTACGTCCTGCGCCCGGTGCGCGATGCAATGGGCGCTTCGGCCGATGCGGCCACGGTGTTTCCGCAGGCGATGATCGTCTGGACGCAGGCGCACGGTCTGGAACTCAGGGACTTCGTGCTGCAGGTGCTGTTCACCTGCACCTTCGTGACCATGCTGGCTTTGCAGCCAGTCTACGGTGCCCTGGTCGCGCGGTTTCCGCGGCGGGTGCTGCTGCCGGTGGTGTATGCGTTGTTCATCGCCTGTCTGTTGGCGTTCCATTGGGCGTTCAACGCCGGCGTGCCGGGGCGGGGCATGGTGTTCTTCGTCTGGACCGCGGTGTTCAACCTGTTCGCGGTGACCGTGTTCTGGAGTTACATGGCCGACGTGTTCGACGATGCCCAGGCGCGTCGCCTGTACGGCTATATCGGCGCTGGCGGCACCGCCGGCGCGGTGCTCGGGCCGATCCTGACCCAGTGGCTGGTGCAGCCCTTGGGCGTGGCCAATCTGTTGCTCGTCTCGGTGGCGTTCCTCGCGATCTGCGTGCTGTGCATCGTGCGCCTACGGCCGTGGGCGATCCGGCGCGAGCGCGAGCACGGCCTCGACAGCGGCGAAGGCGCGATGGGCGGCTCGGTCTGGGCCGGCCTCAAGTTGGTCTGGCAGCGGCCGGTGTTGCGGGCGATGGCGGTTACCTTGTTCTTCAGCGTCGGCGCGGCGACCTTGCTCTACAACCAGCAGGCGGCGATCGCACGCGAGTTCTATCCCAGCGCCGAGGCCGCGACGCGCTATTTCGCCCGCATCGACAGCGCGGTCAACTTGCTCGCGATCCTTACCCAATTGCTGTTGACCCGCTGGCTGTTGAATCGGCACGGCGTCGCCCCGGCTTTGTTGATGCCGGGGCTGACCTTGTTGCTCGGCTTCGGCGTGCTGCTGGCCTCGCCGTTGCCGGTGATGGTCGCGATCGTGCAGGTGCTGCAGCGCGCCGGCGAGTTCGCCCTGGCCAAGCCGGCACGCGAGACCTTGTACACGCGAGTCGATCGGCCCTCGCGCTACAAGGGCAAGGCGGTGATCGACACCGCGGTGTTCCGCGGCACCGACCTGGCCTTCGTCTGGATCCACAAGGGCGTGGCCCTGTTCGGCACCCAGGCGGTATTCGCGGCCGGTGTGCTCGCCGCCGCCGGCATGACCGCGAGCGCCTGGAGCATCGTGCGCACCCAACGCGGCCTGCCGGGCGCGGCCGCGAATCTTCCTTCCGACATCCGATCTCTACGAGGTGAAGCATGAAAACCAGTCGTCGCGATTTCCTGGCCGCGGGCGCCGCCGGCGCCGGCCTGCTCGCCTTGCCCTCGTTCGCACGCAGCCTGCGCAAACCGGCGCCGTTGAAACTGCTGGTGCTCGGCGGCACCGGCTTTCTCGGCCCGCATTTCGTCGAGATCGCGCGCAAGCACGGCCACACCCTGACCTTGTTCAATCGCGGCAAGACCAACCCGGGCAAGTTCTCCGGCGAGCAGTTCAGCGACATCGAACAGCTGCACGGCGATCGCAAGACCGACATGAAAGCCCTGGAAGGCGAACGCCGGTGGGACGCGGTGCTGGATACCTCGGCGTACTTGCCGGCGGACGTGACCCGCTCGGCCAACTTGCTGGCGCCGAGGGTGAAGCAGTACGTGCTGGTGTCGACGATCTCGGTGTACGCCAAGAACGATGTCCCCAGCGACGAGAAATCGCCGCTCGCGGTGCTGGCCGATCCCGACATCACCGAGGTCACCGGCGAAACCTACGGTGGCCTCAAGGCCTTGTGCGAGCAGGCCGCCGAGCGTGAACTGCCCAAGCGCACCACGGTGGTCCGTCCGGGGTTGATCGTCGGCCCCGGCGACACCACCGATCGTTTCACCTATTGGCCGGCGCGCGCAGATCGCGGCGGCGAGATCCTGGCGCCCGGCAGCGCGCAGGACCCGACCCAGTTCATCGACGTGCGCGACCTGGCGGCGTTCTTGCTGGCGACGATCGAGCACGGCCATTTCGGCACCTACAACGCCGATGCCGCGCCCGGCGCGCTGACCATGGGCGCGGTGCTGGCCGAATCGCAGCGCGCGGCCAAGGCGAAGTCGACCGTTACCTGGGTACCGGCGGATTTTCTCGAAGCGCAGAAAGTGTCGCCGTGGCAGGACATGCCGGCCTGGATTCCAGCGCGGGGCGAGTACGCCGGCTTCGGCCGCACCTCGGTGGCGAAGGCGCGCGCGGCCGGCCTGAGCTATCGGCCGCTGCGCGAGACCGTGCGCGACACGCTCGCTTATTGGCATGGCCTGCCGGCCGAACGCCGCAGCAAGCCCAAGGCCGGGATAGCGCCGCAACGCGAGGCCGAGGTGTTGCAGGCCTGGCATGCGGGCGCAGACGCGGGGAAGGGGCAGGAGAAGTGAGTGCGGAGGAGTGAGAAGTGAGCGAAAGCCGGCCGCCCGAGGCTTTACTCGTTCCTCACTCCTCGCTCCTCGGCGCCGATTCCCCCCCAGCTGCGCGGCGCCGAGCCAAAGCCTTATGCTGCGGTTCCAACACCCGCCTTAGCCTAGGAGCCAGCCGATGCACTGGATCGCCGTCGCCCTGATCGTCCTGGTCGCGCTGCTGCATCTGTACTTCATGGTCCTGGAGATGTTCCTGTGGACCCGGCCGCTCGGGCTCAAGGTGTTCCGGCAAAGCCTGGAGAAGGCCGAGCAGTCGAAAGTGCTGGCGGCGAACCAGGGCCTGTACAACGGTTTCCTCGCCGCCGGCCTGATCTGGTCGCTGGTGTGCACGCGCCAGGACGTCGCGTTGTTCTTCCTGGCCTGCGTGGTGGTCGCCGGCGTATACGGCGCGGCCACGGTCAATCGCCGTATCTTCTTCATCCAGGCCTTGCCGGCCCTGCTCGGCTTCCTGGCGGTGTGGCTGCACTGAGCGCGGTCGCGGTCTCGCCCGGCATGGCCTGCCGTCGTACGGGCAGGCCGGGTCCGTCTTGCGGCCTCAGCCGCGCAGGATCGAATCGCCCGCGGCGAGGCGCCTGAGCACGCGGCTTTCGTCGAGCACGACGAACTCGTCGATGTCCTGGCCTTCGCGTTCGTCCGCGTCCAGGCCGTCCCATTCCTCGCGATCGAGCACGCCGTCGTCGACGAGTTCGCTGAGGCTGTGCGGAGGCAAGGGCAGGGGTTGCTCGTCGACGATGACGTAGGCGCTGGTGCGCGCCACGCGCAGGCCGTCGGCCCGGTCGAGGGTCAACCAGCCGGCATCGCCGGACAGCAGCACCGGCGCCTGCACCCTGCCGGCGACATGGGCGGTGCTGTCGCCGAGGTCGGCGACCACGGCTTCGCTCGCGATCAGATCGCCGGTGACGACCAAATGGAAATCCTGGGCCACGACCAGGTTGCGGCAGCGCAGGTCGCCGAGCACGATCAACGCGCCCTGGTCGTGCTCGCCGGTGCCGATTATCGCGTTGCCGGCGAGGTCGAGCGAGCCTTCGACGATCAGGAAGGCTTGGCTGGGGCGCCACGCCGCGGCGGACGAGGCCTGGCCCCGGATCGAGGCCCAGCCGACATCCATCGCCAATAGCTCCCGCGCCTGAGTGGCGGCGGCGCCGTCGCCGATCAGCGGCAGGCGTTCGATCAATTCATCTGCGGGGGACGACATCGTTGCGTTCCTTCGACAGGTGCGGGTCCGTGCGCGGCGGAACTGCATGCCGGGAAGCGGCTGCCGATGCGGCGCCGGAGAAGCGCGCGGTGCCATCGGCGGTACCTGTCACACTGTACGTACGCAATCGCGTGTCCGACAGGGCCATGATTTGCCGTAATCGGCCAATGCGGGCGCGAAAGTGCGTCGTCGGCCACACCGAGCTGCCGGCCGCCTGGCCGAGGCCGCCCGCTCAACCGTGCAGTTTCCTGGCCACCTCGGCGACTTCGCGGCCCTGGTAGCGCGCCGCGTCGAGTTCGTTGTCGCTGGGCTGGCGCGAGCCGTCGCTGCCGGCGATGGTGGTGCTGCCGTAGGGCGCGCCGCCGGTGACTTGGTCCAGGCGCGTCTGCCCGGGGAAACCGTAATTGAGGCCGACGATCACCATGCCGAAGTGGAGCAGGTTGGTGATGATCGAGAACAAGGTGGTCTCCTGGCCGCCGTGCTGGGTCGCGGTCGAAGTGAAGGCGGCGCCGACCTTGCCGTGCAGTACGCCCGAGGCCCACAGGCCGCCGGCCTGATCGAGAAAATTGGCCATCTGCGACGACATGCGGCCGAAACGGGTGCCGGTGCCGATGACGATCGCGTCGTAGTCGGCCAACTCGGCGATCTTCGCGATCGGCGCCTGCTGGTCGAGCTTGTAGTGCGACTTGCGCGCGACCTCGTCAGGCACCAGTTCGGGTACGCGCCTGATGTCGACCTGCGCGCCGGCTTCGCGCGCGCCCTCAGCGACGGCCTGCGCCATCGTTTCGATGTGGCCATAGGCCGAGTAATAGAGCACCAGGATCTTCGCCATCGCCATAGCCTCGTCGCCGAATAGGGCATCGAGCCTAGGTCGGCGCGGTTCGAGGTCGTGTGAGGGTGCGATGGCGTGCTGTGACGATGATCGCGCAGAGCTCGCGACGCAGGCCCGACAGCCTGCCGCATCGTGTCGTCATCGACTAGAGCGCGATCCGGGATTGACAGTCCCGAATCGTCGTTAACTCGCGAACGCACGCGGTGGCGCGGCTTGCCGCGATCGTTCGCTGTCCGGAACGATGAAAGCATGGCGATGCGGTTTATCCGCGCGCCGCGATTTTCTAGATTGGTCCCATGCGCCGCACACGGCGCGCCCAGATCTTTCCCCTCATCCCTCCACACCGGCCCGATCGATCGGGCCGTTGCGTCTTCGTCTGCGGAGTCTGTCGTGCTACTGCCTCTTCTGTTGTTGTCGGCGGCCGGTTTTACCGTGCTGACGACCGAATTCATCCTGGTCGGCCTGCTGCCGTCGTTGGCGCGCGATCTCGGCGTCAGCGTGTCGCAGGCCGGCTTGCTGGTGACCTTGTTCGCCTTCGCGGTCGCCGCCAGCGGTCCGTTCCTGACCGCGTATTTCTCGCGTTTCGAACGCAAGCGTTTGTTCATCGTGGTGCTGTTGTTGTTCGCGGCCTCGAACGCGGTCGCGGCGATGGCGCCCAACCTCGGCGTGATGGCGTTGGCGCGCTTGATTCCGGCGCTGGGCGTGCCGGTGTTCTGGGCGCTGGCCAGCGAGACCGCGGTCGACCTGGCCGGGCAGGAGCGCGCCGGTCGCGCGATCTCGGTGATTTCCTTCGGCGTGATCTGCGCCACCGTGATCGGCGTGCCGACCGGCACCCTGATCGCCGATGCCTTCGGCTGGCGCGCGGCCTTCGTCGCTCTGTCGATCGCTTCGCTGTTGAAGGCGACCTTGCTGTTCGTGTTCCTGCCGGACAGCCGCATGGACAAGCCGCAGGTGAAGCTGAGCCAGCAGTTCCGGGTGCTGCGCGATCCGCGCGTGAGTGGGCATGTGCTGCTGTCGGTCTTGTTGTTCACCGGCATGTTCACCGCCTACACCTATCTGGCCGACATGTTCGAGCGCCTGGCCGGCTTCGACGGTTCGGTGGTCGGCTGGGCGCTGATGGCGTTCGGTGCGGTCGGCCTGATCGGCAACACCCTGGGCGGCCGCATCGTCGACCGCAATCCGCTGGCCGCCTCGATGATCTTCAGCGTGCCGATGGCGCTGGGCTTGGTGCTGGTGGTGCCGTCGATCCACTCGCTGCCGCTGTTCGCCGCCACGCTCGCGCTGTGGGGCGTCACCCAGGCGGCCTTGTTTCCGGTCAGCCATGTCCGGGTGATGAAGTCCGCGCCCGAGGCGCCGGCGTTCGCCGCGTCGCTGAACATCTCCGGCGCCAACCTGGGCATCGGCGTCGGCGCCATCGTCGGCGGCCGCGTGATCGATGCGATCGGCGTCGGCGGCCTGGGTTATGCCGCCGCGGCCATCGTCGGGGTGTCGGTGCTGGTGGGGGTGGTGCTGATGTCGATGGGCGCGCGGCCGGAGCCGGTCGAAGCGGTGGATTGCGCGACCTGAGCGGCGAGGGGCTGCGCGGCTCGCCTGAGCGAATCGCACGGTCGGATCGTATTGGCCGGCTCAGACGAACAGGTTGCGACGAGCCGGCCCAGATGAGCAAGCCCAGACGAGCAAGCCCAGACGAGTAAGCTCAGACGAGCAAGGGCATGGCGAAGATCACCGCGCCCAGCACGAACAGCGCAGTCAGCACATGCACCATCGGCCGGTTGATGCGCAGGAACACGAACTGCTCGATGGTGCGGCCGATCCAGAACAGCGACATGCCGACCAGCACCGCGCGGCCCAGCGCGGTGTCTTGCAGTTCGTCGGTGTAGAAGAAGCACAGCGCGGCGATGCCGAGCAGGACGTAAATCAGGCGCAGGTTGAGAATCTGCAGGATGGCGCGGTCGGCGACGGTGGCGGTCTGCAGGCTGCGGCGCCAGCCGAACAGTTTCCAGAACGCCATGTGGAAGGCGGCGAAGGCCAGGCTGTGCAGGCCGCCCAGCCAGATCCAGGCGTTTGCGCTCATCGCGGTTCTCCCGGGTTCGTGAGGATCTGTCGCGGATGGTACGCCGGGGCCCCGGCCGCGGGCTGTGCCGGTAGCGCCAATCAGCCGCGCTTGGGCTTGGGCGAGACGCGCATGGCGATGCGGGCGCGGAACACCGCGTCGCCGGCGGGGTCGGTGACGACGACGTCGACCGGCAGGTCGTAGGCGCTGGCGGATTCGACGATGGGCGCGGCCGGGGTCGCCACCGCGCGTACCTGGCCGACCGCCTTCTTGAGGTATTCCACGCTCATGCCGACCGGGATCCAGCGCATCGAGCGCGGGATGCTGACGTCGGTCATGACGCCACCGGTGAGTTCGGCCAGGTTGCACATGGCGATGGCGTGCACGGTGCCGAGGTGGTTGGTGATCTTGCGGCGGTGGCGCATGGTCGCGCTGCAGCGGCCGGGCTCGAGCGACTCGAAGCGCGGCGAGATGCTGGCGAAGTAGGGCGCGTTCCAGCAGATGGCGCGCGAGAACAGCCAGTGGCCGGCGGGCCAGCGGGTCATCTTGTTGTACAGCTTCAGGACGTCGGTGCTCATGGGCGGTGGCCGGATGGGTGGTGGAAGGGGCGCGCGTTATTTCTTGCCGTCGTCCCCGCGCAGGCGGGGGTGAATGGATGCGCTTGCGAGCCACTGGCTCGCGCATCCATCAACGCCAGGGTGCTGTGCGCCCTGGCTGGGCGGCAGAGACTTCAGAGTCATGTCGCGATGGAGCCCTGGATCCCCGCCTGCGCGGGGATGACGGTAGGAGGAGGCGCGGCGCGGAGTGTTGGAAACCATGCGAGGGATGCCGGAAACCAAAACGGCGAACCCGAAGGTCCGCCGTTTCGATTCATGCAGCGTGTCGCATGTGAGGCCTGCGCTTATGCCGCGGCGCGGGCGTCGCCGTGGTCGGCTTCGTGCAGCGCCTTGTACCCGGCCGAACGCAGCTCGGCGGCGTCGAAGTCGTCGACGCTGATCGCATCGATGGTCATCTCGCGCAGCTCTTCCAACTGCTTGCGCTCTTCGGCAGTGATCCAGCCTTCGCGCACGCCCTCGTCGAGCTGGCTCGGGAAGTCCAGCGCTTCGATGTCGCTGTTCTTGAGCGCCTTGAGGAACTTGCGCTCGACCGGCTCGGCCAGGATGACCTTCTGCAGGTAGCTGTTGATGCGGCCGGCCGGGTTGTTCTCGCAGGGGGTGATGAACAGACCCTCGGCGAGACGGTCGCGCGCGTCGTTCGGCGACATCAGCAAGGACGCGGCGCGATGGCCGAGACGGTCGCTCGGCGCCTGGGCGCGGCGGCCCCAGGGGAAGATCAGCGCCCACAGCAGCCAGCCGACCGGGCGGATCGGGAAGTTGCGCAACGCACCCGACAGCGCCAGTTCGATCTTATGCACGGCGTCGTGGAAGGCCCAGGCCAACAGCGGCTGGTCGCCGGCGGGGCGGCCCTGGTCTTCGTAACGCTTGAGCATGCTGCTGGCGATGTAGAGCTGGCTCAGCACGTCGCCGAGGCGGCCCGACAGCGATTCCTTGAACTTGAGCTTGCCGCCGAGCAACAGCATCGAGGTGTCGGCCATCACCGCCAGCGTTGCCGAATAACGGTTGAGCTTGCGGTAGTAGCGGCGGGTGTAGGCGTCGCCCGGGGCAGCGCCGATGCGCGCGGCGGTCAGGCCGTACCACCAGCTGCGCACGGCGTTGGAGATGGCGAAGCCGATATGGCCGAACAGGTTCTTGTCGAACTCGCGCAGGCGCTCGGTCTCGTCGGGCAGCATCGCCGCCTTCATTTCCTTGAGCACCCACGGGTGGCACAGGATCGCGCCCTGGCCGAAGATCATCAGCGAGCGCGTCATGATGTTCGCGCCTTCCACGGTGATCATGATCGGCAGCGCCTGCCAGTTGCGGCCGGCGTAGTTTTTCGGCCCCAGGATGATGCCCTTGCCGCCGTGGATGTCCATGACGTCCTTGGCGACTTCGCGGGCCATCTCGGTGCAGTGGTATTTGGCGATGGTCGAGGGCACGGCCGGGTTTTCGCCGCGCGCGACCGCCGCGGCGGTGGCCTGCGACAGCGCGCTGACCGCGAAGGCGTGGCCGGCGATGCGCGCCAGCGCTTCCTCGACGCCTTCGAAGCGGCCGACCGACAGGCCGAACTGCTTGCGGATGCGGGCGTAGGCGCCGGTGACGATGGCGCCCATCTTGGCGCCGCCGCTGCCCGAGGAGGGCAGGGTGATCGAACGGCCGATCGACAGGCATTCGACCAGCATCTGCCAGCCCTTGCCGGCGTAGGCTTCGCCGCCGATCAGCTGGCTCAGCGGGATGAACACTTCCTTGCCGCGTACCGGGCCGTTCTGGAAGGTGCAGTTGAGCGGGAAGTGGCGACGGCCGACTTCGACGCCGGCGGTGTCGCGCGGCAGCAACGCCAGGGTGATGCCGATGTCGCGCTTGTCGCCGATCAGGCCGTCCGGGTCGTACATGCGGAAGGCCAGGCCGATCAGGGTCGCGACCGGGGCCAGGGTGATGTAGCGCTTGTCGAAGGTCAGCTTGACGCCGACCACGCGCGCGCCGTTCCAGTCGCCCATGGTGACGATGCCGAAGTCCGGGATCGAGGTCGCATCCGAGCCGGCCCAGGGGCCGGTCAGGCCGAAGCAGGGCACTTCACGGCCGTCGGCGAGGCGCGGCAGGTAGTGGTCCTTCTGTTCCTGGGTGCCGTAGTGCATCAACAACTCGGCCGGGCCGAGCGAGTTCGGCACGCCGACGGTCGAGCTGACCACGCTGGAGACCGAAGCCAGCTTCTGGATCACCTTGTGGTTGGCGAGCGCGGTGAAACCCAGGCCGCCGTATTCCTTCGGAATGTTGAGGCCGAAGAACTTGTTCTTCTTGATGTAGCCCCACAGCTCCGGCGACAGATCGGCATCGATATGGGTGATCTGCCAATCGTTGGTCATCTTGCACAGCTCTTCGACCGGGCCGTCGAGGAAAGCTTGTTCATCGGCGCTCAGCACCGGCTTGGGCTGGGACAGCAATTGCTGCCAGTCGGGCTTGCCCGAGAACAGTTCGCCTTCGAACCCGACCGTGCCGGCCTCGAGCGCGGTGCGCTCGGTTTCCGACAGCGGCGGCAGGATCTTGGTGTAGAAGCCGAGCAGCGGCTTGGTGATCAGCGGCAGGCGGATCGCCGGCACCAGCAGCGGCACTGCGATCAGCGCGACCAGGGTCGCGGCGACGATGGTCGCGACCGGGTTGGCGCCCAGCAGATAACAGCCCACCAGTACCGTCGCGGTCAGCGCGGCCCAGACCGGCAGGCGCAGGCGGTGATAGGCGGCGATGGCGCCGACCAGAAGGAAGGCAAGGAAGGGGATCGCGATACTCATGGCGGCGCTCCGGAGGATGCGGCTAAGACTCAAGCTAATCGGGCACGCGTGATGTCGGTGCGGATGGCGATGCCTCCTGGCGGCGAGCCGATCGGCATTCAAACGCTGGCATCAAACGCTTAACATACGGCCGAGTATGGAATCGCCGTTTCGAGCTGTCAACCGAACCGCCGGGATTCGGGATTGGGGATACGGGATTCGGTGTGGCAGCGGGCGGCAGCGTGGTTTTTTCCGGGCGGGTCCGGGCTCTTGCTGTACCAATCCCGAATCCCGAATCACCAATCCCATCGCTTTTTGCTGCACTGCGTACTGTTCCCGACCGTGGCGTATGGTTAAACTTGTCATCCATGAACCAGCCTGCCTCGAACAAGCCCGAGCCGAAGCTCGACACCCCGCCCGCCGTCTCGGCCGCCGACGCCAAGCCGGAGGCCAAGCCTGAGCGCAGCGGTCGCCTCAGTGCCGACGACTGGGCCCAGGCCGCCCTCGACTTGATCGCCGAACAAGGCGTCGCTGCGGTAGCGGTCGAACCGCTCGCGCGCCGTCTCGGCGTCACCAAGGGAAGCTTCTACTGGCACTTTCCGTCGCGCGATGCGTTGCTCGTCGCCGCGTTGGAGCGTTGGGAAAAAGTCGAGCAGGAAACCGTGTTCGGCCAGCTCGAGCCGATTCCCGATCCGCGCCAGCGCCTGCGCTCGCTGTTCCACCTCGTCGCCCACGAGGTCAAGTCGCACATCATCTATTCCGAGCTGCTCAAGGCACTGGACCATCCCGCCGTGCAGCCGGTGATCGGGCGCGTTTCCGAACGCCGCCTCGATTACCTCACCGCTTCTTTCCGCCAGGCCGGCCTCAGCCGCACCGATGCCCAGCATCGCGCGCGCCTGCTCTACGCCGCCTATGTCGGCTTCCTGCAACTGAACCTGCAGTTGCATCAGACCCGCATGCAACACGACGAATTCGAGGCCTATGTCGAGCACATGATGGCCACGCTGATTCCTTCGTCATGAACCTTGTTTCCACTTGATTCGCTTTTTTTCCCGTTCCCCCGGCTGGAGAGCAATGCCGTGAATGCCAATTTGAAAGACGCCGCCCCCGCGACTGCCGTGCCGGGGAGCGCGGGCAGTCTGCTGGTCGCACTCAACGAATGGGTCGCGCAAGTCGCCGCGCTGACCCGTCCCGACAAGATCCACTGGTGCGATGGCAGCGATGCCGAATACGACGCCCTGGTCGCCCGGATGCTGGCCGACGGCACCCTCGAAACGCTGAATCAGGACACGCACCCGGGCAGCTATCTGCACCGCTCGCATCCCGACGACGTGGCCCGTGTCGAACACCTGACCTTCGTCTGCACCAACGAGCGTGAAGACGCGGGTCCGAACAACCACTGGATGGCGCCGGCGCAGGCGCACGCCCAGATGGACGCCTTGTTCGACGGCTGCATGCGCGGCCGCACCCTGTACGTGATTCCGTACTGCATGGGCCCGATCGACTCGCCGCTGGCGCGTTGCGGCGTGGAAATCACCGACTCGCCGTACGTGGTCGCCAACATGCGCGTGATGACGCGCATGGGCGCGCAGGCGTTGGCCCGCATCGAGCGCGAGGGCAGCTTCGTGCGCGGCCTGCATTCGATCGGCGAGCTCGATCCCGAGCGCCGTTTCATCATGCATTTCCCCGACGAGCTGGCCATCAAGTCGTTCGGTTCGGGTTACGGCGGTAATGCTTTGCTCGGCAAGAAATGCCACGCGCTGCGCATCGCCTCGCACCAGGCGCGCAACGAAGGCTGGCTCGCCGAGCACATGCTGATCGTCGGTATCGAGAACCCGCTCGGCGAGACCCATTACGTCGCCGCCGCGTTCCCGTCGGCCTGCGGCAAGACCAATCTGGCCATGCTGATTCCGCCGGAAGGCTATCGCCACGCCGGCTGGAAGGTGTGGACGGTCGGCGACGACATCTGCTGGATGCGTCCCGGCGCCGATGGCCGCCTGTACGCGATCAACCCCGAAGCCGGTTATTTCGGCGTCGCGCCGGGCACCTCGGCCAAGTCGAACCCGAACGCGCTCAAGTCGATCCAGAGCAACACCATCTTCACCAACGTCGGCGTGACCGCCGACGGCCAGCCGTGGTGGGAAGGCCTGGACGACGGGCAAACCCCGGTCACCGATTGGCGCGGCAATGCCTATGACGCCGCCAAGGGCCCGGCCGCGCATCCGAACGCACGCTTCACCGTGTCGGCCAAGCAGTGCCCGAGCTACTCGCCGGAAGCGGAAAACCCCGCCGGCGTGCCGATCTCGGCGATCGTGTTCGGCGGCCGCCGCGCTTCGCTGGTGCCGCTGGTGTTCGAGGCCCGCGACTGGACCCACGGCGTGCTGGTCGGCGCCGCGATGGGCTCGGAAACCACCGCTGCCGCGACCGGCGCGGTCGGCGTGATGCGCCGCGACCCGATGGCGATGAAGCCGTTCTGCGGCTACAACTTCGCCGATTACTTCAGCCATTGGCTGTCGTTCGACCGCGACGGCGCACAGCTGCCGAAGGTGTTCCACGTCAACTGGTTCCGCAAGGGCGACGACGGCAAGTTCCTGTGGCCGGGCTTCGGCGACAACCTGCGCGTGATCGAGTGGATGATCGGCCGCGTCAAGGGCGAGGCCGGTGCCACCGAGACCCCGATCGGCCACCTGCCGGATGCGCAGGACCTCAACCTGGCCGGTGTGAGCCTCAGCGACGAGGCCTACGCCAAGCTGTTCGGCTTCGATCATGCCGGTTGGAGCGCCGAGTTCGACAGCATCGGCGATTACCTGCGCGAGTACGGCCCGCGCATGCCGCAGGCCTTGCACGACGAGCAGCAGCGCATCGCGGCGGTACTCAAGGGCTGAGTCTGTAGCTTAGGAACGAGTGGAGAGGAACGAGTAACGAGCGGGCCGCGGTCGGGCCTGCTCGGGACTCGTTCCTCTTTCGTTTCAGGCTTGGCCACCGGCGGGCTTCCGCCGCGTCAGGGGAGGGGGCTGCGCGCCCTCGTTGCCGATCTCTGGTTCCTCTCTCGATCAGGCTCCCGACCGGCGGGCTTCGGCCGGGCTCCGGGGAGGGAGCCGGCGCGACGCTCGTTCCTCGTTCGTCGTTCCTGATCCTCTCGTTGCCGCCCTTAAACCCTGAGCCGCGATCGCGCATCGGACTCAGTATGCTGACCGCCGTGAACGACCACATGCCAGACACCGCAGCCTCGATCGAAGTCGA
This sequence comes from Lysobacter antibioticus, assembly GCF_001442535.1. Classification (NCBI taxonomy): domain Bacteria; kingdom Pseudomonadati; phylum Pseudomonadota; class Gammaproteobacteria; order Lysobacterales; family Lysobacteraceae; genus Lysobacter; species Lysobacter antibioticus. The sequence goes on along the minus strand of NZ_CP013141.1, from coordinate 4,733,767 downwards.
CGACGACCGTGCCCTGGTCGCCGCCGCGGCGGCCGGTGGCGTCGCCGCCTTCGAAGCGCTCTACCGCCGCCACGCCGGCCGGGTCCAGGGTGTGATCGCCCGCCTGGTCGGTTACCACGGCGCCCGCGCCGAGGACCTGACCCAGGAGGCCTTCGTCCGCGCCTGGCAGGCGCTGCCGAACTTCCGCTTCGAATCGGCGTTCGGCACCTGGCTGCACCGGCTGGCGGTCAACACCGCCCTGATGGAACTGCGCGGACGGCGCAGCCGGCCGTTCGAGGACAGCGACGAGGACGCGTTCGAGCTGATCGGCAGCGCCGACTCGGCCGGTCATGTGATGGCCTTGTCGATGGACCTGGAACGCGCCGTCGCTACGCTGCCGCCCCGCGCCCGTGCCGTGTTGGTGCTGTACGACGTCGAAGGCTGGAAGCATGAGGAGATCGCCGCCGAGCTCGGCATGGCGGTCGGCAGTTCCAAAGCACAGTTGCATCGCGCCCGCAGTCTGCTGCGGTCGCGACTTGGAGAGCAGGCATGAGCGACCACAACCGAACCCCGGAAGGCCATACCCCCGACGGCGAGCTGCCCGACGCCTTGCGCTGGCAGTTGCGTGCGCTGCGCCGGGATGCGCCGCCGACGCGCGATCTGTGGCCCGGCATCGCCGCGCGCCTCGGCGAGCAGGCCCCGCCGGCCGCTGCGCATACGCCGGCTGTTGCCGCCGAAACGCAAGCGACCGCGCCGGTGACCGCCCTGCGGCCGCGTGAAACCACCCGCAACCGTTGGATGGCGCCGTTCGCGCTGGCGGCCAGCGTCGCCGCATTGGCGATCGGCATCGCCGGGCAGTACCGCGCCCAGCCCGAAACCTCGGTGCCGGTCGCCGCTCAGGCCAAGGCGCCTGCAAGCCTTGTGCAGCGCGAAGCCGACGGCATGACCCGCCAGTACCAGGCCGCGATCCGCGAGATCGCCCCGGCCACCGAACAAGCGAAAGCGATGCAGCCGGCGTTCGACGAACTCGACCGCAATGCCGCGCTGATTCTCGATGCGCTCGCCCACGATCCCGATTCGCGACTGTTGCTCGAACAACTGCGCCGCACTTACGCCCGCCGCCTCGCGCTCGCACAGCGCGTGGTCTACACCTGATCCACGGAGGACGCCACGATGACCACCGCTCACCCCCGCAACCGCAGCGCTCTCCGCAATCGCCGCCACATCGCTCCCGTGCTCGGCCTGTTGGCACTGGCCCTCGTCGCGGCGATGCCGGCCTGCGCCGCGACGCCGATCAACGAGACCCGTCCGCTCGACCCGATGGGCAGCATCGACATCGACAACGTCAAAGGCCTGATCCAGGTCCGCGCCTGGGACCGTCCCGAGGTCAAGATCGAGGGCAGCCTCGGCGAAGGCGTCGAGAAGCTCGAGATCGAAGGCGACCGCGAGCATCTGTCGATCAAGGTCCGCTACCCCAACCGCGGCAGCGGCATGGGCTTCCTGGTCGGCGGCGACAAGAGCGAGCCGACCGAACTGCGCCTGACCGTGCCGCTGCAGGCCAAGCTGGAGATCGATGCGGTCTCGGCCACCGTCGACGTCAACGGCGTCGCCCCGCGCGACCTCAGCATCGACAGTGTCAGCGGCGACGTGATCGTCGCCGCGGCCCCGCGCGAGGCCGAAATCGAGAGCGTCAGCGGCGACCTGCGCCTGACCCTCAACAGCCCGAAAGTCTCGGCCCAGACCGTCAGCGGCGACCTCAGCCTGCGCGGCCGGCTCAACGGCGAGGTCGACATCGAGACGGTCTCCGGCAAGGTCGACGTGACCACCCGCGAATCGCGCTTGGCCAAGCTGTCGGGCAATTCCGTGTCGGGCGACCTGCGCGTGACCGGGGCCCTGGCCGACGGCGGCGAGATCTCGCTGGAAACGGTCAGCGGCGATGTCCGCTTGTCGCTGCCGCGCGCGCTGTCGGCGACCGTGCACGGACAGAGCTTCAGCGGCGACCTGAGCGCGCCCGATGCGCAGATCGTCCGGCCCAAGCACGGCCCGGGTTCGAGCTTCGAGCACCGCTACGGCAACGGCAGCGGTTCGATCAAGATCGAGACCTTCTCCGGCGACGCCACGCTGGAGCTGAACTGAGCGCTGCGCGCGCGCCGGGATCGCCGGAATCGCCTATTTCGCGCGCAGGCCGCCCAGCGCCGCCACTCTGTGCGGCGCAACGCCGCCGGTGTATGTTCCTCGCCTAGGCGCGCCAGGCGCGCCATCGATGCAGTGCCGATCGCGCCCCAGGGACGCGGTCGCAGTTCCGTCCGGCGAGGGAAGCGGTCTTGAACGAACAGGTCAATCAACTCGTCCAGGCCGCCGGCCTGGCCTCGCGCGCGGGCCGCTGGCAGGAAGCCGAAGCGCTCTGGAGCCAGGTGCGCAGCCTCGCGCCGCAGCATCCGCAGGCGCTCTATAGCCTCGGCATCCATGCTCTGCAGCGCGGCGACACCCGCGGCGCGGTCGAACTGCTGCAGGCCGCGCATCGCGCCGCGCCGAACGATCCGATGATCCTGCTCTCGATCGGCATGGTCGAACGCGAACGCGGCGACGCCACCGCCGAATGGGACGCGATCAGCGCCGCGCTCGCCGCCGATCCGTATTTCCTGGCCGGCCTGCTGGCCAAGGCCGCTTTCCTCGAACGCACCGGTAAGTCGCGGGCGGCGGCGCAGGCTTATCGCAACGCCTTGACGGTCGCGCCGCCGGAGCCGCATTGGCCGGACATGCTGAAGACCCAGTTGCTCCACGCCAAGAGCAAGGTCCAGCAGTATTCCGACGAGTTCAGCGAGTTTCTCGCCCATCGCGTCGGCGGTCCGCGCGCCGCGCTGGAGGCCGGCGTGCATGGGCGCTGGGACGAAGCCGCCTCGATCATGGTCGGGCGCAGCAAGCCGTATCATTCCGACTGCAACCAGCTGTGCATACCGCGGCTGCCGGCGATCCCGTTCTACGACCGCGCCCAGTTCCCCTGGGTGCCCGAACTGGAAGCGCGCACCTACGATATCCAGCGCGAGATGCGCGAGGTACTGCGCAACGAGCAGGCCGAGTTCACGCCTTATATCGAGTACCAGCCCGGCGACCCGGTCAACCAGTGGCAGGAGCTCAACCACTCGCGGCGCTGGAGCACCTACAAACTGTGGAGCTACGCGCAGCCGGTGCACGAGCACCTGGCGCTGTGCCCGCAGACCCGGGCCGCGCTGGAAGCGGTGGAGATGGCGCAGATCGCAGACGTCTGCCCGAACGCGATGTTTTCGGCATTGGCGCCGCACACCCACATCCCGCCGCACCACGGCGAGACCAATGCGCGTCTGGTCGTGCATTTGCCGCTGATCGTGCCCGAGCGTTGCCGCTACCGGGTCGGTTTCGAGCGGCGCGAGTGGACGGTCGGCGAAGTACTGATCTTCGACGATTCGATCGAGCACGAAGCGCACAACGACAGCGACGAACTGCGCGTGGTGTTGATCTTCGACGTCTGGAACCCGTTGTTGTCGCTGGCCGAACGCGACATGGTCGACGCGATGATGCGTGCGCACCGGGATTTTTTGGAGGGCTGATTGGCGCTCGCGATGGGCCGGGTCGCCTGGTTGGCGCTTGGCTCGGTGGCTGTTCCAGTTCCAGTCTCAGATTCGCTACAAGCCCTCAGACTAGCTCTAGCCATTGCCGTTGCCGTTGCCGTTGCCGTTGCCGTTGCCGTGGCCGTTGCCGTGGCCGTGGCCGTGGCCGTGGCCGTGGCCGTGGCCATGGCCATGGCCATGGCCGTTGCTGTTGCTGTTGCTGTTGCTGTGCGTAGCTTTGCGCTCGCGAAGGCTAGAGAAGACCCGGAGGGCGGCACGCATGGATGCGTGCCGTTTTTCATCGGGACAGGGATGTCCCGTATGAAAAATCCCTGCGTCGGCATCGCTCGTGCGGGCTAGTGATTCAAGGAAAAGCATTTTTCTTTGGTTACCTTTCTTTTGTTGCTTATGACAAAAGAAAGTAACCCGCCGCTTTAGTGGCGGAAGCTCTTGGAGTTTGATCTTGCTTCGCAAGAAGCAGCAAGCCTCAAGCAAGAGCAAAGCTTCCGTCCGCTGACGCGGCCGGGTTACTTTCTTTTGCTGGCCCAAAAGAAAGCTAACCAAAGAAAAGGCCTTCCTTGACGAAGCTCCCCTGCGAGCACTCAGCTCGCGCCGGGATTTTCCGATAAGACGTCCCTGTCTTATCGGAAAACGCCGCACGTCCTGTGCGGCGCCCTCCGGGTCTCCAGGTGTTCTCGCGAGTTCGATACTGCGCCAAGCTCTTCACGGCAACGGCAACGGCAACGGCAACGGCAACGGCAACGGCAACGGCAACGGCAACGGCAACGGCAACGGCAAGGGGCGCCTCCCCATCACTTTCCAGTCGCCACAAAAAAAGGCGGGCCGAAGCCCGCCTCAATTCGACTCGGATGATGCTTTTTATTAGAAGCGCATCGTCAGGCCCAGGGTGTAGTAGCGACCCAGGGTGTCGTAGTACTGCGGGAACGTGTTGCCGCTGTTGAAGCCGGTGCTGCCGATGTTGCTGCCCACGACCGGCGGCTTCTTGTCGGCGACGTTGTTCACGGTGAAGTTGATGCGAGCGTTCCACGGCAGTTCATAGGCCATGGTCAGGTCGAAGTAGTCGTACGAATCGATCGAGGTGTAGTCCGGGAACCACTCGATCGGACCCGGTTCGACGTCGACCGAGCTCAGGTGACGCCAGTTGAAGCCGAGCTCGAAGTCCTTGATCGACCACACCGCGCGGAAGTTCGACTTGTAGTCGTACACGATGCCGGCGATGACGTTGCACGAGACGCCGTAGACGCCGACGCAGTCGTGCTTGCCGACCTGCGGGTCGCCCTGGTAGTCGTACGTGTCGGTCTTGGTCAGATCGAGCGCGAAGTCCAGGCGGCCCCAATCGTTGCTCAGCGGGATGCCGTAGCGAACGCCCAGGTCCCAACCGTCGGTGGTGATGCGGCCCTTGTTCGAGCGGTTGAGGAACGGACCGCGCGCTTCGCCGTTGAGCGAACCGTCGGCCACTTCGCGCGCGCCGATCATCAGCTGGCACATCGGGTGGGTGATGCTGAGGGTCGGGTTGAACTCGCGGTCGTAGCAACCGAACAGCGCATCGCCGAGCACCGGACGGGTGATCGCGTCCTTGATGTCGATCTTCCAGTAATCGAGGGTGATCGACAGCTCTTCCATCGGCTGCCACACCAGGCCCAGGGTCTGGGTGTCGGCCTTTTCCGGGCCCAGGATCGGGTTGCCGCCGACGAAGGCGTTGGCCTGACCCGCGCTCGGACCGTCGACGCCGCCCTGGCTGTCGAGGATCGCCTGCGGCACGCCGGTCGCGACGCACAGTGCGGCCACCGAGCCGGTCACGCCGCCGTTGAGAGCCAGCTGCGAAGCTTCGCAGGGATCGACCGCGGTGTTGTCCAGGCCGGTGACGACCGGCTGGAACAGCTCATTGATGTTCGGGGCGCGGGTCGCGCGCTGGAACATGCCGCGGAAGCGCAGCGTTTCGATCGGAGCCCATTCCAGGCCGTACTTGTAGCTGCCGTAGTCGGTGTCGGTCTGGCCCGACTTGAACTCGGTGTGGCGGTAGCCGGCTTCGAAGTTCAAGGCGTGCGCGCCGGTCTTGCCGCTGATCAGCGGAACGATCGTTTCGAAGTAGGCTTCACGCAACTTCAGGCTGCCCTCGACGTCGGGATTGGCGCCGCCCGAACCCTGCACTTCTTCCGGATCGCGCGAAGCCGCGTCGGCGCGGTTCAGCGCCGTCATCTTGCGGCCTTCCAGACCGAACGCCATACCGATCGGGTAATCGGCCCACGGGCTCTTGAAGTTGTCGCCCAGGTCGCCGTTGACCGAACCGGACCAGACTTCCTGTTCGACGCGCTGGGTGGCGAAGGTCAGCACTTCGAGGAACTTCTTCGCGTCCTTGCTGATCGTGCCTTCCACGCCCCACAGGTTCAGCGGGATGCAGCCGTTGGTCGGGTCGACGCAGTTGATGCCGTCGGTCGACAACAGGGCCTGCTGGGTGCGGGCCTTGGACAGGAAGCCGGCCGACACGGTCAGCTGATCGGCTTCGCCGTGCGACCAGTAGGCGTCATAGCGCCAACGGTCGTTGATCTCGCCGCGCAGACCCAGGGTGGCCTGGAAGACCTTGTTCTGGAAGTCGGTCGAGCGGGTGCCGAGCTCGGTGGTACGACGGTTCAAGGTGGTGTTGACGGTGGTCGGGCTGCCGACCACGCAGTCGCCTGCGGCCACGCCGAACTGGGTGCAGATCTGCTGACGGGCCGGTTCCGGAATCAGCGGGTTGCCGATGCCCAGATCGAAACGGCCGCCGAACAGGCCGCCCGGAGCGATCTGCGAGAACACGTTCGAACGCGTGTAGAGCAGCTGGGTGTAGGCCTCGGCGTGCTCGTTGATCTCGTAGCGGCCCAGTGCGGTGGCCTGCCAACGATCCAGCGCGGTCTGGTTGAAGTTGTAGGGGTTGTAGTTGAACGGCGTGACGATGCGGTCGAAACGGCCGGTGGCCGGATTGATCTGGCCGAGCGGACCGACGCGGGTCGGGATCGAGGTGCCCGAACCGCCGGCTTCGCCGTTGGTCGAGTCGAGGTTGAACTCGGAGAAGCCGCGCGAACCCTGCAGCAACGGGTCGTTGTCGGTCTTGCCCAGGCTCAGCACGAAGTTGCCGCGGCCGTCGTCCAGGTTCATGCCCAGGGTGACGGTGGTGTTGCGGCGGTCGCCGTCCTGCTTGCTCGACTGGCCGTAGCTGGTGTTGACCTCGACGCCTTCGAAATTGCGCTTGAGGACGAAGTTGACCACGCCCGAGACGGCGTCGGCGCCGTACACGGCCGATGCGCCGCCGGTAACCAGGTCGACGCTGTCGATCAGCGCAACCGGGATGACGTTGGTGTCGACCACGCCGAACAGGTTGAACGGAACGACGCGACGGCCGTCCATCAGCACCACGGTGCGGTTGTCGCCGAGGCCGCGCAGGTTGATCGTGGCGCCGCCGTTGGCGCCGTTGTTGGTGCCGGGGCCGATGGCCGGCACGGCGCCGGGCAGGACCTTGAGGAAGTCTTCGGCGGTGACCGGCTGGTTGCGGTCGATCTCTTCGCGATCGACGGTCATGACCGGGCTGTTGGTGGTCAGGCCGGGAATGGAAATGCGGCTACCGGTGACCTGGATGCGATCCAGGGTGGTGGCGTCTTCGGCGGGCGCAGCGGCGGGTGCCGCGGCGTCCTGGGCGGAGGCAAGGCCGGTGCCGGCCAGGCTGGTCGCGCCCACGCACAACGCGAATACGATCGCGTCGCGCAGTTTGGTGGTCTTCAGGGTCATCTCTCTCTCCAAGTCTGTCCTGAACGAACGGGTCCCAAGCAAAGGGGCTAGCCAAACGGCGCATACGTAAAGGCCTAAATTGGCAAAGCCGGCCCGATAGTAGACGCCTTGGCCGAGTAATTAAAGTGTTGTTAAGTGCTTTTTTGTCGCAAAAGCCCCTGCGACCCGGTTTTCGGGCACAAAAGAAAACGGCCTCCCGAAGGAGGCCGTTCTCGTATTGCGGCAACGCGTGGTGCTTAGAAGCGCTGCTGGTACTTCATGTACACGAAGCGACCGATGTCGAACTGGCCCTGGTAGGACACGTTCGCGCTCGGCTGGCTGTACACGGTCGGGCCGACGTGATCGAACACGTTGTTGGCGCCGAGAGCGACAGTCGCATTCCACGGGGTCGCGAAGCGGACTTCGAGGTCGTGGAAGGTGTTGGAACCGAGCTTGTTGGTCGGACGGGTCTGGGCCGGGTTGGCGGCGCGGAAGGTCGGGTTGTCGCACTCGCTCGGGAAGAGCGTGGCCGACAAGCAGGTTTCCTTCATCGAGGAGTAGTAACGAGCACCCCAGGTTGCGCTGACCGGGCCCTTCTCCCAGCTCAGGCTGGCGTTGGAACGGACACGGAACGTGCCGGTGAAGCCCGGCGACGTCGCGTAGCCGACCAGCTGCTGCGGCAGGGTCGTCGGGTTGGTGTCGGTCTTGATCTCGTCCTTCGTGGTGTAGGTCGACTGCCAGTTCAGGCTGAAGTTGCCGTACTGCGTGGGCAGACGGTAGTTCAGCTCGAGGTCGTAGCCTTCCGCCTCACGATAACCGGCGTTGATGCTGGTGAAGTTCAGGCTGTTGACATAGCCCAGGACCGGATCGCGGGTGAAGCCGGCGCAACGCGCGGCGTCGTTCTGCAGGTAGCAGTCGTTGAGCATCTGCGTCGGCGTGTCGGCGACGATGGTGTCTTCGATCTTGATCGTCCACCAGTCGAGGCTGACGTTCAGGCCTTCGACGAAGCCCGGGCTCCAGACCAGACCCAGCGTCTTCGATTCCGAGGTTTCCGGAATCAGGTTCGGGTTCGAACCGGAGAAGAACGCCACCGGCGTCTGCGCGTTGGTGCCGGTCGCCGGGACGAAGCCCTGCTGCAGCTGACGGAAGGTCGCTGCGTTGACGATGTCGGCCGAGCAACGCGCGTTGCCGCGAGCGGCGCCGAAGGTCGTGTCGCAGGGATCGGTGAAGAACGAGAAGGTCTGCGAACCGCCACCGTACAGATCGTTGATCGTCGGAGCGCGGAAGCCTTCAGCCCAGGTGCCGCGGACCAGCAACGAGTCGATCGGCTTCCACTTGAAACCGAACTTGTTGTTGACCGTGTCGCCGAAGGTGTCGTAGTCCGAGTAACGGCTGGCGACGCTGAAGCTCAGCTCCTTGGCGCCCGGCAGATCGGCGAGCAGCGGGATCGCGAGTTCGACGAAGAACTCGTCGACCTTGTACGAACCTTCGGTCGGACCGCCGGCGAGGGTGGTCGAGTTGCCGGTCACGGCCTGCGCGTCGGGGATGAAGCGACCCTGTTCCTTGCGGTGTTCATAGCCGACCGCGAAGCCCAGGTCGCCGCCCGGCAGGGCGAACAACGAGCCGGCGAGGTTGGCGCTGTACACGCTGGTTTCGGTCTCGCCGCTGGAGTTCAAGCGCTGGAACAGGAAGTCCTGCAGCGCCTGGTTGCCGGTGAGGCCGCCGTCGCCGGTACGGCCGAACGGGATGAACGGATTCCACGGCACGCACTGGGTCAGCGGGATCGGGCTGGCGGCCGAGCCGCACTGGACGACACCGTTGGCATTGAGGAACGACGGGCCCACCGCTTGCTTGGTGCGCTCGATGTTCAGGTTGCCGTAGTTTTCCTGGGTGACCTTGTTGTTGTTGTACAGGTAGCCCACGTCCCAATCGAAGGTGCGCTCGCCGATGTCGAAGTTGCCTTCGAGGCCGGCGGCGAAACGCCAGGTGGTCGAGGTGGGCTTGTCGGTGCGCGGAATTTCCCAGGTACGGCGCCAGAAGTTGACGTCCTGCGGGGTGGCGAAGCCGTGCTTGGTGCCGACCGGGTTGTAGTAGCTGTCGCGCGACATGCGGAAGCCGCCCGGGACCGGACCGGCCGAAGCGCTCTGGAACGGATAGCCGGCGACCTGACGCTCCGCATCGCGGGACGAGTACAGGATGTCGCTGCGGAAGCGCAGCTTGTCGTTGATGTCGAACACGCCGTTGACGAACAACGAGCGGCTTTCCAGCGGCGTACGCAGGTGCGTCTGCAGGTTGGTGTTGCTCTTGTCGATCACCGAACCGTTCGGATCGGCAGCGGTGCCGCCGGTGTTGCTGTTCTGGGCGTGGTAGTTGGCGATGTTGCGGTAGTCGGCGCCGGCGTTCAGCACGCGGTTGCCGCCGAGCGCGGTCGGCAGGTTGATCACGCCCCACTGGCTGACCGTGGTCCAGCCGCGGGTCGGGTGCATGCCGCCCTGCGGATAGGCCGAGAATTCGCGGTCGCCCGAGAACACGGCTTCTTCCTTGCGGTATTCGACGGCGGCGGTCAGCGAACCGCGATCACCGGTGAAACCGAGGACGAAATCGGCACGCGTGGTTGCGCCGTCGCCCTGGCTGTACTGGCCGTAATAGGCGTTGGCGGTGGCGCCTTCGAAGTTGGTGCGGGTGATGATGTTGACCACGCCGGCGATGGCGTCGGAGCCGTAGATCGACGAGGCGCCGTCCTTCAGCACTTCGATGCGCTCGACCGCGGCGGTCGGGATCAGCGAGACGTCCTGGAGACCGCTGGTGCTGATGCCCAGGCGCTTGCCGTTGACGAGGATCAGGGTGCGCGTGGCACCGAGGTTACGCATGCTGATGAACTGGCCGCCGACGTTTTCGCCGGCCGACAGGGGCATAGCGCGGCTGATCGCCGGTGCGCCGACTGCAGAGATGTTCTGCAGGATTTCGGCAACCGACTGGAAGCCTTGCTTTTCGATATCCGCGCGGGTGATCGACAGAACCGGCTGTGCGGTTTCGAGATCGACCTGACGGATGCGCGAACCGGTGACCTCGATACGGTCGAGGGTGGTCGCTTCCTTCTGGGCGGGGGCGCTCGCTTCCTGCGCGCCGGCGGCACCTGCGAGGGCCGTCGAGCCCACAGCGAGCGCGAAGGTAATCGCGTCGCGGAGCTTGGTAGTTTTAAAAGTCATTCTCTCTCTCCGAATCGGTCTGGTGTACCCGTGTATCCCGCCGGAGGAGTCAAATCAGACGCCAAGGCCGGCAAGGTTCGCCGATCCTAACCGCGCCTTCGGAAAAATTAAAGTGTCGTTAAGCGTCTATTTGTGACGTATGCGGCGTGGGGGCTGTGAGCCAGTCTCCACCGTACTTTCGCGTACATTTTCTGGGAGCGGCCATCACGTTCGGCTAATGTGCCTATTCAGCTAGCTGACGCGGCCGAGCGAGGCCGGCATGGCTGGAGAGGAGGCGCGAGCAAGCGTCCGCGGCGCCGTCGATGGGCGAGGTCCGCTCGTCGAAATTTGTTCCAGGATGATCACTTCGCCGCGGCGAGCAGGCAGAACGGCTAGCGACGCCAGGCCGATGCGCAGTTATTGACCACTGCGGCCGGGATGGCCGAGGTCGCTCAGGAAATGGATGGAGGCAGGCGTGCCGCCTCGGATCGATAGAACCGGTCGGGTTGGGACCCGATCAGAGATCCTGCTCGTAGCGGACGTAGGGCACGGTGCCTTCGTCCTTCTCGCCGTTGCCCGGGGCGAACGGATTCTTGCCGCGCGTGACGACGTTTTCGGCGCCGACGGTCAGCTGGCCGCTCCACGGCGTACGCCAGGTCAGGCCGACGCCTAGGCCTTCCCACTGGCCCGGCCCGGGAGTGTCGACGACGCGGCCGATGATGTTGGCGCCGAAATTACCGATGCCGGCACCCACGGTGATGCTCTTGCTGCTCCAGCGATCGGCCAAGCCGGGCATTTCGCCGGCCGGGATCAGGCGCGCGCGCGCCCAGGTGCCGCCGATCGAGACCAGGGCGTCGCCGCGACCGATGTTCTTCTGGCCGTAGACGGTGAGGGTGTTCTGGTCGACGCGGCTGGTACGGCTGTTCGGGCTCAACCAGGCCGGCATGGTGTCGCGGCCGGTACCGACGGCCACGCCGACGCGGCCACCGGGGCGGCTGACGCTGGCGCCCGCGGAGACCTGACGGCTGTCGTTGCGAGCGTCGTCTTCGTCGAGGGAGGCGAGCAGGCAGTGATTGGCGAGATTGCCGACTACGCCGGCCAGGCCGGTCTTGCGATCGCAGACCAAGCCGAGGCCATCGCCGGCGTCGAGGCCGAGCGCGGCGTCGAAGGTGTTATTGCCTGCTTTCCAGCGTATGCCGGCCGCCTGGTTGCTGGCGGGCTCCAACTGCAGCAGGTACTCGAGCTTGCCGTTGTTCTGGTTCCACACCGGCAGATAGGTCGTCTCCGCATGCTTGCCCGGCAGTGCCTGCGCATGCGCGCCCGCAGCCACGCCGAAGGCGAGCGACAGGACAAGCGGCAATTGGCGCAGGTGCTTGAGCATGGATTCTTCAGGAGTGCGGACCGTCGTTATGACCGGGTGAAGCCGGCCAAGTTCCCCATTTCTTGCCGGCCGACTATAGCCGGTTTATGTTTATTTAACAATCGGGACGATGTCTCAAATCCGACCGATTCGCCCTCACTGTAGCCGGTCCGGAGCCTCTATTTCATGGGCTGCGACAGCGAACAGGGCGGCAATTTGGTTGCGGTCGAAACCATAGCGTTGGCCGCAGAACTCGCAGCGGATCTCGGCCTCGCCGTCGGCCGCGGCGGCCTCGGCTTCCTCCTGGCCGAGCGAGACCAGCATGGCCTCGACCCGCTCGCGCGAGCACGAGCAGGCGAAGCCCAGCGGCTTGCCGCCGAGCAACTGGATGCCGTCCTCATGGAACAGCCGGGTCAGCAGGGTGTCGGTCGGCAGCTCGAGCAATTCCTCGGCGCTGAGGGTGTCGAACAGGGCGCCGACCCGGACCCAGCCGTCGTCGTCGCCCTCGTCGCCGGGCAGCTTCTGCAGCATCAGGCCGGCGGCCTGCCGTTCGTCGGCGGCCAGCAACAAACGGGTCGGCAATTGCTCGGACTGGCGGAAATAGCCTTCGAAAGCGCCGGCGAGCGAGTCGGATTCGAGCCCGACCAGGCCTTGGTAACGGACCGGTTCGCGGCCGTGCAGGCCCGGGTTCTCGATGGTGATCGCGAGCATCGCGTCCGGCCCCATGCCGCGCAGGTCGCGCGGCGCCGGGCCGGCGTCCTCGTCGAGCTGGACGATGCCGCGCAGGGTGCCGGCGGCCGTGCATTCGGCGAACAGGGTGCGCAGCGCGCCGTTGCCGCGCAACTGCACCGAGAGCCGGCCGTCGACCTTGGCGTGGCCGGTGAACAAGGCCGCCGCCGCGGCCGCCTCGCCGAGCAACTCGGCCGCGGCGGCCGGGTAATCCGAGCGTTCGCGGATCTGCTGCCAGGTATCGTGCAGGTGGACGCGCACCCCGCGGACGCCGGCGCCTTCGATCAGAAAACGGGTCAGGCGGTCGCGGTCGTCGGTGTGGGCGGCGGGGCGGGCTTCGGTCATCGTCGTACTCTCGGTCGCGCGGATCGTGCGGTTATGCGAATGCGGGACGCGGCATCGCGGATAATGCGCGGGTTCCTGTGAAGGGGGGAGGTAAAGCATGCCGACGCGTTCGGAGCGAATTTCAGCGGTGCTGGCATATGGGCGCTTGCGCGGCCACCGGGCAAGAGTGGGGACGGAGGCGATGCGGTGCAAGGCTTGACCGACCGTGTGTCCGCGCCTCGCGCAGGCGAGCCGGCGGCGCCGGCACCGCGCCCGCGGCGTCTGCGGCGTTGGCTGCGCTGGCTGATCGCCCTGCCGTTCCTGTTCCTGCTGGCCTCGGTGCTGCAGGTCGCGACCCTGCGCTTCGTCGATCCGCCGTTCTCGGCCTTCATGATGATCCGCCAGCTCGAGGCCTGGGGCTCGGGCGATTTCGGGTTTCGCATCGCCCACGATTGGCGCGACCTCGAGGAGATGTCATCGAACGTGCCGGTCGCCCTGGTGGCGTCGGAAGACCAGAATTTCGCCGAGCATTTCGGCTTCGACCTCAAGGCGATCGAAAAGGCGCGCAAGAACAACGCGCGCGGCCGCAAGGTCCGCGGCGGCAGCACGATCAGCCAGCAGACCGCGAAGAACCTGTTCCTGTGGAGCGGACGCAGCTGGATCCGCAAGGGCGTCGAGGCCTGGTACACCTTGCTGATCGAATCGATGTGGTCCAAGCACCGGATCATCGAGATGTACGCCAACTTCGCCGAGTTCGGCGACGGCGTATACGGCGCTCAGGCAGCGGCCCGCACCTACTACCGCAAGGACGCACGCCAGCTCGGCGCGGCCGAAGCCGCGCGTATGGCCGCGGTGCTGCCGAACCCCAAGCGCTACAGCATCTCCCGGCCGGGCCCTTACGTGCAGCGCCGCGCCGGCGCGATCCAGCGGCAGATGCGTTCGATCGGCGGCAACGGCTATCTGAAGCAGATCGAATGAGTACGCAGTGAGCAGGGCCGAGCAGGCCGGTATTGATCGGCCCGGGCCGCTGCGTCTGCGGCACCGCCGACCGGCGGTCACATCGGCGCGGCAGGCCTCGCCGCTACTATGTCGGGCATGAATCGCGATCTAGTCACCGTCGTCCTGGCCGCCTTCGACGAAGCGCTCAGCCTGCCGTTGCTGCAGCCGCGCATCGCCGCGGCACTGGATGCGCTGGCCGCGCAGGGCGTCGAAGGGCGGGTGCTGTATATCGACGATGGCAGCCGCGACCGCACCTGGGAGATCCTGCAAGGCATCGCCGCGGCCGATCCGCGGGTCGCGCTGCTGCGGCTGTCGCGCAATTTCGGCAAGGAAGCGGCCCTGACCGCGGGCCTGGACCGGGTCGAGCAGGGCGCCGCCCTGATCCTCGACGCCGACGGCCAGGACCCGCCGGAACTGATCCCGCAGTTCGTCGCCAAGTGGCGCGAAGGCTACGACGACGTCTACGGCACGCGCCTGGAGCGCGAGGGCGAGGGTTGGTTCAAGCGCGCCACCGCGCACACCTTCTATCGCGTGATCGGAAGGCTCTCGCGCACGCCTATCCCGGCCGACACCGGCGACTTTCGCCTGTTGTCGCCGCGCGCGCTGGATGCGTTGCGGCAACTGCGCGAGCGCCACCGCTTCATGAAGGGCCTGTTCGGCTGGGTCGGCTACAACCGCATCGCCTTGCCCTATCACCGCGAAGCGCGCGTGGCCGGGGCCAGCAAGTTCAACCTGTGGCGGCTATGGAACCTGGCCCTGGAGGGCATCACCAGCTTCTCGACCGCGCCGCTGCGCCTGGCGACCTATCTGGGCCTGGCGACCGCGCTGGTGGCGTTCGCGTTCGGCGCCAAGGTCGTGCTCAAGGCGCTGTTGTTCGGCGACCAGGTCCAGGGCTGGCCGACGATGATGGCGGTGATCCTGTTCCTGGGTGGCGTGCAGCTGATCGCGCTGGGCCTGATCGGCGAGTACCTGGGCCGGCTGTACGAAGAGTCGAAACAGCGGCCGCTTTACCTCATCGACACCTGGCAGCCCGCGCCAGGAGTATCCTCGGATCAGACACGGTTTCCCCAGTTCGCGGAAGGAGACAGTCATGCGCACCGTAAGACAGTTGTTGGAGGCGAAAGCGCCTGAGATCCATGCGATCGGTCCCGACGCGCCGGTCATCGACGCGATCCGGCTGATGGCCGAAAAACGCATCGGCGCGGTGCTGGTGATGGATGGCGTGCGATTGGCCGGGATCCTGTCCGAGCGCGATTACGCCCGCAAGATCGTATTGCAGGGCCGGTCCTCGGCCGATACACCGGTGCGCGCGATCATGACCGCCGAGGTCGTGGTGGTCGGGCTGGGCGACAGCGCCGACCATTGCATGCAACTGGTGACCGACCAGCGCATCCGCCACCTGCCGGTGGTCGACGGCGGCCGCGTCATCGGCGTGGTATCGATCGGCGATCTGGTCAAGGCGGTGATCGAGGACCAGCAGGTCGAACTCGACCAGCTGCAACGCTACATCGCCAGTTAAGAGCCGCGCCAGCTGAGGGCGGGCGGCAGACGATGCCGCCGCGCCGCGATTCGCGGCCGGCAGGCAGCGCCCGCACGGCCGCGACGACGATCCATTCGCAGGAAACCCGCGCGCGATGGGATGATGTCCGTTCCGCGTCATTCCCGTGAAGGATCACCATGAGTCGATACCGTTTCGCCGCCTTGCGCCCGTCGATTGGCGGCTTCTTTGCTGCCTGCCTGCTCGCCGCGGCGATGGCCGGATGCGCCGCGTCGTCCGACGCGCCTGCCGAGGCTGCCCGGACGCCGGACAAGACGGCCGCGGCGAAGCCGCCGGCCCGGCCGCAGCGTCCGGCGCAAGCGAGCGTCGCCGACGACGGCAAGCGCATCGATGTGGCGTCGGCGGTGCTCGATTTCCCGATCGAAGCGGCCGATGTGTTCGACGGCCGCGTGCTGCGGATCGATCGGGTCGCGATTCTGGGGCAGGAAGATCGCGGCGAGCGGTTCGACCTGTTGTTGCGCATCGAGGGGCCGAGCGACCCGAAGGCCGAGGGTGGGCGCTGCCGCGACGGACGCGAGATCGTGTTGCGCGAGATCTCCTTCGACGGCAACGACAACATGATCACCGGCTCGCAGAACTTCGAGTCCTGCCTGAAGCGGATCCGCCCGGTCGCCGAACGCCGCTTTCCCGACGGGCGCGTCGAATACGATCTCAAGCAGACCTATCCTGCCGGCGATACCTGGGACGTGTACCTGAAATACGACCTGGCCCATCCGGGTGCCGGCGTGACGATGTAGATATTTAGTGGGACTTCGTCCGGTATCGCGAATCCTTCCTCTGTAGGAGCGACGTGAGTCGCGACCGCGGAACGCGCAGAGATAACAAGCCGATGCCGCTCATCGAGGCGGCGCGTCGGCGCAAGGGTAGGAGCGGCGCGAGCCGCGACCGCGCCGTTTCGGTTTCGCGACGCATTGCTCAAGCAAGATCAGGATCAGGATCAAACGCCAAGAGCTTCCGCCACTAAAGCGGCGGGTTACTTTCTTTTGTCATAAGCAACAAAAGAAAGGTAACCAAAGAAAAATGCTTCTTTTTGAATCACAAGCCCGCACGAGCGATGCATACGCAGGGCTTTTTCATACGGGACATCCCTGTCCCGATGAAAAACGGCGCGCATCCCTGCGCGCCGCCCTCCGGGTCTTCTATCGCCTTCGCGAGTGCGAGGCGACGCACAGCAACAGCAGCAGCAAGAGCAGTAGCAAGAGCAGCAGCAAGAGCAGCAGCAAGAGCAGCAGCAAGAGCACTGCCACAGCGGCATTGGATGTTTAGGTCATGGTTTAAGCATCAAACGGCAACCGCTCAATTCACCACATGCCCCGCACAGCCCGCATCCTTGCCTGGACCCAGCTCGATGGTGGCCAGCAGTGCCGCCGGCGGCGCGATGCTGCCCAGGGCCACTGCGGCCGCTCCGCGCAGGCCGAGGCGTTTGAAATCCGGGCGGGCGCTAGGGTGTTTGAAGCTGCCGGTGACGGTCAGCGGCGTGCGCAGTGCGAGCAGGCTGCGGTCCTTCGGGCGCGGACGGATCAGCAGGTCGAGTTTCTCCTCGCCCAGGTCGATCGTGCCGCTGCCGACCAAAATCGTGTCGCTGGTGTCGAAGGCCAGCGCGCGCGCGGTCATGATGCCGTCGTCGACGGTGAAGTCGCCGAAGGCGCAGCGGATCGGGATCTTGCGGTCCTGGGTCAGCTTGAACTTGAGGATCTCGGCCAGGTCGAGTCCGGCGAATTCCATCAGCAGGTTGCTGATCTGGCCTGGGCCCATGCCGACGGCGACATTGCCGTCGCTGCTGGCGAGCATGGTCGCGATCGAATTGCCGTTGCCGGTCAGGGCGATGCGCCCGCCGACCTTGCCGACCGCGTCCTGCGCCAGCTTTACCTTCGGCACCAGCTTGGCGAGGGTCAGTTTGCGCGCGGTGATGTCGGCGCGGGTGCGGATCGGGGTGCGGCGCGCGTCCATGGTGATGATCGAGCGGATGTCGCCGTCGGCGACGCCGAAGTTCAGCGGGTCGAGTTTCAGCAGGCCGTTCTCGAGCAGCAGATGCGCTTGCATGTCGTCGAGCGGCCAACCCGGCGCCTCGATGCGTGCGGCCTTGAGTTTCACCTCCGCATCCATCGCCCGCAATTTGTCGAGCCGATACGGCGTGGCGGGCAACAGCTTCGGGCTCGCGTCCAGGCGAGCATGTTCGGCGGCGAGTTCGGGGTTGGTGCTTTCGCCGCGCCCGGTCTGCGGGGGCGCTCCGACGAAACCGGCGAGGTCGTCGAGATCCAGGCGCTTGGACACCAGGTCGGCGCGCAGATAGGGGCGCGGGCCGCCGGTATCGACGCTGGCGCTGCCGGCCAGGTCGCTGTCGCCGACCTTGCCGGTGAAGCGGTCGTAATGCCAGCGCACGCCGTCGCGGCTCAGGCGGCCGTCGAGCGCATAAGGCGGTGTCGGCGGAATCGCGATGCCGATCAGCGGATACAGATCGGCGAGGTTCTTGCCGGCGAGGGCGAGTTGCAGATCGAAATCGCGCAGATGGAAGGGGTCGACGAGTTCGCCGCGGGCATGCGCGCGGGTGGCGCCGGCCGCGGCGCGCAGGTTCAGTCGATACGGGCGCTGCGCATCGCGCAGCGCCAGCGGCGATTCGGCGCGGCCTTCGAGGGTGAAGCGGTTGTTCTTCCAGCGGCCGCCGCCTTCGACCTCGACCGGCGGCGCGGCATCCTGGCGCTGCGCCGCACGGCTGGCGACGGCCAGGTCGATGTCGGTCTTGCCGGCGGCGTCGAGGAAGCGCAGGCGCCCGTCGTCGATCCAGATGCGACGGAACACCGGCAATTCGCCGCCGCTGTCGCGCCCGAATTTCCAGTTGCCGCCGTGCTTGGGATCGCTCTGCAGGTTCAGCCGCGGCTGGATCAGGCGGATGTCGGGGACGCGCACCTCGCCTTTGAGCAAGGGCCAGAATTCCACCGCGATTTCCAGGCGCTGCGCCGAGGCCATCAGCGGCTGTTTGGCCCAGTCGGCATTGGCGAAGCTCAGGCCGTCGGCGCGGATGACCGGCACGCGCCCTAGATCGACATCGAGATTGCCGGCGATCTCGAAACGCCGGCCGGTGCGGGCTTCGACCTGGCGTTCGATCGGGCCCTTGAACCAGTTCCAGTCCCACAGCAGGAGCAGCACGACGATGGCGAGCGCGAGCACGCCGAGCAGCGCGCGCCAGGGATGGCGGCGCAGGCGGGTCTGCCACGACTGCTCGGCAGGCTCGGGCGCAGACTGGGGTGTCGGAGAGTCGCTCATGACATGAAGCGCTTGGGCCGATCGTGCCGGCGATACCTACGCCATCGGCCCGCGCGGCGGGACCTGGTCGCTACGATGGCCTCACCATTGCGGCAGGGCGGTAAAGCGAAGGTGAATACGCCGTGGACGCGGCGTACGGTGTTCAGGCCGGCGAGGGGACGACCTGGGCGAACACCGAGATGTAATGGCAGACACTGCCGGCGACCACGAACAAATGCCAGATCGCATGTGAATAGCGCAACGAGGGACGGTGATAGAACACCGTGCCGAGCGTGTAGCACAGGCCGCCGGCCAGCAGCCAGCTCAGGGTCCAGACGTCGAGCGCGTTGAGCAGGGGTTTGATCGCGACCAGCACCAGCCAGCCCATCGCGATGTAGATCATCGTCGATAGCAGTTTGAAGCGGCCGGTATAGAACAGCTTGAACACGATGCCGGCGAAGGCCAGGCCCCAGATCGCCGCGAACAGGCCCCAACCCCAGGGGCCGCGCAGGCCGATCAGGGTGAACGGCGTGTAGGTGCCGGCGATCAGCAGATAGATCGCGCAATGGTCGAAGACCTTGAGCCGCCCCTTGAGCACGGGATGCTGGATCGCGTGATACAGGGTCGAGGCCAGGTACAGCAGCAGCAGGCTGATCCCGAACACGATCGCGCTGCCGAGTTGCCAGGCGTCGCCGTAGATCGCGGTCAGGGTGATCATGACGGCGCCGCCGGCCAATGCGGCGGTGGCGCCGAGACCGTGGGTCAGCGCGTTGGCGATCTCTTCGCGGATCGAGTGGTCGCCGTGAGCGGGGGCATGGGCGATAGGCATGGTCCCGGCATCCTAGCGCGGTCTGGAGCCAATGCTCGCAGTCAGGATGAAAGGACAGGGACGGTAAGGTGCTCGCGGTCCGGTTTCGCGACCCGGGTCACGGGCGCAGGAAGGCCGGAACGTCTCGGGCCTGCCGGGAAGCACGGCCCTCGCACACAGGGCATGGGCGGGTCGATCCGGCCCGGAGCGGCGAGCCCCGGGCCGGACCGGACCAGATACACGGGTCAGGCGGCCGGGACCGCGGCCATGTGGCTCATCGACGGCATGCCGACGATCAACAGGACGATGCCGACGATATAGATGATCAGCGGAATCTTGTTCTGGGCGAAGTTCATGATCGCGAATACCACGGCCACGAACGGAATCAGCAGCGAACCCAGTCCCCACCAGATGTTCTTGCGAAACGCGTTGACGACGATCCACAGACCGCCGACCAGGCACAACACGATACCCAAGTAATACATACGTCCCCCTCCAGGTTGGATGCCGGCTCGACTGCCCGACCGGCCGATGCTAGTCGATGCTGCCGCGCAGCATCGGCGAAACACGCGGCTTCGTCGCAAACACGCAGGGGAAACCGGACCGCAGGGCGCGCAGGACGGCTACAGGCTGTATCAGGGGGCGTAGACCATGTTGTCGGAGAAGTGCATCTGCGCGATGTTGATCGCAAGAAGCACGGATCCGGCGGCGTACAGCAGCAGCGGGGTCTTGCTCTTATGCCAATGGATGATGCCGAAGACGAGCAGAACGGGTGAAACGAACAACGAACCCAGTCCCCACCAGATGTTTTCCTTGAAGGCCAACACCAACAGCCATAGACCGCCGATCGCGAGCAGGGCCAGGCTGAGAATCAATAGCGCCAACATCATGTCGAACTCTCCTTGTGACCGGCGTCCTGCCGGCGCGGCCATGCTAGCGAATTTCGAGTGTGCAGGGAGCGCCCCGGGAAAGTCGCAGCGCCTGCGGGTTCGATCAATCGAGCGCGTTCAAACGGCGGACCTTGCGCAGTCGTCGCAGAATCTTATGCGGCCGGTCGAAGCGGTATTCCTCGACTTCGACCGTCAGCCCGCTGTCTTCGCCGAACGCCTCGCGCATCGCGTAGAGGCGGCCGTTGCCTTCGAAGGCGAGCCAGCGCTCGCCGTCGCGCACGACCTTGATCTGCGAGACCGAAGGGATGATCTCGTTCAAGCTCGCCAGGTCGAGTCGGCCGCGTGCGAGCAGTTCCTCGCGCCGCGCCCGCAAGGCCTGAGCCCGCGCATGGGTGGCCTGCAGCGCCGATTCGCGGTCGATGCGGTGGATCGGCTGCAGGGCGCGCAGCGGCACCATCGCCTGGGCCTTGCCGCTGCGCAGGCGATGGATGTCCATCACCACCTTGGCCATGTAGGCGTCTTTATAGTCGAGCGCGGCGACTTCGCTGCGCTTGCCCAGCAAGTACAGCCACCATCGCCGCAGCGCCGACATCAGTCCAGCGCCACCGCGTGCGCGTGCTCGCGCGTGGCAAGGAATTCGACGCCGGGCGCGCGCTCTTGGGCGAGCTGCAGGTTGACCCGGGTCGGCGCCAGATAGACCAGTTGCCCGGCCGCGTCGAGCGACAGGTTCAGCGCGTTCTTGTCGCGGAATTCCTCGAGCTTCTTGGCGTCGCTGCAACGGATCCAGCGCGCGGTCGCCACGCCGACCTGCTCGAAGCTCGCGTCCACGCCGTACTCGTCCTTGAGGCGGTAGGCGACGACGTCGAACTGCAGCACGCCGACCGCGCCGAGGATCAGGTCGTTGCTCATCAGCGGGCGGAAGAACTGGGTCGCGCCTTCTTCCGACAACTGCGCCAGGCCTTTCTGCAGCTGCTTGAGCTTGAGCGGATCGCGCAGGCGCGCGCGGCGGAACAGTTCCGGGGCGAAGTTGGGGATGCCGGTGAAGGCGAGCGCCTCGCCCTCGCTGAAGCTGTCGCCGATCGAGATGGTGCCGTGATTGTGGATGCCGATGACGTCGCCCGGGAACGCGCTTTCGGCGATCTCGCGGTCGCTGGCCATGAAGGTCAGGGCGTTGGCGAGCTTCACTTCCTTGCCGGTGCGGGCATGGAAGGCCTTCATGCCGGCGCTGAACTTGCCCGAGCAGATGCGCATGAAGGCGACGCGGTCGCGGTGCTGCGGGTCCATGTTGGCCTGGATCTTGAACACGAAGCCGCTGAGCTTGTTCTCCGCGGGCTGCACTTCGCGGGTGGTGGTCTCGCGCGGCTTCGGCGACGGGGCGTGCTCGATGAAGAAATCCAGCAGCAGCTGCACGCCGAAGTTGTTGACCGCCGAGCCGAAGAACACCGGGGTCTGTTCGCCGGCCAGGTACTTGGCCTTGTCGAACGGATGCGAGGCGCCTTCGACCAGTTCCAGCTCCTCGCGCAGCTCGGCCAGCATCGCCGCGCCGATGCGCGCTTCGAACGCGGGGTCGTCGATGGAGGCGTAGATGGTCGAGTCCTGGCGGGTGAAGTTGCGGCCCTGCTCGTACAGATGCACTTCGCCGCTGATCAGGTGGACCACGCCCTTGAGGCGCTGGCCCATGCCGATCGGCCAGGTGATCGGCGCGCACTGGATGCCGAGCACCGACTCGACCTCGTCGAGCAGATCGATGGGGTTCTTGCCTTCGCGGTCGAGCTTGTTGATGAAGCTCATGATCGGCGTGTCGCGCAGGCGGCAGACTTCCATGAGCTTGATCGTGCGTTCCTCGACGCCCTTGGCGACGTCGATGACCATCAGCGCCGAGTCGACCGCGGTCAGCACGCGGTAGGTGTCTTCGCCGAAGTCGGCGTGGCCGGGGGTGTCGAGCAGGTTGACGATGCGGCCCTCGTAGGGGAACTGCATCACCGAGGACGTGACCGAGATGCCGCGTTCCTTTTCCAGGGCCATCCAGTCCGAGGTGGCATGGCGCGCGGCCTTGCGGCCCTTGACCGAGCCGGCCATCTGGATGGCGCCGCCGAACAGCAGCAGCTTTTCGGTGAGCGTGGTCTTGCCGGCGTCGGGGTGCGAAATGATCGCGAACGTGCGGCGGCGGAGGGCTTCTTGGGAGACTTCGGACATGGGAACGGCGCGCCCGGGGCGCGTCGGGAGGCAAGAGGAAGGGCGGAAGTATACCCGGGCGGCGTGCCGGGGCCGGGCGGGGTGTCGGGCGATGGCCGGATCGCCGAGGGCGAGGCTATCGGGGTAGAGCGGCTCGCGCCGCGACCGCGGGGCTGCGGCAGGTGGTTGCGGGCGAGAGCGTGGTCGCGGCTCGCGCCGCTCCTACCCTGAACCGGCCGGCCTCAGCGCGTGCCGCCGCTCAAGCGCAGCGGGCCTTGCGGGCCGCTCATGCGGAAGGGAATCGATTCGAGCTTCATGCCGCGATTGATCTGCACGGCGAAATGCAGATGCGGGCCGGTGCTGAAGCCGGTGTTGCCGGACAGGCCGATCTGCTGGCCGGCGCGCACGCGCTGGCCGGTGCGAACCAGCACGCCGCCGTCGGCCTTGAGGTGGGCGTACAGGGCCATGCTGCCGTCGTCGTGGAGGATGCGGACGAAGTTGGCGCGGTCGCCGAACTTTTCCAGGTTGAGCCCGGCCTTGTCGAAATCGGACTCGACCTGCA
The DNA here is from genome assembly GCF_001442535.1 of Lysobacter antibioticus. Classification (NCBI taxonomy): domain Bacteria; kingdom Pseudomonadati; phylum Pseudomonadota; class Gammaproteobacteria; order Lysobacterales; family Lysobacteraceae; genus Lysobacter; species Lysobacter antibioticus. Next base: position 4,710,603 of record NZ_CP013141.1, on the reverse strand, counting down.
TCACCGAGCCGTCGCGCGCGGCCAGCACCGGCGTGCCGATGTCGGCGGCGAAATCGACGGCGTAGCGGTGTTCGGGCTCGGTGTGGCTGAAATGGCCGCCGTAGCCCTGGTCGATGCGGAACTGCTGCTGTTGCAACGGCAGCAAGTAGTCGACGTTCTGCGCGCGCGCCGCCGGGTCGCCCGGCGTGCTGCGCAGGCTGAGTTCGAAGTCGCCGCCGCGGGTCGGGTCCTGGGCGCTGAGCACCGCCACCACCGCGCTGCCGCGTGCGGCCACGGTTGCGTAGGCGGGCAACGAGGGCGAGCCGGCGATGTTGTTGCTGTGGGTGAAATCGAGGCGGACTTCGATCGGCCCGGACAGGCTGTTGTCGGCCCAGGCCAGATAACGGTCGCCGTCCTGCTGCACGCGCAGACGTGCGATCGCGCCGGGTTCGGTGCGGAACGGGATCACCTGGACTTCCGACGGCGGCGCGGCCCCCGGCGGGCGATCGCCGTAATGGCTGATGCCGCTGCGGTCGGTCCAACGGTAGAGCTTGGCCGCCTGCACTGCCGGTACGGCGAGCAGGCTGGCGCAAAGGAGAGTGGCGAGCAGAGCGGAAAGGCGCGGCATGGTCGGGTTCGAAGGACGGCGTCGGTGCAGCGTGGAACGGTCGGTATCTAAGGTGTCAGTTCAGGCAGCCGGACTGCAGTTGCAGGGAGCGGGCGATGTCGCCGAGGTCGAACGCGGTCACCGATCGGTCGTCGTGCACCGCGTACAGGGCACCGGTCGGGAACGCCGTGGTGCCGGCGGCGTGCAGGGCGATGCCGTCGGTGTGGGCGGTGACCTCGCCGCTGAAGCTGCCTTGCGGCACCAGGGTGACGCGGTCGAACACATGGAAGATCGTACGCGGCATTAGCTGGTCCACGGCGATCCAGTAGCCGGCGCCGTTCGGGCAGCTCCACAAGGCCACGCCCTCGGCCTGGGCGTCGAAGCTGCGGTCGGGCAGGCGGCGGCCGGTGTAGCGGCCGGCCAGGGTGTATTCGCGCAGGGTCGAGAGATGGCGGTCGTCTTCGTCGGCGATCAGCAGGCGGTCGTTGGCCGGGTCGCCGGCGATCGACTCGACCACGCGCAGGGCGGCGTCCTCGGTGGTGTCGCCGAACGAACCGACGTACTCGCTGCGCATCGCATCGCCGTCGTCGAAGTGGATCTTGTAGCGGCGCACGCGCTGGTCGAGCTCGGTCAGCGCCGGCACCTGATCGTATTTATCGCCATACATGAAGCTGTCGGTGATGTAGGCCTCGAGCTCGCCCGGGGCGAGCTCGTTGATCCACACGCCGTAGGGGCTGCGCAACTCGACGTCGCCGAAGCTGCCGACCGGGGCGAAGTCGGGCAGGCGCAACACCTGCACGCGGTGGTTGTCGCGCTCGACCACGAACAGGTGATCGCCGAACACGGTCAGCCCGTTCGGGCGCTTGAACTGGCCGGGTGCCTGGCCTTTCGCGCCGACCGTGCGCAGGCGCTGGCCGCTGTCGGCATCGTAAACCGCCAGACGGTGGGTCGACTTGGCGCTGGCGATCAGCCAGGTGGCGCCGTTCTCGGTCGGCCAGGTCGCCAGCGAATCGAGTTCGTCCTCCGGGCTTTCGGCCGAAACGAAGCGTTCGGGGACGATCCGCACCCCGGTCGGCCCGGCGCTGGTGATGCGGGTTTCCGATTCCAGGACGGGACGGGTGGCGCAGGCCGACAGCAGGACGGTGGCCAGGACGGCGGCAACGAGGCGGCTATTCATCATTCCAAGTGTATGCGCGGGCGGTGGCAACGGGGTGGCGACCGTGAAGGTCGAGTGAGGCTACATGATAAATCGCTATATGCGGATGAAGCGATTGACACGCCTTCCGCCGGTCGGCAGACTGAGGCCATCCATCGAGACCGGCTGAGGGACAGGCCCTTAGAAGCCGGGGCAACCCAACGCAGCGCAAGCTGCGTGAAGGTGCCAATTCCTGCGGCCCGCCTCATGGCGTTGGTCGGAAGATGGTTGCGAAGTGCGCTTCCGGCGCACTTGCGACTTGCAAGCTCGGTGGCCCGTTCACTTCGGATGACCGCCATGAGCTTCGCCAACAGCCCCGCCGCCACGTTCGAACGCAGCGACAGCTTCGTTTCCTATGCCTCGCCCGCGATCGTTTCCCCTGACGTGTTCGAGCGCACGGGCCGTGCCGCCGCCACCCGCGGCGAGATCGCCGTCGAACTGGAACTGCGCCATTCCGGCCGCCGCAACCTGATCCTGCGCTACGAAACTCAGGGCGATCGCAGCCTGCCGGCCTTGTTCGTGGCCGGCGGCATCTCCGCCCACCGCCACCTCGCGCCGAGCCGCGAATTCGGCGAACAGGGCTGGTGGCAGAGCCAGGTCGGCCATGGCCGTTCGCTGGATCCGTCCCAGCATTACTTGATCTCGTTCGACTGGATCGGCGCCGACGGCACGCTCGACGTGGCGCTGGATCCGGCCGACCAGGCCGACGCCATCGCCGCGCTGCTCGACGCGCTGCGTATCGAGCGCCTGCAGGCTTTCATCGGCTATTCCTACGGCGCCATGGTCGGCCTGCAGTTCGCTTCGCGGCATGCCTCGCGCCTGGGCGAACTGGTCTCGATCAGCGGCACCCATCGTGCCCATCCCTATGCCGCCGCCTGGCGTGCGCTGCAACGTCGCGCGGTCGCGCTCGGCGCGCTGCAGTGCGACGAGAGCCAGGGCCTGGCGCTGGCGCGCGAACTGGCGGTGCTGAGCTATCGCACCCCGGAAGAATTCGCCGAGCGTTTCGGCAACGCCGAAGTGCGCGACGGCCGCGTCCGCGTCGCCGCCGAGGACTATCTCGACCATTGCGGCAACAAGTACGTCGCGCGCACCCCGACCACCGCTTTCCTGCGTCTGTCCGAATCGATCGACCTGCAGCAGATCGACCCCTCGACGATCCGCGTGCCGGTCACCGTGGTCGCGGTCAGCGAGGATCGCCTGATCCCGCTCAGCGAGTCCTACGACCTGATCGAACGCCTGCGCGGCGAAACCCGCCTGCGCGTACTGCGCTCCATCTACGGGCACGACGCGTGCCTGAAAGAAGAATCCGACATCAACACCATCCTGCGCGAAGCGCTGGCCGACTGTACGCAGGTGGCCGCATGAGCACTCAGAACAACGGAGCGGCACCAGTGACCACGACCCCCAGCACGACCAGCACCCGCAGCACCTGCACCGCCGCCGTGCGCGCCGGCATCGACCGCGACACCGCCTATGGCGCGGTGACGCCGCCGATCGTGCTGTCGTCGAACTTCAGCTTCGCCGGCTTCAACGACAAGCGCCAGTACGACTACACCCGCAGCGGCAACCCCACCCGCGACCTGCTCGGCGAAGCGCTGGCCGAACTCGAAGGCGGCGCCGGCGGCGTCATCACCTCGACCGGCATGTCGGCGATCACCCTGGTGCTGCACGCCTTCCTCAAGCCCGGCGACCGCATCGTCGTGCCGCACGACGGCTACGGCGGCAGTTGGCGTCTGTTCAATGCGCTGGCGGCCAAGGGCGCGTTCGAGCTGATCACCGCCGACCTGACCGACCCGCGTTCGCTGACCGAAGCGCTGGCGACCAAGCCGGCCGTGGTCTGGATCGAAACTCCGTCGAACCCGCTGCTGCGCATCACCGACCTGCGCTTCGTCATCGAGGCTGCGCACGCCCAGGGTGCGCTGACCGTGGTCGACAACACCTTCCTGTCGCCGGCGCTGCAGCGTCCGATCGCCTTCGGCGCGGACCTGGTGGTGCATTCGACCACCAAGTACATCAACGGCCACAGCGACGTGGTCGGCGGCGCGGTGGTCGCCAAGAGCGCCGAGCATCACCAGCAGCTGACCTGGTGGGCCAATGCGCTCGGCCTGACCGGCTCGCCGTTCGACGCCTTCCTGACCCTGCGCGGCCTGCGCACCCTCGATGCGCGTCTGCGCGTGCACCAGGAAAACACCCAGGCCATCGCGACCTTGCTCGACAACCATCCGGCCGTGCGCGTGGTGCATTACCCGGGCCTGGAATCGCATCCGGGCCATGCGCTCGCCGCGCGCCAGCAGAAGGGTTTCGGCGCGATGCTCAGCGTCGAGATCGAGGGCGGCGAAGATGCCGTGCGCGCCTTCGTCGAAGGGCTGACCTGTTTCACCCTGGCCGAATCGCTGGGCGGCGTCGAAAGCCTGATCGCGCATCCGGCGACCATGACCCATGCCGCGATGTCGCTGGAAGCGCGCACCGCCGCCGGTATCAGCGACGGCCTGCTGCGCCTGTCGATCGGCATCGAGCATGTCGACGACCTGGTCGCCGACCTCGAAGCCGCGCTCGAACGTGCCGCCGCTGCGGTGGCCACGGCGGCGCGCGTCAAACGATGAGCGTCGCGGCCAGCGCCCTGCACGGGCAGGTTTCGCAGGCGCGGCCGCGCT
>NZ_CP013141.1:4644723-4706132 GCF_001442535.1 Lysobacter antibioticus | reverse complement strand
TCCGGCGGTGCTGGCACTGTTCGATGCGCAGGCGCTGCGCGGCGATGCCGCCGCCAAGCGCGCGCTGTGGCCGCAGTTGCGCGCCCTGCGGCGCGGGAGCGCGGCGAGGTGAGCGCGCAGGCGTCCGAGTTCGATCCGGGCACGGCGCCGGCCGCGCTGCGGCCGATGCGCGAGGACGATCTCGAAGTCGTCCATGCCATCGAGATCCGCGCCTACGAGTTCCCCTGGACCCCGGGCATCTTCCGCGATTGCCTGCGCGCCGATTACCCGGCCTGGGTGCTGTCGGAGGGCGAACGCATCATCGGTTACTTCCTGATGAGCGTGGCCGCCGGTGAAGCGCACGTGCTCAACGTCTGCGTCGCCCCGGAAGCGCACGGCCACGGCTACGGCCGCAAGCTGTTGCGCGCGCTGGTGCACATCGCCCGCGGCCGCGGCGCCGAGCGCGTGTTCCTGGAAGTGCGCCCGTCCAACTCCGGCGCGATCGCGCTGTACCACAACGAAGGCTTCAACGAGATCGGCCGCCGCCCGCGCTATTACCCGGCGCGCGGCGGACGCGAGGACGCCCTGGTCATGGCGATCGAGCTGTTTCCCGAGGAATGACGCGGCTGTCGGCGCGCGGTCACGGCGCCTGCTTCAAGGCCGCCAGGATCGCTGGCTTCAGTGCCTTGATCGCAGCGTCTTCGCTCTGATCCGCCTGCACATACAGACCGCTCAGAAACGCGGTCAGATCGTGGCGACGCCCGAGCCAGCCGGCGTAGTCGGCGCGATCGAGTTTGCCGACCTTCGCCGATAAAGCGGCGAACCATGCCTGCCAATCCTCGGCCGACAGCAGGCCGCGTTGGGCCGTGAACAACAGCGGGCGGGCCAGGCGTTCGGATTCGCCGAACACATAGGCGTGACCGTTGCCTGGCACCGCCTGGGAGGCGATCGCGGCCAGGATGCGCTCGTATTGCGCGCGTTCCAGGGCGGGATTCAGGCTCAACTGCATCAGCCAGTCGGCGCCGTGGGCGACACCGTGCCGCCAACCTTGGCCTTCGATGTAGCCGCGATAGTCGCGTACCGACTCGACGTAGGCCGCGGCGCGTTCGACCATCGCCGCTCTTTCCTGCGGCGTCATCCAGGCCTTGATGCGATCGGTGCGTGCGACTTCCGACAGCACCAGGGCCGCGAACGGCGGGCCGAAGCCTGGCCCGTCTTCGCTGCCCAGCGTTGCGTACAGCGAGTCGCGCATCGCCCGCAGCGCGTTCGCGTCGAAATCGCCGGCGCGCATCCACTGGCTCAGGGCTTCGAAGGCGATGCCGTCGCGCAGCTCGGGATCGGAGGCCGACAGACAACCGATCAGGCCGGCCGCCAGGGCTTGTTTTTCGGCCGCGTCGGGCAGGGCGAATTGGCGCGCTTTCAGCGCCTGCAAGGACGCCGCGGTGTGTCCGGCAGGCGGGCAGACGCCGGCGAAGGCCGGCGCCGCCAGCAGGCAGGCGCTTAGCAGCAGGACGAGACGCATGGCTTCCGTACCCCCAAGGCCAGGAGTTCAAGCCTAGGTCGCTGCGTTACGCCACGGCAAGGGCCAGAGTTGTGGGTTCGCGCGGTGTGCACCGATGAGGAAGACGGGGGCCGGGCGATCGGCAGGAGCCGGTAGAGCGGAGCAGGGCACGAGCACGAGCACGAGCAAATCCCCCCTGCCCCCCTTTTCAAAGGGGGAAAGGCTTGGGAGATTCGTGGCGGTATTCGGCGAGGTGCGAAAGCGCATATCGAGCGCTTGGATATCGAGTCGCAACCTAGAAGCCCGCCTCCCGCCTCCCGCCTCTCAATTCCCAAGTCCCAAGTCCCAAGTCCCGAAACACGTCGTGCACTTCCCCCCCTTTGAAAAAGGGGGGCAGGGGGGATTTAGCTTTTGCTCTTCGCTCGAACGCTGCCGCAAAGAAAAAGCCGTGGCTCAGCCACGGCTTTGTCCTTGCAAGCAGCAGCGCAACGCCGCCGGGCTGCGCTCAGCCCAGCTTGGTGCGCTGTGCGGTCAGGCCTTCCAATTGCACGTTCCAGTCGACCAGGCGCTTGCGCTCCTGTTCGACCACGGCGGCGGGGGCGTTCTGGACGAAGGTCTCGCTGGCGAGCTTGCCCTGGCACTTGCCGATCTCGCCGGCGACACGCTTGATCTCCTTGTCCAGGCGCGTGCGTTCGGCACCCAGGTCGACCAGGCCTTCGAGCGGAACCAACAAGGTCAATTCGCCGACCACGGCCGACGCCGCCGGCGGCGCGTCGTTCGCGTCGGCGACGAACTCGATGCTTTCCAGGCGATTGAGGAAGCGCAACTGCGAGTCGAAGCGGGTGGCGCGATCGCGGTCGGCGGCATCGCCCTTGGCCAGCAGCAGGCCGACGTTCTTCTGCGGCGAGACGTTGAGCTCGCTGCGCACCTTGCGCAGGGCCGAGACCATACCCTTCAGCCACTCCACGTCGGCTTCGGCCTGGGCGTAGTTGGCGCTGAGGTCGCCGGCCTGCGGATACGGGCGCAGCATCACCGTGGTCTCGGCGATGCCGAGCTTGGGCGCGACCTGCTGCCACAGCTCTTCGGTGACGAACGGGATCAGCGGGTGCAGCAGCGACAGCAGGCGTTCCAGCACGTACAGCAGGGTGTGGCGGGTGCTGTCGGCGGCGGCCGCGTCGTCGCCCTGCAGGGCCGGCTTGGCCAGTTCGACGAACCAGTCGCAGAACGCGTTCCAGGCGAACTCGTACAAGGTCTGCGCCAGCAGGTCGAAACGGTAGGCGGCGAAATGGGTCTCGGCTTCGGCCGCGGCCTTGGCCAGCTGCGCCAGGATCCAGCGCTCGGCGTCGGTCTTCGGCTGCGGAGCGCCAGTGAAATTCGCGTCTTCGGTGTTCATCAACACGAAGCGGGTCGCGTTCCACAGCTTGTTGCAGAAGTTCTTGTAGCCCTCGGCGCGGCCCAGGTCGAACTTGATGTCGCGGCCGGGGCCGGCCAGCGCGGTCATGGTGAAGCGCAGGGCGTCGGCGCCGAAGGCCGGGATGCCGTCGGGGAATTCCTTGCGCGTGGCCTTTTCGATCTTCGGCGCGTCCTGCGGCTTCATCAGGCCGGTGGTGCGCTTGGCGACCAACGCCTCGGCGGTGATGCCGTCGATGATGTCCAGCGGGTCGAGAATGTTGCCCTTCGACTTCGACATCTTCTGGCCATCCTTGTCGCGGACCAGGCCGGTGATGTAAACGTCGCGGAACGGCACGCGGCCGACCAGTTCGTCGGTCATCATGATCATGCGCGCGACCCAGAAGAAGATGATGTCGAACCCGGTCACCAGCACGCTGGTCGGCAGCGCGATGTCGAAGCCGAGTTCGCCCATCTTGTCTTCGTTCGGCCAACCTTGGGTGCTGAAGGGGAACATGGCCGAGGAGAACCAGGTTTCCAGCACATCCGGGTCTTGAGCCAACTCGATCCGATCCTTGATCTTGTCGTAGTTGTCGCGACCGAGCGAGCCAAGCAGTTTCGCGCGAGCGGCAACTTCGGCGTCCGCTTCCGTCCGAGCGACTATTTCCCCGATGATCGGCGTGAAATCCGACTCGCCCGAGCGAACGGTCCAGGCGGGGATGCGATGGCCCCACCAGAGCTGGCGCGAAATAGTCCAGTCCTGGATGTTCTCCAGCCAATGGCGGTAGGTGTTGATCCAGTTCGCCGGGACGAACTTCACCTCGCCCGACTCGACGAGCTCGAGTCCGCGCTGTGCCAAGGCGTCCATCTTCACGAACCACTGGTCGGTCAGATACGGCTCGATCACCTGGCCGCTGCGGTCGCCGCGCGGCACCTGCAGGCGATGGGGTTTGATCTCGATCAGCAGTTCGGCGACATCCAGATCCGCGACGATCATCTTGCGCGCTTCGAAGCGATCGAGGCCTCGATACGTCGCCGGGATGTACTTCTCGACGATCGCGGCCATGCCCTGTTCGGCGAACAGGGAAAAGTCGTCCGCGTATTGATTCTGCTGCGGCGTGCAGGCGTCGCGATCGATCTTGGTGAAGTCCGGGTCGGCGGAAGACAGCACGTGCTTGAGCGCGGTCGGGCCGGAAAGCGTCCAGACCGATGCGTCGGGCGCGAAGATGTTGATCGACAGCAGCGAATGGCGCTGGCCCACCGCGTAGTCGTTGAAGTCGTGGGCGGGCGTGACCTTGACCACGCCGGTGCCGAACGCGCGGTCGACATAGCTGTCGGTGATCACGGGAATGCGGCGGCCGGTCAACGGCAGATCGACGAACTTGCCGTGGATGGCGATGTAGCGTTCGTCCTCGGGGTGCACCATCACTGCGGTATCGCCCAGCATCGTCTCCGGGCGGGTGGTGGCGACCACGACGTAGTCGCGGATTTCGCGCAGAGTTTCGTTGCCGTCGGCGTCGCGCTCGACGTATTCGTAGCTCGCGCCGTCGGCCAAGGGATAGCGGATCGACCACATGTGGCCGTTCTCTTCCTCGTTGGCTACCTCCAGGTCGGAGATCGCGGTCTTCAACACCGGGTCCCAGTTGACCAGGCGCTGGCCGCGGTAAATCAATCCCTTCTCATGCAGGCGCACGAACGCTTCGGTGATCGCGTCCGAGGCCATCGGGTCCATGGTGAACACGCTGCGCGACCAGTCGCCGCTGGCGCCGAGGCGGCGCATCTGGCGCTCGATGGTGCCGCCGGACTGTTGCTTCCAGTCCCAGACCTTTTCGATGAATTTGTCGCGGCCCAGCGAGTCGCGGGTCTCACCCTTGCCTTCGATGGCGAGGTTGCGGCCGACCACCATTTCCGTCGCGATGCCGGCATGGTCGGTGCCCATCTGCCACAAGGTGCGATAGCCGCGCATACGGTGATAACGGATCAACGCGTCCTGCAGGGTGTGCTGGAACGCATGGCCCATATGCAGGGTGCCGGTGACGTTGGGCGGCGGCAGCAGGATCGTATAAGACTGGCCCTCGCCGCGCGGCTGGAATACGCCGCTGCTCTCCCACTGCTCGTAGAGGCGGGCTTCGAACTGCTTGGGGTCGTAGCTGGAGGCGAGGGACATATTGGCGGGAATCGGGAATGGGGAATGGGGAATCGTTTAAGGCAACAGCAGAGCAACGCCGGAGATGGGAAGGAGGATGGATGCATCGGGCCTTTACGATTCCCGATTCTCCATTCCCGATTCCCGAACCCCTCACATATCGTGCTTGTTGAGCGTCAGCCCGCGGGCCTGGTACTGCTTCCAGCGCTCGCGCAGCGGGCCGCGCGCGGAGTCGTCGGCGGGCACCACTTCGAGGACGCGGTCGAAGCCGTCCTGCACCGGCGTGTCGCGCAGGTTGATCACCAGCGGCCGCAACGGCGCGTCGACCTCGGGCGCGGCGATCAGCACGTCGGCTTCTTCCTCGTCGAGGTCGGCGCCGGCGATCTGGTGCGGGATGTAGGCATCCTCGCCCATGTCCCACAGCATGTCGTCGAGCGCTTCGGCCTGTTCGGCGTTGCGCGCCAGGATCAGCGTGGGCAGGCCGGCGTCGTGGGCCTTGCGCGCCAGTTCGCAGACCAACCGCAGCGGTTGCTCTTTGAAGCGCGGCGTTTGGATCAGATAGAAGTCAGCGCGGGCCATGGGCGGGTATCAACCGGTATATGCGGCCGAGCCGCCGAAAACGAAATAACCCAGCAGGGCGCCGCCGACGTTGAGGGCGAACCAGCCGAGCAGGAGCAGGAAGAACGCGCCGACCGCTTTGAGCTTGCGTCCTGCAGGCCGGGTCCGCGCCAGGTAGATCGGCACGAACAGCATCGCCAGCACGACGATGCCGATGTTCATCCACGGCGAGCGGCGATGGCCGAACTCCTGCTGGTCGCCATGCAGCCACATGAAAATCCAGAACAGGCCCAACGCCAACAGCAGCCAATCCACCGGCGTGAAACCGGCCTGCGCGTAGGGCGACATCGCGTAGATGCCGCTTGCCAGGCCGGTGATCGCCGACAGGATCAGCGCATTGCGCTTCATCCTCAGGCGGCGCGCTCGAGCAGCCACTGCGACAGCAGGCCGACCGGACGGCCGGTGGCCAGGCCACGCTTGCCTTCTTCGTTGGAGACGCCGGCGATGTCGAGATGCGCCCAGCGCTGGCCTTCGGTGAAGCGCGACAGGAAGCAGCCGGCGGTGATGGCGCCGGCCCAGCGGCCGCCGATGTTGTAGACGTCGGCGAAGGTCGATTCGAGCTGGGTCTGGTATTCGTCCCACAGCGGCAGGCGCCAGGCGCGGTCGAAGACCTGCTCGCCGGCGCTGGTCAGCTCGGCGGCGAGGTCGTCGTCCTTGCTCATCAGGCCGGTGGCGAACTTGCCCAGGGCGACCACGCAGGCGCCGGTCAGGGTCGCCACGTCGAGCAGGGCCTGCGGCTCGAAGCGCTGCGCATAGGTCAGCGCATCGCACAGGATCAGGCGGCCCTCGGCGTCGGTGTTGCCGACTTCGATGGTCTTGCCGGACATGCTGGTGAGCACGTCGGAGGGGCGGTAGGCGTCGGCGTCGGGCATGTTCTCGACCGCCGGCACGATCACCACCAGGTTGATCGGCAACTGCATGCCGACCGCCGAGACGAAGCTGCCCAGCACCGAGGCGGCGCCGCACATGTCGAACTTCATCTCCTCGATGCCGCCCTGCACCTTGAGGTTGATGCCGCCGGTGTCGAAGGTGATGCCCTTGCCGACCAGCACATAGGGCTTGGCGTCGCCGCCGTTGTCGTACTTGAGCACGATCAATTTCGGCGGATTGGCCGAGCCGCGGGCCACGGCGAGCAGCGAGCCCATGCCGAGCGCCTGCATCTGCTCGCGGTCCAGCACTTCGCACGAGGTGTTGTCGAAGCGGCCGGCGAATTCCTGCGCCTGCTCGGCCAGGTAGGCCGGGTTGCAGATATTCGGCGGCAGGTTGCCGAGCTCGCGGGCGAAGGCGACGCCGGCGGCGATCGCCTGGCCCTGGGCCAGGGCGGTGGCGTCGTCGCCGCGGATCGACAGCTTGCGCAGGCCGGGCTCGTCTTTCTTCTTGCCGAGCGTAGCGGTGTAGCGGTAGCAGGCATGGTCGGCGGCGATGGCGGCCTGGCGGATCGCCCAGGCGGCGTCGCGGCCGGTCACCGGCTCTTCGCTGAGGGTCAGCAGCGCGTGCTCGACCGGGCCGGCCTTGAGCGCGCGCGCGGCATCGCCGACGGCCTTGAGGTACTGGGCGACGCCGAACTTGCCGGCCTCGCCGAGGCCGATCACGAGCACGCGCGGTGCGGTCACGCCGGGCAGGTCGTGGAGCAGGGAGGTCTTGCCGGTCTTGCCGCTGATATCGCCGCGTTCGAGCAAAGCCGTCAGGCGCCCGCCGCTGACTTCATCCAGCGTTCGCGCGGCAGCCGTCAGGGTCTTGTCGGCGAAGGCGCCTACCACGACGCAATCAGTTTGAGCGGCCGCGAGTGCGTCGCGGTTCAGGTCGAATTCGAGGGTCATCCAACAGATTCCCAGCAGCTAAGAAGAGTTTGTCCGTACAATCGAACGGCTTTGCGGGGCGTCGGTCCCGGGCTCGATGCCCGTGCCGCCATCCTGGGTCCTCGACCTCGCGCCTCCGGCTATCCCGGAGCGCCAGCAGACAGGTCGGCCGTCGAACGAACCCCCGAGTTTAAAGCAAGCCTGCCCGATGCCGAAGCCCGATGCTCAAGCTTGACCGTTACCTGACTGGCGAATTCGCCCAGGCCGTCTTCGCGACCCTGGTGGTGTTGCTGATCGTGAGCGTCGGCGGCGCCTTCACCGACGTGCTCGAGGACATCGCCAAGGGCAAGGTCCCGGCCGGGCTGATGCTGCTCCAGCTCGGCCTGGTGCTGATCAAGTGGCTGCCGCTGATCCTGCCGCTGGCGTTGATGCTGGGGCTGATGCTGGGCATCGGCCGGCTCTATCGCGATTCGGAAATGCCGGTGATCGCCTCGATCGGCGTCGGCCCGCGCCGGCTGCTCAAACCCTTGCTGATGGTGGTCGGGCCGATCGTGGCCGTGGTCGCCGCCTGCTCGCTGTGGCTGGGCCCCTGGGCCGACCGCGCCTCGCGCGAGATGATCAACGAGGCCAGCCGCAGCCTGGTCGTGGCCGGCCTGGAGCCGGGTGCCTTCACTGGCCTGCCCAACGACAACGGAGTGATCTACGTCGGCGCGATGTCCAACGACGGCACCCGCTTCGAGCGCATCTTCATCTACCGCAACAAGCCCGACCGCCAGGACGTCACCACCTCCAAGACCGGTCACCTGACGGTGCGCCCGAACGGCGACCGTTACCTGACCCTGGAGGACGGTTTCGAGGTCGAGGGCCCGAAGGACGGCGGTCTCAACTACCGGTTGATGCGCTACGCCAGCAACGACGTGCTGTTGCCGGCCAGCGAGGACCGCTACGACCCGTCCCTGCCCGAGATGATGTCGACCACGCAATTGTTCGGCGATCCGCGCCGCGAGGCCGCGGCCCAGCTGCATTACCGGATCGCACCGCCGCTGCTGGCCCTGGCCTTCGCCCTGCTGGCGGTGCCGCTGGCGCGCAGCACCCCGCGTCAGGCCCGTTACGGCAGCGTGCTGATGGGCTTTTTGGCCTATCTGATCGGCAACAACTTCATGATGATGGGCAAAGGCTGGATCGAGGACGGCAAGATCCCGACCTTCCTCGGCCTGTGGTGGTTGACTTTGCCGCTGTTGGCGGTTGCCGGCTGGCTGTATTTCCGCGACGGCCGCGTCGCGCGCAGGCGGGTGGCGCGATGAAGCCGTTCCCGAAGATCCACGACGTCTACGTCGGCAAGACCGTGCTCGGCACGGTGCTGCTGACCTGGGCGGTGCTGCTGGGCCTGGATTTCATGCTCAGCCTGGTCGGCGAGTTCGGCGACGTCGGCAAGGGCCGCTACGGCCTGATGCAGGCCCTGGCCTACATGGCCATGACCGTGCCGCGCCGCGCTTACGCCTTGTTCCCGTACGCGGCGGTGATCGGCGCCCTGATGGCGCTGGGCCAGCTAGCCTCGACCTCGGAGTTGACCGTGCTGCGCGCGGTCGGCCTGTCGCGGCGGCGCCTGAGCCTGGCCGTGGCCGGCGCGCTCGCCCTGCTGACCCTGCTGATGGTGGTCAACGGCGAGACCCTGGCGCCGGAAGGCCAACGTCGCGCCGATGCGCTCAAGACCGCGGCCAAGTCCAACAACCAGGTGGTGGCTCAATATTCCGGGGTCTGGGCGCGCGAGGGCGATGTCATCCTCAGCGCCAGCCAGGGCCAGGAGCGCAGCGAGGACCAGGACCGCTGGCTGGAACTGCGCGACGTCAGCCTGTACCAGTTCGGCCAGGACGGGCGCCTGGTGTCGCTGGCGCTGGCCAAGATCGCCGAACATCGCCCGGGCGGCTGGCTGCTGCGCGACGTCACCCGCACCACCTTCCTGGCCAAGTCGGCCGAGCAGGTCCATGTCGCCGAAGAGCGCTGGGAGTCCAAACTCGACAGCGCCGCCCTGATGAGCGGCAGCAACCGCCCGCGCTACCTCAGTGCCAAGGCCCTGCACAAGGCGATCGAGGACCGCGAACGCAACCGCCTCGATGCAGCCGAATTCGAGGCCTATTACTGGGGTCGCTGGTTCTACCCGCTGAACGTGCTGACCTTGTGCCTGGCGGCGATTCCGTTCGCCTTCGGCAGCCTGCGCAGCGGCGGCATGGGCAAGCGCTTGTTCATCGGCATCGTGTTCGCGCTGCTGTTCTGGCAGTTGCAGACGCAATTCGTCGAACTGGCCAAGGTGTTCCGCTTCGACTTCCGCCTGGCCTACGCCGCGCCGACCGTGGTGATGCTGGCCGTCTCCGCCTACCTGTTCAAACGTCGGTCGGGGTGAATCGAAAGCGCTCGCGAGCCATTGGCTCGCGCTTTCGATGAACGCCCGGCGCGCTGCGCCGGGCCGGGGCCGCAACTTTCAGGTCGCGTAATGTCGCAACGAAGCCGCGGCACTGCCGCGTGGACTGTGTGAACGCCCGGCGCGCCGCGCCGGGCCGGGGCCGCAGCTCCCGGCCCATGCGTTCTCTCCACGGAGCTTCGCCATTGGCTCGCGCTTTCGATGAACGCCCGGCGCGCTGCGCCGGGCCGGGGCACGTCGGGTCAGATCGCGATTACCCCAACGAAGCGGCGGGGGTACTGACTCCATGGCTGGAGCCCTTGCGTGAACTCGGCCGGCGCCGGCACCTTCAGTTACGCGGTCGCGGCTCGCGCCGCTCCTACCCCGCGATAGTTCGAGGCTTCGATCATCGACGCGGGCGGTGCTCCCTCTGCATGTCCCTTGGTCGCGGCTTGCGCCGCTCCTACAGTGATGACGGCATCGGCACCGGCGACTTCGCAGGACTCTGCAATCGTCCCGTCAGCACTCACTTCGGCCGCTTAGGCACGCGCAATATCCGGGTCCCGCTGGCGCGGTCGTGCCAGGTCAGGCGATCGCGATCGAACCAGGCCCACCAGAAGCCCAGGCCGAGCGCGGCCAGCGATACGGTGCCGACCGCATAGCGGATCGCCAGCGCTCGCCATTCCGGCGCAGCGCCATCGGCACCGATCACGCGCAGCCGCCACGGACGCATGCCGAGGGTTTGCCCGCCGCGCCGCCAGCTCAGCGTCGCGTAGCCGCCGGCGATCAGCCAGCACACGAGCCACAGCGCCCATTGCAGGGCGCTGAAAGGCGGAATGTTTTCGCGCTGCCCATGCCCGGACAAGGTGTAGGCGATGGTGAACGCCGCGCTTGCGACCAGCCACAGCGCCGTGACCGGCCAAAAATCGTAGAACAACGCGAACAGGCGCCAGCCGACCAGGGCGGCGGGCTTGGCAGGTGCGGGATCGGCGGCGGAGATGTCGTTCGAGCTCATCGCATCAGGATATAGGCAGCCGGACCGCCTGCTAAGCTGCGGCCATGAGTGCCAGTACACCCGCCGAACGCCGCAGCCAGGCGATGGCCTTGCCGCCCTTGGGCGACGCCGACGATGCGGCGATCAAGTCCTTCCTCGACACGATCTGGGCCGAGAGCGGCCTGGCCCAGCAGACCCTCGACAGCTACCGCCGCGATCTCGAAGGCCTGGCGCGCTGGCGCGACGGCAGCGGCATCGCCAATGCGGATCGTTCGGCCTTGTTCGATTATCTGGCCTGGCGCACCCGCGAAGGCTATTCGCCGCGCAGCAACGCCCGCCTGCTGTCGGCCCTGCGCGCGTTCCATGCTTTTCTCCTGCGTCGCGGCGTGCGCAGCGACGACCCGACTGCATTGCTGGCGCCGCCGAAGTTGCCGCGCTCGCTGCCCAAGGCGCTGGCCGAGAGCCAGATCGAAGCCTTGCTGGCGGCCCCGGCCGTCGACGAGCCGCTCGGGCTGCGCGACCGCGCCATGCTCGAATTGATGTACGCCTCCGGCCTGCGGGTCAGCGAGCTGGTCAATCTGCCCTCGACCGCGGTCAATCTGCGCCAGGGCGTGTTGCGGGTCACCGGCAAGGGCAGCAAGGAGCGGTTGGTGCCGCTGGGCGAAGAGGCCCAGCACTGGCTCGAACGCTATCTGGCGCAGTCGCGTCCGCAACTGGCCGGCAAACGCGCGCTGGCGCCGCTGTTCCTGGCCGCGAGCGGTGAGGCCCCGAGCCGGCAGGAGTTCTGGCACCTGGTCAAACGCTACGCTGCCGTTGCCGGCATCGACCCGGCCAAGATCAGCCCCCACGGCCTGCGCCACAGCTTCGCCACCCATTTGCTCAACCACGGCGCCGACCTGCGCGCCCTGCAGATGCTGCTGGGCCACAGCTCCCTGTCGACCACCCAGATCTACACCCTGGTGGCGCGCGAGCAGCTCAAACGCCTCCACGCGCAGCACCATCCTAGGGGGTGAGCCAAGCCCGCTAGGCGGCACTGCCGCCTGGGCTTGGCGAACGCCCGGCGCGCTGCGCCGGGCCGGGGCACGTCCTAGCCGATCGCGAGTACCCCAAGCAGCGCTAGGCGGCATTGCCGCCTGCTGCTCTGAACGCCCGGCGCCCCTGCGCCGGGCCGGGCACGTCCGGTCAGATCGCGAGTACCCCAAGCAGCGCCAGGCGGCACCGCCGCCTGCTGCTCTAAACGCCCTGTTTGGGTCTTCACCGGCCCCCAGCCGTCGCCGCCGGCTCAGTTGGCGGTCGCGGCTTGCGCCGCTCCTACCCCGCGACAAGCCGCTGCTTCGATCAGTGACGGTGGCGGTGCGGCCGCTGCCTGTCCCTTGGTCGCGGCTCACGCCGCTCCTACCCTCGCTGCGGTCCGTCGCCCCGTCCCGGCGGCCAGGGTCCCGGGCCGATACAGGCATCCGCACCGCAAACCGCGACCCCCATCGCCACTTCGCCGTGTGACTGCGGTTGCGGAACGGCGTTCGCGTGGCCGGCCGTGCCACAATCGGTAGAACCTATTCCTCGTCGAGCGGTCCAAGACCCCGACCTCAGAACGCCAAGGATTCGATTGATGAAGCGCATCATTTTCGCCGTGCTCGGCGCGATCAGCCTGTCCGCCTGTGCCCAGGCGCCGCAGGGCGCCGCCGCCAAGAGCGATCCGGCCGCCCCCGCCAAGACTGCAGCCGCCGCCAAGGGGGCGGCGCCGGAGGTCAAGGCCGGCAGCGCCGATGCGCTGGCCGTCGAGGCCATCCGCCAGCTCAATCCCAACGTCAGCATCGACAAGGTCGGCCCGTCGCCGGTGCCGGGCTTCCGCGAAGCGCTGGCCCAGGGCCAGGTCGTGTACGTCAGCGACGACGGCCGTTACCTGTTCCTGCCGGGCTCGGGCGGCGCGCTGTTCGACACCCAGGCCAAGAAGAACCTCAGCGAAAGCAGCCTCGCCGGCATGCGCAAGGACCTGCTGAAGACCATCCCGGCCAGCGAGCGCATCGTCTTCGCGCCGGCCAATCCGAAGCACACGGTGACGATCTTCACCGACGTCGAGTGCGGCTACTGCCGCAAGCTGCACAGCGAGATCGCCGAGTACAACCGTCAGGGCATCGCGGTCGAGTACCTGGCGTTCCCGCGCATGGGCATCGGCAGCGAGGACTATAAGAAGATGGTCTCGGTCTGGTGCGCGGCCGACCGCCGCAAGGCCCTGACCGACGCCAAGAGCGAGCAGAGCATTCCGAACAAGGACTGCAAGAACACCGTCACCATGCAATACAACGTCGGCCAGCGTGCGGGCCTGACCGGCACGCCGATGATCCTGACCTCCGAGGGCATCCAGCTCGGTGGCTACGTGCCGCCGGCGCAGTTGCGCGAGGCGCTGGACAAGATCGCCGCCGACGCCAAGCCGGCCGCCTCCGGCGCCAAGCCGACCGCGGCCGTCGCCGTGCCGACCGGCGGACGCTGAGCAAGGTTCCGCGCCCGGATTTCCGGGCCCAGGTTCGATCGCATCGCCGCCCACTGGGCGGCGATGTCGTTTCCGGGCTGCGTTTCGCGGGCCGCCTGGTCCGGCCCGAGGGCGAAAACGGGCAACGGCCGAAGAGGCAAGCGGGGGCGTCTCGCGCCGGGCAGGGGGGGCGTGGACCGCCGCGCGGCTCGATCGGGGGCCGGGCCGAAGCTCGCCGGCGGTTTTGGATACAATACCGGGCCCTGCGTTGCACGGTTCCCCGGACATGATCGTCCTCGAGGGCCATTCGGCCCTGTCTTCGTTCCGCCGCGAGCGTCTCCAAGCTCGACTGTCCGCCCTTCATCCGAGTATCCGCCTGCTCGATGCCTGGCCCGTCTACTGGGTCGAGCCCGACACCGGCGCTACGCCCGACGACGCGACCCTGCGCCGCATCCTCCAGGCCGAACCGCATGAAGCCGCCCGTACCGATGCGGCCGTTTCGCGTTACGTGACGCCGCGCCTCGGCACCTTGTCGCCGTGGGCGAGCAAGGCCACCGAATTGCTGCGCGGCGCCGGCCAGCCGGTCAAGCGCGTCGAACGCGGTACCCGTTACGACCTCGAAGGCTGGCCGAGCGACGCCGCCACCCAGGGCGCGCTGGCCAAGGTCCTGCACGACCCGATGACCCAGTCGCTGCTGGAAGCGCGCGACGACGCGGCGGCGCTGTTCGCCGTGCCCGCGCGCGGCGAGCTCGAGCGCATTCCTCTGGACGAACTCGAGTCGGCCAACGGCCGGCTCGGTCTGGCCCTGGCCGACGACGAGATCGGCTACCTGCGCGAGCGCTACGCCGCGCTCGGCCGCACCCCGTCCGACGTCGAGCTGATGATGTTCGCGCAGGCCAATTCCGAACACTGCCGGCACAAGATCTTCAATGCTTCGTGGACGCTCGAAGGCCGCGAGCAGCCGCAGTCGCTGTTCAAGATGATCAAGCACACCCACGCGCATACGCCGGAGAACACGCTTTCGGCATACAGCGATAACGCGGCGGTGGTCGAGGGCTATCCGGCGCGACGGTTCCGCCCGCAGCCGGGCAGCCAGGCTTATGCGGCCGAAGCGCAGATCCCTTCGGCGTTCTGCATCAAGGTCGAAACCCATAACCACCCGACCGCGATCGCGCCGTTCCCCGGTGCCAGCACCGGCAACGGCGGCGAGATCCGCGACGAAGGCGCGACCGGCCGCGGCGGCCGTCCGAAGGCCGGCCTGTGCGGTTTCAGCGTCTCGCACCTGCGCATCCCGACTCTGCCGCAGCCGTGGGAAGGCGAACGCGCGCTCAATCCGCGCATGGCGCCGGCCCTGGAAATCATGCTCGACGGCCCGCTCGGCGCGGCCGCGTTCAACAACGAATTCGGCCGCCCGAACCTGGTCGGTTACTTCCGCAGCTTCGAGCTGTCCGAAGGTCAGGCCGGCAACGCCAGCCTGGCCCGCGCCTACGACAAGCCGATCATGTTGGCCGGCGGTCTCGGCGCGATCGATCGGGTCCAGGTCGCCAAGCTCGGCCTGAAGCCGGGCCATGCGGTGATCGTGCTCGGCGGCCCGGCGATGCTGATCGGCCTGGGCGGCGGCGCGGCCAGCTCGGTCGCTTCAGGCGACAGCGCCGAAGCGCTCGATTTCGCCAGCGTCCAGCGCGACAACCCGGAAATGGAGCGTCGCTGCCAGGAAGTCATCGACCGCTGCGTCGCGCTCGGCGACGCCAACCCGATCGACAGCGCCCACGACGTCGGCGCCGGCGGTCTGTCGAATGCCATCCCGGAACTGCTGCACGACTCCAGCCTCGGCGGCGTGATCGATCTGGCCAAGGTGCCGAGCGACGACCCCTCGCTGTCGCCGATGCAACTGTGGTGCAACGAGTCGCAGGAACGTTACGTGCTCGGCCTGCCGGCCGACCGCGTCGCCGATTTCGCCGCGATCTGCGAGCGCGAGCGTTGCCCCTTCGCCGTGGTCGGCTATGCGACCGCGGAAGAGCGCCTGGTGGTCGGTTACGGCGCGACGGTCGAGACGGTTTATGGCGAGAACGATAGCGCCACCGCTTACCCCATCGACTTGCCGATGGACCTGCTGTTCGGCAAGCCGCCGAAGATGCATCGCGACACCCGTTATCCCGCCGACGCGCCGTGGCCGGCGCTGCAGTGGGGCGGGCTGGATCTGCGCGACGCCGGCCTGCGCGTGCTCGCGCACCCGACCGTCGCGGCCAAGAACTTCCTCATCACCATCGGCGACCGCACCGTCGGCGGCCTGGTCGCGCGCGACCAGATGATCGGCCCCTGGCAGCTGCCGCTGGCCGATTGCGCGATCACCCTGTCGGACTTCGACGGCCACGTCGGCGAAGCGATGGCGATCGGCGAACGCACGCCGCTGGCCTTGCTCGATGCCGCCGCTGCCGCGCGCATGGCGGTCGGCGAGGCCATCACCAACCTGTGCGCCGCGCCGGTCGAATCGCTCAACCGTATCAAGCTGTCGGCGAATTGGATGGCGGCTGCCTCGCATCCGGGCGAAGACGCGCTGCTGTTCGACGCGGTCAAGGCGGTCGGCCTGGAGCTGTGTCCCGAGCTCGAACTGAGCATCCCGGTCGGCAAGGATTCCTTGTCGATGCAGGCGCAATGGGGCTCGGGCGAGAACGCCTCGAAGTCGGTCTCGCCGGTGTCCTTGATCGTCAGCGCCTTCGCGCCGGTGGTCGATGTGCGCCAGCAACTGACCCCGCTGTTGTCGCGCGACACCGACAGCGAGCTGTGGCTGATCGGCCTCGGCGCCGGTAAGCAGCGCCTCGGCGGTTCGGTGCTGGCCCAGTGCCATCCGGAAGCCGGCAGCGAGGGCGGCTTGCCGGCCTTCGCCGGCCTGCCCGGCGAGGGCACGCGCCACGAGACCGGTGTGCCCGATCTCGACAGCCCGCAGCGCCTGCGCGATTTCTTCGAGCTGATCCGCGACGCGCGCGAAGCCGGCTTGCTGCTCGCTTATCACGACCGCAGCGACGGCGGCGCCTTCGCCGCGCTGTCGGAAATGGCGTTCTGCTCGCGTCTGGGCCTCGATATCAGCCTCGACGGCTGGGGCGAGGATCCGTTCCGCACCTTGTTCAACGAAGAGCTCGGCGCGATCGTGCAGATCGCCGCCGAGGACCGCGCCGAATTCGCCGACCTGGTCGCCCGCCACGGCCTGATCGATTGCGCCCAGCGCATCGCCAAGCCGACCACGGCCGCCGCGGTGCGGGTGAAAGAAGACGGCAAGGTCCTGGTCGAGTGGCGCTGGGACGAGCTGTTCGACGCTTGGTGGTCGACCAGCCATGCGCTGCAGAAGCTGCGCGACAACCCCGAGTGCGCCGACGAAGAGCGGGCGATCGCGCGCGACTTCAACGCGCCGGGCTTGAAGCCCAAGCTGAGCTTCGATGCCGCTGAGGATGTCGCCGCACCCTTCATCAACACCGGCGCGCGCCCGAAGGTCGCGATCCTGCGCGAGCAAGGCGTCAACGGCCAGATCGAAATGGCCGCGGCCTTCGATAGCGCCGGTTTCGAAGCCTTCGACGTGCACATGAGCGACCTGATCAGCGGCCGCTTCCGGCTCGAAGACTTCAAGGGCTTCGCCGCCTGCGGCGGTTTCAGTTACGGCGACGTGCTCGGTGCCGGCCGCGGCTGGGCGACCAGCATCCTCGAACGCAGCGCCCTGCGCGACGCCTTCGCCGCGTTCTTCGCCCGCGAAGACAGCTTCTCGCTCGGCGTCTGCAACGGTTGCCAGATGCTGGCCCAGCTCAAGCCGATCGTTCCCGGCGCCGAGCATTGGCCGGTGTTCCTGCGCAACCGCAGCGAACAGTTCGAAGCGCGCCTGGGCCTGCTGGAAGTGGCCGAGTCGCCGTCGCTGTTCTTCCGCGGCATGGCCGGCTCGCGCATCCCGGTCGCGGTCGCCCACGGCGAAGGCCAGGCCAGCTTCGCCAGCAACCTCGACCAGAGCGCCGCCAACGTCTCGCTGCGCTACATCGACGGCGACGGCCGCGTCGCCGACCGCTACCCGCTCAACCCGAACGGCTCGCCCGACGGCATCGCCGGCCTGACCAGCAACGACGGTCGCGCCACGATCCTGATGCCGCACCCCGAGCGCACCCTGCGCAACGCCAACTTCAGCTGGTCGCCGCGCGACTGGAGCGGCGACTCGCCGTGGCTGCGCATGTTCCGCAATGCGCGGGTGTGGGTGGGGTAAGGCTTAACTGCAGGGACAGGATTGTCCAATTGTCAGTTGCATACGGGCGCCCACTGGGCGCCCGTTTTGCTTTGCGGCCTGATGTGCCGATGGAGGAGTCTCATCGCTTGAGTCTTCGCACATATAGCTTGGCGAATCGAAGCCGTGATAGAAGGTTGGCGAATCGAAGTCGCGATGCGACCGATCTGTGTTGGGCCAGGGAACCGGGGAGAAGGCCGTGCGTTATCTGTGTGGGGTGTTGTTGGCCGTTGTGTCTTGCACGGCGGGTGCGCAAAAGGCGCCGTGGGAGGAGTACGACAAGTTCGTCAAATCGGCGCAGACCATCAAGACCGAGGGGCCTGGTTTGCTCGGCGACTCGGTCAACCTCTATACCGGGGCCACCAGTTTCGCGGCGACGGATGTTTCCTTGCCGGGTAACAGCGATCTGGCGGTCGCGATCGGGCGTCGTTTTTCGGCTCAAAGCGATGCGCGCAATCGGCCTTTCGCTGATTGGGACTGGGACGTGCCGTATATCAGCGGCACTTTCAGCCGGAGCTCGGGCTGGGTAATCGGCGATATCGCCCCCGATGCGACGCCCAATCGTTGCTCCTCGCCGACGTCCCCTGAGACCGCGAGGCCACCCATCGTCAAGGTGGCCAGTTCCACACCAGGACGCAGCGCACCAGTCCAAGCCTGGGAGTATTGGAGCGGTTATCGCATGTCCGTTGGTGGAGGGGATCAGGAACTGTTGATCGCGACAGCACAGACCAAGCCCAGGCCGACCGATGGCAAGACTTATCCCTGGGTTACCAAACAGTTCTGGCATCTGTCGTGTCTGCCGAACCTTCAGAGCGCACATCCGGGGGAAGGGTTCCTGGCGCTTGCGCCGGACGGCACCCGTTATCGCTTCGATTGGATGGTTGCGCGACAAACCGACGATCTGGTGAAGCCTTTTGCGGGCGATGGCACCATTCTCAGCAGGCCGGTGCCACGCGACGAAATCCGTCTGTATGCGACGCGTGTCGAGGATCGTTTCGGGAACTGGGTTGCCTATAACTGGAGCGGTAATCAGCTCGCGTCGATTACTTCCAGCGACGGCCGCCAGCTCTCTCTGACGTGGGAGAGCGCGAACGGTTATGACCGGGTGGCCAAAGTCGCCGTTAACACCACGCCCGTGCGTGAATGGAATTACGGTTACTCGGCGTATTCGCGACTGACCTCCGTGACATTACCCGATGGCGGGCAATGGAAGCTCAATCTTCTAGAAATGTGGGGAGCGCCTTTTTACGAACAAGCCGAAGAAACCATGGCCGACGGTCGCCGCGTGCCCGTCCAAGATAAGGCTCTGTCTTGCTCATGGATGCGTGTACTCAGGCCGCTCACGAGAACTGCGACCATCACTCACCCGTCCGGCGCGACAGGCGAATTCATATTTCAGACGATTCGTCATGGGCGCAACTCTGTTCGGTCCGAATGCCTGCCGCCTCCGAATCTGGGCGGTACGCTGCCGGACAACCCCGAGCCGGAAGACACGCTGACCAGCATGGTGCCGGCACGCTTCGATGTGCTTGCGATCCGGACCAAACGCATCACCGGTGCCGGGCTCCCGGCCGATACTTGGAACTACGATTACACGACCCCAGTGGGGAGCTGGGAGGATGGATGCGCGAACTGCGCGACAACCAAGACCACGACAGTCACCGGGCCGGGCGGCGAACGCACCGTCAACACCTATGGCGTCGTTTTTAACGCTAACGAAGGCCAACTGCTCAAGACTGAAGTCTTTGCCGGAAACGCGCTGCTGCGTACGTCGGCTACCGAGTATCTCAGCAACACCGCTGCGGAACAGCAGAACGTGTTCGCGCACCGCATGGGCATCAGCCCGCAGGTTCGTTTGGACTCGTTTTCGTCGGAGAGCTTGCGTCCGGTCACCGAAAGTTCGACCCAGCAAGACGGCGCGACATTCGCCAATAAGGTGAATGGTTTCGATGTCTTCGCCCAGCCGACCAACAGAACGGAAGTCAGCAGCTTGGGCTATAGCCGCACCAACACGACCGAGTACTACGCGGATCTGTCGAAGTGGGTTATTGGGCAAGTCCAGAAGGAAACTAATGTCAATACGGGGGCTGTCGTGTCGCAGGCCGACTACGACGCTGCCACTGCTTTGCCGGTACGGACTTATGCCTACGGGAAGTTGCAACAGACCTTGGAGTATTACCCGGACGGCACGCTGTCGGCCTTGAAGGACGGTCGCAACCTCACGACCAGCCTCAGCAACTGGAAGCGTGGCATGCCGCAGACGATTCGTTTTCAGGATGGCGCAAAGAAAGATGTAGTCGTCGACAACAATGGCTGGGTTGCTTCAGTGACCGATGAGAACGGCCACGTCATGAATTACAGCTACGACCTGATGGGGCGCATGACGCGCATCGTGTATCCCACGGGCGACGATACCGTTTGGAACGATACGGCCCTCAGTTTCGAGCAGGTCGCGGGAGTCGAGTACGGTTTGCCTGCCGGTCACTGGCGGCATGTCGTAAGTACCGGCAATGGCAAGAAGACTACTTATTTCGATGCCTTGTGGCGGCCGGTGATCGAACAGGAAGAGGATATCGCCGATCCCCAATCCACTGCGCGTTGGACCATGAAGTGCTATGACCCGGAGGGGCGAGTCACTTTCTCGTCTTATCCGCGTAATCCATTTACCGAAGGCGCACCCGCCTTCGACTGCGCGGGGCTCACACCATGAGCCGGCGAGAAAAAGGATTGGGTGAAACGAAGATCGTCTTCGGGGGTGATATGACGCAGGACGCAAATTTCGTAACGCGGTCGATTCGGCGTGGGAGCCTTAGTCGGCGCTTGGGAACTTGGAGCGCGGCAGCCGCACTCTGGCTGCTGATGAGCTTTGCCGCACAGGCTGCGGGAGGAACCCCTGCGATCACTATCTCGGTCAATCCGATCCCAGGCTATGAAGAGCCGGCGACCTTGGAAGTGTATGCCGAGGGCAGCGGAGATGCCGGCATAGAGTGGATCGCGCTTTATCAGAACGGAGTCCAGCTGATAAAGGTGAACGACTACATCGTCGATAAAACGGTCACCGGATTGCCAGCCGGTACTTACTATTTCAGCGCGACAGCTAAAGATTTTGGCGGGCGCACAAATACGGTTACCAAGCAAGTTGTAATCCAGCCTGCCAATCAAGCGCCTACGGTAAGTCTGAGCTTGCCTGGCGGCACGCAATACCTCACGCCTGCGAATATCACGCTGGCATCCAATCCTTCCGACAGCGATGGCTCGATCAGCAAGGTGGAGTACTTCGCAAATGGCGTCTGGGTCGCGGCCTCGATGTCGCCGCCTTTTACCGCGCAATGGAACAATGTCTCACCAGGCACTTATACGCTCGTAGCGAGCGCCTATGATAACAAGAACCAGCATGGTAATTCCGCACCGGTTAGCGTAGTCGTGAGTACGGCGGAAGCCGAATTCGCTGGGCAAATTGTTCCTGTGAGCATGAGGCCGGGAGCGGTCTATCCAGTCCGCGTGCAGATGAAGAACACCGGTACTTCGGTTTGGCGCAACGGCGATGGGTATAGGCTCGGCTCATCCAACCCAGGCGACAACTACACATGGGGCATGTCCCGGGCGGGCCTGGTCGGCGATGTAGGCCCGGGTCAGACTGCGGTATTCGATTTCAATGTAACCGCGCCCGCCTCGGACGGCGACTACAATTTCCAATGGCGGATGTTGAAAGAAGGCGTGCAATGGTTTGGTTCCGCTTCTGCGAACCAGGTTGTACAAGTGCGTACGCCACCGGCGCTCGCCTCTGAATTCGTAAGCCAGTCCGTGCCGACGAGCATGGTGCCCGGCGCTACGTATAGCGTCAGCGTGCAGATGCGGAATGTCGGCACTGCGATATGGAGAAGCTCCGAATCCATCCGTCTCGGCTCATTCAATCCTAACGACAACGGCACCTGGAATATCGCGCGCATCCCTGTAGCCGGCGACATAGCCCCTGGGCAGGTCGCGACCTTCGGCTTTACCGTCAAGGCACCTATTGCGTCGGGTTCCTATAATTTTCAATGGCGGATGCTGAAGGAGGGGGTGGCTTGGTTTGGTGACCCTTCTGCGAATCAAGTGGTACAAGTTCAGGCGCCGCCGGCATCGTCTTTGCTGGGAGTCCGAACTCGCTATGATGTCCTCGGTCGAGTCGTCAGCGTTAAACAAGATTCCGAACTGGGAGTTCTGACTTCGACTACCGAGTACCTCGGTGGGCTTCAGACCGCGGTGACGAACCCGCGGGGCAATGTAACTTTGACTGCGTTCCACGCATTTGGCGCGCCCAGCTATGACGCGCCCGTTGTTATTAGCAGTCCGGAAGGCGTCTATACAGAAATCGCGCGCGATGTGTTCGGCAAGCCCACTTCACTGCGTCGCCGAAACGCCGATCAAAGCCTGTCGCTTTATCGTTATCTCGTCTATGACGCGAATCAGCGCTTGTGCAAAAGTGTGGAGCCGGAAACCGGCGCTACGGTCACCGCCTACGACGATGCCGGCAATCCGGCTTGGTCGGCCGCTGGCTTGAGTCTGCCTAGCACAAGCAACTGCGATTTCACGGAAGCATACTCATCGGGTCGCCGGGTCGACCGCAGTTACGATAACCGCAATCGCCTTGAGGGTTTGACCTTTCCAGATGGGCGCGGCAATCAGAGCTGGCTGTACACCCCCGATGGGTTGCCCAGGGAAGTCACGACCAGCAACGAAGGCGTTGGGCAGGGTGTGGTCGTCAATACGTACGGCTATAACAAGCGCCGCTTGCTGAGCGCGGAATCGATGAGCCAGCCGGGCTCGTCTACTTGGACCAGCACCAACGGGTTCGACGGCAACGGCAATCGCAGCCGTTACACGACGCCGGATGGGTTGCAGGTCAACTATGCCAACAATGCGCTGGGCCAGCCGACGGCCGTCAGTACAGCTTGGGGCACGCATGCCTCCGGCATCAGCTATTACCCGAACGGTGCGATCAAGCAGTTCACGTACGGCAACGGCATCGTCCATTCGATGACGCAGAATGCCCGGCAATTGCCTGTGCTCAGCGTGGATGCCGGAGTGATCGATTTTTCTACCGGCTACGACAGTAACGGCAACGTCACCAGTATTTCCGATCGACTGCGTGGAGATCACTACAGCCGGTGGATGGGGTACGACAATCTGGATCGTCTCACTTCAGCGGGCTCATGCAGTTTCAAGGGCGACTGCTGGCACCGCTTTACCTACGATGTGCTGGACAACATCAAGACGTGGTCGCTCGGCGGCGTAAAGAATCATCGCTATCTTTACAATGGCAATAATCACCTGACCAATATCCAGAGCGTCAATGCCGACGGCAGCACGCCTACCGTGATTGGTCTCGGCTACGACGTTCAGGGCAACCTGGACAACAAGAATGGTCAAGATTACGACTTCGATCTCGGCAACCGGCTGCGCAAGGTAACCGGAAAAGAGATCTATCGTTACGACGCTTACGGGCGTCGAGTCACCGCGACAGGGCGCCCCGATACGACGTTCTCACAGTCGTTCTACAACCAAGCCGGTCAGTTGCTACTACGAGAAGAGCATCACAGCGCAGAAGCGGAGAGCGATAGTCATCCCGAACTCAATATCCCGCATATCTATCTGGGAAGCAGCCTGCTGGCTACGCTCGAATGGAATCGTGCAGCGGGCAATGGCCAGATCAAGTACCAGCATACAGATGCACTGGGAAGCCCCGTGGTGGTCACGAATACTGCCGGGCAAGTGCTTGAGCGTACGGAGTGGGAACCCTTCGGCGCAGCAATACGTGAGCCGGGTCAGCCAGCATACAACGGGGTGGGGTATACCGGCCACGTCATGGATGGTGCGACTGGGCTGACGTATATGCAGCAGCGGTATTATGATCCGGCGATTGGAAGATTCTTGTCAGTCGATTCGGTTCAGGTCGATAGCAATAGTGGCGATAACTTCAATCGTTATTCCTATGTCAACAATAATCCTTACAAGTTCATCGATCCTGATGGACGTCAGGAGCTAGAATTCCTAGCTTTGAGAGGGGTGCTCGCGTTCGCTGCCGCAGACGCGGTAACTCCAGAGCCTTCAGATGCGGCTGCACCATTGAAATTGGCAGGCTATGGGGCGGCTATAGCGGGTACAGCAATTGGTGGTGCGATTGTTTGGGCCGCAAATGAAGCGATGGATGCACCAGCCGATAGCGGGGCTGGAAATACAAATCCGTATAACGGCCCAGTTGATAGTCCCGTCGTCGTTGTGGATAGTGACGGCAACGCGATCCCTGTGGAGCAAGGGGAGCAATTAAAGGGGTCGCCGGATGGGAGGTATCAGCAGGTACTAGGGCAGGATGGGAAGCCTACCGGTACACGTGTCGACAAAGGAGGGCATAGAGGCCAATCTGACCCAAAGGCCCAAGGACCTCATGGGCATCGTCCCGGAGTTACAGATGAAACGGGCAACCCGCATTTGCCCTTAAATCCACCGCGAGGAAGCCCGAATTAGAGGGGGATATGGGTAAGTTTACCTACGATGATGTCGTCCGGATCGTGGAAACCGCGGATGAGTCACTTCGCCCGGGAAGTGTCGGGTGGGTGGTTGGTGTGTTTGAAGAAAGGCCCGTCGGTAGTTATTTTTCTCAGTTCCCTCCGGGCGTTGTCTATACGGTGGAGTATGAAGACGGAGAGGCAAAAGAAGTCCATGAGGATTTTCTTGAGGCAGGTCGGCTGCCTTGAAAATAATGTATGTCGCTCGTAATCGATTTTTCCGGCTGCTAAGGAAGTGTTTTGGACGCTTCACTCAGAAGCGGTTGCCAGCTGTCTGAGAGACATTGAGTCCATGCAGCGGTTTGATGCGGCATCTTGAGCGCGCACCCTATGCAGCGCGAACTTCCAATGGTCGCGGCGAGACGTGGGGGGGACGACTTGCCATGGCTGCGTATATTCCTCAATGCGCGGGTATGAGTGAGGTAAAGCTACGCAGCCGCAAGGTACGACGGTTCGATCGCCAAGTACACGACGGGCGCCTCTTCGGGCGTCCGTTTTGTTTGCGTTTCGGTTCGGCCCACCCGAGTGGCCTGGATCGAGCGGCAGTGGCGGTGTCACACATTGTCCCGAGTGCACCTCGCCGATTACTACAGCTCCGCTGCGCCGGCGTGGCCGGCCGATGGCTCTCGCGCGAATAAAATGTGACTGATCTTTCAGTCCTTACTCGCCCCTGTTCATGAATCCGAAGTCCTGCGACTCGGGTCGGGCATCCTCGGTGACGCTTCGACGACTGTGCTTGTCTCACCCTCGCTCACCGGCGCTGCTCAGGGCTGGCCGAGACGGCGAACGAAACTGCTAAAGTCGGGGAATCACGCGCAGGAGGGTGACGTGAACGCAGTAGCCACAACCAACGAACCGAGCGCCAGCGCCTTACCGGCGGGGGATGCCCAGGCCGCGGTCGACATCCGCATCGTCGAGGCCTTGCTGGCGAAGGGCCGTCTCAAGGAGCCCGATCTGGCGCGTGCGCGCCGGCTCCAGGAGGAGACCGGCGGCAGCCTGCTCGCGCTGTTGGCGCGGCTGGGGCTGGTGTCCGAGCGCGATCACGCCGAAACCGTGGCCGCGGCGCTCGAGCTGCCCTTGGTCAGCATCAAGGACGCGCCCGAGCTGCCGCCCGAGGGGGTGGCGCTGACCCCCAAGTTCATGAAGCAGTTCGCGGTCTGCCCGGTCGCCGAGGGCGAGCACCACGTCGACGTGCTGATGGCCGACCCGCAGGACATCTATCAGTTGGACGCCCTGCGTCTGGCGACCCAGCGCGAGGTCCGCCCTTACGTGGCCCTGCGCTCGGAGGTCGGCGATCTGGTCGAGCGCTGGTACGGCCAAGGCCGCAGCGCGATGGGCGCGATCGTCGAGACCGCCGAAGGCGAGGGCGCGGGCGATCTCGACGACGTCGAGCACCTGCGCGACCTGGCCTCGGAAGCGCCGGTGATCCGCCTGGTCAACCTGGTGATCCAACGCGCGGTCGAACTGCGCGCCTCGGACATCCACATCGAGCCGTTCGAGAACCGCCTGAAGGTGCGCTACCGCGTCGACGGCGTGCTGGCCGAGGGCGAGAGCCCGCCGGCCAACCTCACCGCGGCGGTGATCAGCCGCATCAAGATCATGGCCAAGCTCAACATCGCCGAGCGCCGCCTGCCGCAGGACGGCCGCATCATGCTGCGGGTGCAGGGCAAGGAGCTCGACCTGCGCGTCAGCACCGTGCCGACCGCGCACGGCGAGTCGGTGGTGATGCGATTGCTCGACCGCGAGACGGTCGTGTTCGATTTCTACAAGCTCGGCTTCACCGACGAGTTCCTGCCGCAGTTCCAGAAGGTGCTCGACCAGCCGCACGGCATCATGCTGGTGACCGGCCCGACCGGTTCGGGCAAGACCACCACCTTGTATACGGCGCTGAGCAAGCTCAACACCAGCGACGTCAAGATCATCACCGTCGAAGACCCGGTCGAGTACCAGATCGAGGGCATCAACCAGATCCAGGCCAAGCCGCAGATCGGTCTCGATTTCTCGCATGCGCTGCGTTCGATCGTCCGCCAAGACCCGGACATCATCATGATCGGCGAAATGCGCGATCTGGAGACCTGCCGCATCGCGATCCAGTCGGCGCTGACCGGCCACCTCGTGCTCAGCACCCTGCACACCAACAACGCCGCCGGCGGCATCACCCGCTTGCTCGACATGGGCGTCGAGGATTACCTGTTGACCTCGACGATCAACGGCATCCTGGCCCAGCGTCTGGTGCGCCGTCTCGAACCGACCCATGCCGAGAAATACCTCGCCTCGCCCGAGGAAATCGACAAGTTCAACCTGCGCCGTTACCAGCCCGAGGGCGAGATCTTCCTGTTCCGCCCGCGCGGTTCGGCGTTGGCGCCGAGCGGTTACCACGGCCGTACCACGATCATGGAATTCCTGGTCATGAACGACGAGCTGCGGCGCGCGGTGATGCGCCACGCCGGCATGGGCGAGATCGAGCAGATCGCGCGCGACAGCGCCGGCATGCGCACCATGTACGAGGACGGCATCGTCAAGGCGCTCGCCGGCCAGACCACGATCGAGGAAGTGCTGCGGGTGACCGAGGATGCTTAAAAGCCGGCAATCGGGAATGGAGAGTCGGGAATCGTGGTCGTCCCGGCTGGTTCATTCCCCCGGCTTCGAAGTTCCGATGCTTTGCCTTTAACCGATTCTCCATTCCCGATTCTCCATTCCCGGCGTCGCAATGCCCCTCTACCACTACAAAGCCCTGAACGCGCGCGGTGAGCTGCTCGATGGCCAGATGGAGGCCGCCAGCAGCACCGAAGTCGTGCAGCGCCTGCAAGAGCAGGGGCATCTGCCGGTCGAGGCCAAGCTGGCGTCGGAAGCGGGTGCGTCTTCGTCGTGGAGGGCTTTGTTCAAGCCCAAGCCCTTCACCGGGGCGCGGCTGGTGCAGTTCACCCAACAGTTGTCGACCTTGCTAGGCGCCGGCCAGCCGCTGGACCGCGCGCTGACCATCCTGCTCGACCTGCCCGAGGACGACACCGCCAAGAGCACGGTCGCCGACATCCGCGATGCGGTGCGCGGCGGCACCTCGCTGTCGGTCGCGCTGGAGCGCCAGCACGGCACCTTCTCGCGTCTGTACATCAACATGGTCCGGGCCGGCGAGGCCGGCGGCAATCTGCACGAAACCCTGTCGCGGCTCGACGACTACCTCGAGCGCAGCCGGGTGCTGCAGGGCCGGGTCATCAATGCGCTGATCTATCCGGCGATCCTGATGGCCATGGTCGGCCTGAGTTTGATGTTCCTGCTCGGCTATGTGGTGCCGCAGTTCGGCGCGATGTACGAAAGCCTCGACGCCGAGCTGCCGATGTTCACCCAGGTGGTGTTGTGGCTCGGCCTGTTCGTGCGCGATTGGTGGATCGTATTGATCGCGATTCCTGCAGTCGGCTTCCTCTGGTTCGACCGCAAGCGCCGCGACCCGGCGTTCCGCGAGGCGCTCGACGCCTGGCTGCTCAAGCGCAAGTTCGTCGGCCCGCTGATCGCCAAGATCGAGACCGCGCGCCTGGCGCGCACCCTCGGCACGCTGGTGCGCAACGGCGTGCCGCTGATGACCGCGATCGGCATCGGCCGCAACGTGCTCAACAACCGCATTCTCGCCGCCGACGTCGATGCCGCCGGCGAAGACGTCAAGAACGGCGTCGCGCTGTCGACCGCGCTCGGCAAGGGCAAGCGTTTCCCGCGCCTGGCCTTGCAGATGATCCAGGTCGGCGAGGAGTCCGGCGCGCTCGACGCGATGCTGATGAAGACCGCCGAGACCTTCGAGCAGGACACCGGCATGGCCCTGGACCGCATGCTCGCCGCCTTGGTCCCGGTGGTGACCGTGGTCCTGGCCGGCGTCGTCGCCACGGTGGTGATGGCGGTGTTGTTGCCGTTGTACGACCTCACCAATGCGATCGGTTGAGCATGGCGATGTCCGCGCTCGTTCGCCGTCGCTTCGGGGCGCCCGTTCACGCCGTGCGCTTGAACGCCGGCTGTACCGAAACCCGGTTTGCGCGAACTTCGCCAATCGGCGCGGAACAGAATCCTATGCAATCGCCGAATGCGGCGGGCCGGGGCTTAACCCCGTTGCCATCGCTCGCGCGTTGAAGCACAACGTCTGTCCAGAACCCACCACTATGGATGATCACTGAGATGCGCAATCCCCGTTCGATTACCCGTTCCCCGTCCCCGGCCGGCCAGCGCGGTATGAGCCTGATCGAGATCATCATCGTGATCGTGCTGATCGGCGCAGTCTTGGCCTTCGTCGGCAACCGCGTGCTCGGCGGCAAGGACCGCGGCGACTACAACCTCGCCAAGGGCCAGGTGCAGACCCTCGCCGGCAAGATCGATTCGTTCCAGATGGACACCGGCCGCCTGCCGGGTTCGCTCGAGGAACTGGTCAAGCAGCCGGCCGACGCCAACGGTTGGCTGGGCCCGTACGCCAAGGAAACCGAGTTGAAGGACCCCTGGGGCCATGCCATCGAGTACCGCCAGCCCGGCGAAAGCGGCCCCTACGACCTGGTCAGCTACGGCAAGGACGGCAAGGCCGGCGGCAGCAGCGTCGACGGCGACATCAAGAACAACTGAGTAAACGCCTGCGATGAAGCGCCTGCGGCACAGGCCCTCCGCCGGAGGGCAGGGGGACCGGGCCGGGGCGAACGCCGTCCGGTGCATCCCTGCGCGCGTCGTGCGTGCGAGCCGCGCCGGCGCCGCGCCGCGGCCGGCCGCTGTGCGCGGCATGTCGCTGTTGGAAATGCTGTTGGTGATCGCCCTGATCGCCGCGATCGGCGTGTTGACCGTCGGCATGATGAGCGGCGGCATGAGCGGCATGCAGCTGCGCTCGGCATCTAAGGAAATCGCCTCGCAACTGCGCTATACGCGCAGCCAGGCGATCTCGACCGGACGTTCGCAGAAGTTCACCATCGATCCGGCGGCGCGCACCTGGACCGCGCCGAACGGGCGCCGCGGCGACATTCCCAAGGCGGTCGGAGTGACCTTCACCGGCGCGCGCGAAGTGCAGCCGCGCCGCGGCGAGGGCGCGATCATGTTCTTCGCCGATGGCGCATCCACCGGCGGGCGGATCAAGCTCAACGTCAAGCAGGCGGCGTGGAACGTCGATGTCGCCTGGCTGACCGGCGAGGTCAAGCTCAAGCGCGGCGAGGCGCCGCGATGAGCGCGCGCGCACGGCCCGCCGCGTCGGCCGGTCGTTTGCGCCGTCTCGGCGCGCTGCGTCGCGCGCCGTCGTCGCGCGAACGCGGTTACACCTTGCTGGAAGTGATCGTCGCCTTCGCCCTGTTGGCGATGGCGCTGACCCTGTTGCTCGGCACCTTGTCCGGCGCGACGCGGCAGGTGCGCTGGTCCAGCGACGCCGGTCGCGCCGCCTTGTATGCGCAATCGCTGATGGACCAGGTCGGGGTGGGGCAACCGCTCAAGCCGGGCCAGCGCAGCGGCGAGTTCGAGAACGGCCGCTATCGCTGGACCCTCGGGGTGGCGCAGTGGCGCGATCCCACGCCGGCGTCCTCGCAGCCGGTCGATCCGAATGCCCTGCGCTTGTTCGAGGTGCAGCTGGCGGTGGAGTGGGGCGAGGGCGGCGGCGGTCGGCGCTTGCTGCTGCGCACCCTGCGCAGCGCGGCCGCCTCCAACGAGGTGCAGTTCTGATGGCGCGCGCGGCTCAGCGGATGAGGGCGGCGCAGACCGTGCCGGCGCGCCGCCGTGCGCGCGGCTTCACTTTGATCGAAGTGCTGCTGGCGATGGTCTTGTTGGTCGCCGGCCTGACCCTGGCCTTCGCGACCTTGTCGGCGGCGACCAAGACCGCCGCGCGCGGCGAGGCCTTGGCCCAGCGCAGCGAACGCGAGCGCGCGGTCGAGGGTTTTCTGCGCAAGCGCATCGCCGCGACCCGGCCGATTCCGTTCGCGTTCGACCAGAGCACCGCCGTGCCGCAACGCTTCGTCGGCGAACCCGACCGCCTGCGCTTCGTCGCCGACCTGCCCGATTACCTGGGCCAGGGCGGGCCGTACCTGCACGACTTCGTGATCGAAGGTGAGGGTGATCAGACCCGCATCGTGCTGTCCTTGTCGATGGTGCTGGCCGGCGAAACCATCAAGGAGGCACGCGAGCGTCCGCCCGAGCTGCTGGTCGAAGGCTTGAAGTCGGCGCGCTTTCGTTACCGTTCGATGGACCCTCAACGCGGCGAACTCGGGGAGTGGCAAGAGCGCTGGCAGACGCCGGAGCAACTGCCCTTGTTCGTTGAAGTCACACTCACCGATCGCGACGGCCGTGCCTGGCCGCCGTTGGTGGTTTCCCTGCCGTTGGCCAGCGCGACGGCCGGCGGCTTCGTGCCGGAGCTGTGATGCGGACGGTCCGAGCAACGAGGACGGCAGCAGATGGGATCGCGCGGCGCGCGGCGCAGCGGCCGGTGTGCGTTGGAAAACGTCGTGATGCGGCAACCGCGTCTCGACGAGCGCGTGGAGCGGCGCTTCTTTTGGTGCTGTGGGTGATCGCTCTGCTGACTGCGCTGATTGGCGCATTCGCGCTGTCGGCGCGCACCGAGAACCTGCAAGGGCGGGTGCTGGTACGCGGCCTGGTCGCGCAGAACGCCGCCCGGGCCGGGCTCGAATACGCGATGACGCGGGTGGCGCTGACCGACCCCAAGCTGCAGTGGCAACCCGACGGGCGCCCCAACCCGTGGCGCTTCGGCGAGGCCAAGCTGGAGATCAAGATCGTCGACGAGAACGGCAAGGTCGACCTCAACCAGGGCGATTTCGCCTTGCTGACCGCGTTGATCCAGGGCGTGGGCGGGATGGAGCAGGGCGAGGCCGCGCGCCTGGCCGCGGCCATCCTCGATTGGCGCGATGCCGACACCTTGACCCAACCCGCAGGCGGCGCGGAAGACGCCGACTATGCGTCCGCCGGCCGCCCTTACGGCGCCAAGGATGCCGAGTTCGAAAGCGTTGCAGAGTTGGAACAAGTGTTGGGCATGACGCCGGCGCTGTATGCCAAGATCGAGCCGCTGGTCACGGTTTACAGCGGTCGTACGCGTCCCGAACCGGCGTTCGCAGCGAAGGAAGTATTGGATGCTATGGGAATGAACGGCGCCCAGCTCGTGGAGCAACGGCGCAGAACGCCGCCCGGGTCACAGTTGACGGGTGCGCAAGTCGGCGGCGAGCTCGCCGGTCTCGTCGGCGAACGCAGCGGCACCTATAGTATCGACAGCCATGCACGGCTAGCGGATGGCCGTGAATCGGTGTTGCGAGTGGTTGTGCGTGCAGGGGGGAGTTCCGTTCCCGGAATGGCCTATACACCGCTGCGTTGGGAGGAGGGAGCTTCGTCACGATGAACTCGCAGGTTGCCGAAAGCCGGTTGGGGGAAAACCGGTTCAGACGTTTAAGCGCACGCTTCGCACCCGGAGCGGGCGGCTTCTTCTCGTGGTGGGGACGCACCCTGGCCTCGTGGTTGCCGTTGCGCATGCGCCAGGCCTTGGGCGTGGATCGCGGCCGTTTGCTGTTGCAGGTCGACGGCGACAGCGTGCACCTGCGTCTGCAGCAGGCCAACGAGGTGCGCGACTTGGCCGTGCTGCCGAGCCTGGCCGATTTGAATGCACCGGCCGGCGTCGTCGCCGCTGATCCGCTGGCGCCGTTGCTGCCGCCGCGCGTCGGCGAGTTGCCGCGCTGGCTGCTGTTGCCGCCGGCCGCGAGCTTGCGCCGGCGCCTGACCTTGCCGGCTGCCGCGGCCGACCGCCTGCGCGACGTGGTCGGTTTCGAGATCGACCGTCAGACCCCTTTCACCGCCGATGCCGTCGCCTACGACGCGCGCGTGCTGGCCCGCCGCGACGGCGACGGTCAGCTCGACGCCGAACTGGTGGCGGTGCCGCGCCAATCGCTGGACCCGCAGCTCGTCGCGATCGGGCCGCTGGCCTCGACCCTGTCGGGGATCGAGGTGGCCGGCGCCGACGGC
Organism: Lysobacter antibioticus; assembly: GCF_001442535.1. Taxonomy (NCBI): domain Bacteria; kingdom Pseudomonadati; phylum Pseudomonadota; class Gammaproteobacteria; order Lysobacterales; family Lysobacteraceae; genus Lysobacter; species Lysobacter antibioticus. The sequence goes on along the minus strand of NZ_CP013141.1, from coordinate 4,674,073 downwards.
GTGCCGCTCGGGGTCAACCTGCTGCCGCCGTCGCAGCGCCGTACCCGCAGCGACCCCTTCCGTTACTGGAACCTGGCCCTGGCCGCGGTCGCCCTGTTCGCGCTCGCCGCCGCCATGTGGCAGGTGCTCGAAAACCGCCGCGAGGCCACTCAGACCTTGCAGCAGACCATCGCCAAGAACGCCAACGCCGCGCGCCAGGCCGCGACCCAGCGCCAGCTGCTGGTCGACCTGATCGACGGCCAGGCCTTCCTCGACCGCACCCGCGCCGCGCGCCCGAGCACGGTCGAGGTGATCGACGAACTCAGCCGCCGCTTGCCCGATTCGACCTATCTGGAGAAGCTCGCGATCGAGGACGAAAGCCTGCTGATGATCGGCTTGAGCCGCGAGGCTTCGTCGCTGATCGGCAAGCTGCAGGGCACCAAGCTGTGGCGCTCGCCGGCCCTGACCGGTGCGGTCCAGCCCGACCCGGCGACCAGCCGCGACCGTTTCACCCTGACCGCCGAGATCGGCCCGCCCAAGCAGCAGACCCCGGAGGCCGCGCGTGAGCAGTAACTGGCGTACCTGGGCCGCCGACCGCGAGCGCTGGCTCGCGTTGGGCCTGCTGTTGGCCGCGCTGGCGATCGCCTATGCGGTGCTGGTCCACCCGTGGTGGACGGTGCCGATGATGGAAGCCGGCGAACAGATCGACAATCTGCAAGAGCGCGAATTGCGCCAGCGCATGGAGCTCAAGCAGTCCCCGCAGATCCGCCTGCGCCTGGAGGAAGTGCGCAAGCAACAGGCCAGCCGTCCCGGTTTCCTGCCCGAGGCCACCGCCGAACTCGCCACCGCCGGCCTGGTCCAGCGCCTGGAGACGGTGGTGCTGGAGGCCAGCCCCGGCAACCGCAGCTGCGGCATCGTCAATCGCTCGCCGCTGGCCGAACCGCGTCGCGACCGCTATGCGCGCGTGGTCGTGCAGGTGCGCTTGCGCTGCGGCGCGCCGGAAACCGCGGCCGTGCTGCATTCGCTCGAAAGCGGCTCGCCGCGGTTGTTCGTCGGCAACCTCAACCTGCTGTCGACGCGCGGCTACTTCGTGCCCGGCACCGCCGGTCCGGCCAACGACGGCGGCCTGGACGTCAGCTTCGATCTGTACGGCTACCTGCGCCCGAGCCCGGCGCCCGCGGCCGCACCCAATGCCAACGCACCGGCGGTGACTTCCAATGCGCCTTGACGACGCCAGCCCGCGCACCTGGCTGCTGGCCACCGCCGCCGGCTGGGCGCTGTTGACCTGGGTGCTGGCGCTCGCCGGCATGGGCCGCAGCGTCGAGCCGCTCGATGAAGACCCCAGCCTGGTCAAGGCCCTGCCGCAGGTGCGCAAGAGCGCGACCGACACCCTCGGCCCCCTGAGCAAGTACGGCGAAATCGCCGCGCGCCCCTTGTTCGTCGACGACCGCCGGCCCAAGCCCTTCTTCATGCAGGGTAAGGGCGAGGGCGAGAACCAGGCGGCCGCGTTCGACTACCTGCTGACCAGCGTGCTGATCACCCCGCAGTTGTCGATGGCCTTTCTGCAGCCGGCCGACGGCAGCGAGTCGGTGCGGGTCAAGCTGGGCGAGGTGCCCGAGTCGCACCCGGCCTGGCGCCTGACCTCGCTGGAGCCGCGCCGGGCCGTGTTCGAAGGGCCGGAAGGCCGCCGCGAACTCGACCTGCGCGTGTTCAACGGCCAGGGCGGCGAACCGCCGACCGCGATCGCCCCGCCGCAGCCGGGCAACGCGCCGCAACCGGGCGTGCGCCCGGTGCCGCCTCCGCCGATGCCGGTGCCTTCGCCGCAACCGCAATCGCAGACGAACCGGGCTTCCACGGTTTCGCAGGTGCCGCCTGCGCCGCCACCGCCGCCGGTGCAGAACAAGCCCAACGAAGCCGGACAGACCGACAACAACGCATCCGCGCCGCTCACCGAGCAGGCGCAGATGGAAGCCATCCGCAAGCGGATCGAAGCGCGTCGCGCGCAACTGCGGCAGCAACAAGCCGCTCAACCACCGGCCAACACGCCGTAGAGTGAACGCATGAAGCTACGTCCCCAGCAATACGCCTCTCACGCACTGGTTGCGGCGATCATCGCCTCGCAGCTGGCCTCGTGCACCAGTGTGATGTCGCCGCGGCTGCATCGCGACGGCGATCCGGCCTCTCTCAAGGGACCCCAGGGCGAGGATGCCCGCGCCCGCCTGGTTCGCGACGGCGTCGTCCAGCAGCCGCTGGAGGGGCAGGCCGACGAGGAAGGCCCGAAGGCGCAGATCCGCCGAGGCACCGGCCAGGTTATCAACCGCAGCGCCGCCGCGGCGCCGCCGCCGGGCCTGGGCGCGACCAACGGCACCGCCACCTTCAACTTCGAAGGAGAGTCGGTGCATGCGGTCGCCAAGGCCATCCTCGGCGACATGCTCGGCCAGAACTACGTGATCGCGCCGGGTGTGCAGGGCACCGTGACCCTGGCCACGCCCAAGCCGGTCAGCGCCTCGGAAGCCGTGAACCTGCTCGAGATGGTGCTGGGCTGGAATAACGCGCGCCTGGTCTACACCGGCGGCCGCTACAACATCGTGCCGTCCGACCAGGCCCTGGCCGGCAACGTCGCGGCGCGCACCGGCTCGCCGGGAGTCGCGCGCGGTTTCGAGGTGCGTACCGTGCCGCTGCGCTTCATCTCGGCCACCGAGATGGAGAAGATCCTGAAGCCGTATGCGCGCCCGAACGCCATCGTCAACGTCGACAACTCGCGCAACGTCATCACCGTCGGCGGCAGCCGCGCCGAACTCGAAAACTACCTGCGCACGATCGAAGTGTTCGACGTCGACTGGCTGTCGGGCATGTCGGTCGGCGTGTTCCCGCTGCAGTCGGGCAAGGCCACCAAGGTCGTCGCCGACCTGGAAAAAGTGTTCGGCGAACAGAGCAAGTCGCCGGTCTCGGGCATGTTCCGCTTCATGCCGCTGGAAGGCGCCAACGCGGTCATGGTGATCACGCCGCAGGCCGATTACCTCGACGACATCAAGGACTGGCTCGACCGCATCGACAGCGCCGGCGACAACGTCCAGTTGTTCACCCTGGAACTCAAATACATCAAGGCCAAGGACCTCGCCGACCGCCTCGCCGAAGTGTACGGCTCCAACCGCAGCGGCAACGGCGGCGGCGACAACGGCCCGCCTTCGCTGATGCCGGGCCTGGAATCGGTCGAGCTGCGCGACAGCGACAACGGCTCCAGTGCCGACATCGGCAAGAGCGGCAGCGACAGCGGCTCGGGCTCCAGCGGCGGTGGCGGCCTCGGTGGCGGCGCATCGCTGGGTTCGCGCCAGTCGGGTAATGGTTCGGTCACTCTCGAGGTCGATGGCACCAAGGTCGGCGTGTCCGCGGTGGAGGAGACCAATTCCATCCTGGTGCGCACCAACCCGCAGGCCTGGAAGTCGATCCGCAATGTGATCGAGAAACTCGACACGATGCCGATGCAGGTGCACATCGAGGCCCAGGTGGCCGAAGTCGAACTCGGCGGCGATCTCGAATACGGCGTGAAGTGGTTCCTCGATCGCGCGACCATCGACAACGGCTTCGGCGATCTCAACCGCGGCACCAATCCGGCGGTGCCGCCGAAGTGGAGCACGCTCGCGGCGAGTGTCGGCGGGGTAAGCGGCAACGGCCTGTCCTGGTCGCTGATCAAGAACAACGCCGCGGCCATCCTCACGGCCCTGGATGCGGTTACCGACCTGCACATCCTGCAGACGCCGTCGCTGTTGGTGCGCAACAACGCCGAGGGTTCGCTCAATGTCGGCGCCAAGATCCCGATCGAATCGGTCTCGGTCAATGCCGGCACCGGCAACAACAACACCGTCAGTCAGGTGCAGTACCTCGATACCGGCGTGATCCTCAAGGTGCGCCCGCGGGTCAGCCGCGACGGCATGGTGTTCATGGACATCGTCCAGGAAGTCAGCTCGATCGGCCCACGGCTCAACAGCAACAGCCCCAACGTCACCATCAACACGAAGAAGCTCAAGACCGAGGCCGCGGTGCAAAGCGGCGAGACGGTATTGCTGGCGGGTTTGATCTACGACGAGACCAAGCGTGACTCGACCGGCCTGCCGGGGCTGAACCGCATTCCGGTGCTGGGCGCGTTGTTCGGCAACCAGAAGTCGGGAACCAAGCGTCGCGAGACCATCATCCTGTTGACCCCGACCCTGGTGCGCAACCCGCAGGAATCGCGCGACCTGACCGACGAATATAGCCGCCGTTTCCGCGCCATGGAACCGCTGCAATCCAAGCAGCCCAAGCCGAGAAAGTAAGCCTCGCGCTGCGCGGTGTTTGACTGGGGCCGGCTTGCCGGCCCCATTGCTGTGCAGGCCATCGCCGGCTTGCCGGCCCCATTGTTGTGCAGGCCGTCGCCGGCTTGCCGGCCTCATTGCCGTGCAGGCCGTCGCCGGCTTGCCGGCCCTATTGCCGTGCAGGCCATCGCCGGCTTGCCGGCCCATTGCGTTGCAGGCCGTCGCCGGCACGCGGCCCCAGTGCTTTGTGTGTGATCGACGATACGACGACGCCGTCGTGACCCGGCTTCAGGTCGAATACGTACCGCTATGTCCGCCGTCCGTTATTGCCGGAACCAACGATCGGCCGCCTTGCCGGCGACGCGCGCGGTGGCGTGGGCTATGGGACCATGCGGCTTCGTGATAGAACCCCGCCATGACTGAATTGCCCATCGTCGTAGTGCCGGTCGGTGCCGACGACGACGCACTCGATGCCTGCCTTGCCGCACTGGAGCTGTGCACGCCGCCGGGCGCGCGGGTGTGGCTGGCCGACGACGCCCGCGCCGGGCCGCGCGGCTACGCGATCGTCGAGCGCTGGCTCAAGCGCACCGCGCTCAAGGCCGATTACAGCCGCCGTCAGCGCAGCCTGGGCGAGGTCGCGCACCTGGACGAAGTGTTGAGCGTTTGCGGCGACGCCGACGTGGCGGTGCTCGCGCCCGACGCGGTGCCGGCGCCGGGCTGGTTGTCGCGGCTGAGCGCTTGCCTTGCGGCCGACGGCGCCATCGCCTCGGCCACGCCCTGGTGCAACGCCGGCGAAGCCGCGGCCTGGCCGCGGATCGGCGAGATCGCCCCCTTGCCGGACGCCGAAGACGCCGAACGCCTGTCGCGCGCCTTGCAGCAGATGCCGGCCCTGCATCCGGAATTACCGGCCGCGATCGGCCATGCCGTGCTGTTGCGCGGCAGCGCGCGTCGCCGCGCCGGCGGTCTCGACGCGGCGAGCTACGGGTCCTGGTATGCGGCCCTGACCGATCTGTCCCTGCGCCTGTCCGGACTGGGTTGGCGCAACGTGCTGTGCGATACCGCCTATGTCGCGCGCGGCGGCGAAGGCCGGCCCAGCGACGGCGACATGGATGCGCTCGCCGCGCGCTGGCCTGACTGGCATGCGCGCCTGGCGAACTTCCTGATGCACGACCCTCTGCGCGAGCTGCGCCAACAACTCGCCGAACGCCTCGATCGCGTCGGCCCACCGGAACCGCAACGTGATCTCTTCCTCTGACCCCGGCCAGGCACGCACCGACGCCGGCCAGCGCGCGCCGGCTCCCAACGAGCATGCTCCCAACGAACCTGCTCTCAAGGCGATCGTGGTCACCTACCGCAGCGCCGCGACGATCGACGAATGCCTCAGCCGGCTGCGCAACAGCCTCGGCGTCGAGGCGATCCGCGTCGTCGACAACCAGTCCGACGACGGCACTCTCGACATCGTCCAGCGCCACGCCTCCGCCGACCCGCGCCTGCGTTTCATCGCCAATCCGGACAACCCCGGCTTCTCCGTCGGTTGCAACCAGGGCGCGGCCGACCTGGAGCCGTCGCTGGACCAGGACGAGTGGCTGGTGTTCGTCAATCCCGACTGCATGGTCGAGCGCGAGACCTTGCTGCAACTGCATGCTTTGGCGGTGCCGCTCGGCGAAGTCTTGCTCAGCGCCGACCTGATCAACGAACAGGGCGAGCGCGATGTCGCCGTGCGTCGCCGCGACCCCGATTTCGGCGCGATGCTGGCCGGCCTGCTGCGCCCGTGGGCGGCGCCGAAGATGGCGGTCGCGCCCGACGACACGCAGGCCGTGCAGCAGGTCGAAGCGACCTCGGGCGCGTTGATGTTGATGCCCCGGCAGCTGTTCGCGCGCATCGGCGGGTTCGACGAGGGCTATCGCCTGCACGCCGAAGACCTCGACCTGTGCCGGCGCGTGCGCGAGGCCGGCGCGGTGGTGGCGGTCGCCAACCAGGTTCGCGTCGTCCATGTGCGCGGCGTGTCGAGCCGCTCGCGGCCGTTCTTCGTCGAGTGGCACAAGCATCGCGGCCTATGGCGTTATTTCCGCAAATTCGAGGCCTCGCGTCGCAGCGGGTTGGTGCGTGCCGGCGTATTCGCGGCGATCTGGGGGCGTTTCCCGATAGCGGCCTTGCGCGCCTGGTGGCGTTGAGCGGCCGAATGCCTCATCGCTGCTTCATCCCCGCGCGTTCGCGTAGCGAGCCAGGCGCGTGCGGCCCTCATCCGCGCTGCGCGCACCTTCTCCCGCAAAGCGGGAGAAGGGCAAAGCGAGGCATCGCCAACGAAGGATCATCGGCTCGCTTCGGTCCTTTCGAGGGATCGCGTTCTAGCCCCTCTCCCGCTCGCGGGAGAGGGGTTGGGGTGAGGGCCCGAAGCCACGCTCGCACAGCGCAGTCCCCACTCACAGCTCCATCAAGTCGCGCCCGATCACCAAGCGCCCGGCGTAGTGCGGCGCGACCGCTGCGCGCCAGACTTCATCGGTGAGCGAGGCATCGCCGCCGGGCACGAAGTGGCTCAACACCAGGGTCTTCACGCCGGCTTCGGTGGCGAGGCGGCCGACCTGCTCGGTGGTGGTGTGGCTGTCGAGCAGATGCTGGCGCAAGCGCCCGGCCTGGGCCTCGCTGGCGATCAGGCGCTCCAGCGCGGGCAGGTACATGACCTCGTGCACCAGCACGTCGGCGCCGCGCGCCAGCTCGACCAGGGCCGGCGACGGCCGGGTGTCGCCGGAGAACACGATCGAGCGGTCCGGGCAGTCGAAGCGGTAGGCGAAGGCCGGCGCCATCGGCGGGTGATCGACCAGGGCCGCGGTCACTTTGACCCGTTCGTCGCGCATCACTACGCCGCCGCGGCGCAGTTCGTGCGGACGGATCAGCGGCGCCAGCGGTGGGCGGCCTTCGTCGGCGATGCGGGTGCGGATGTCCTCGGCGTTGAGTTGCAGGAAGCGCCGGGTCATGCGCGCGAGCGGCGGCGGTCCCCAGGTGCCGACCGGCCGGCGCAGGTCGGCGGCCCAGGCCAGCAACAGCAGATTGCCGTAATCGGCGTTGTGGTCGGAATGGTGGTGGGTGAGGAAGACTTCGCGGATCGCGCCGAGCGCCAACCCGGCCAGGGCCATCTGGCGGGCGACGCCGTTGCCGCAGTCGACGATGTAGACCGCACCGTCGACGACCACCGCCTGCGCCGGTGCCGCGCGCAGCGCCTTCGGGGTCGGGCCACCGGCGGTGCCGAGCAGGATCAGGCGCGAGCGCCCCGGCGCACCGGCAGGCGGCGCGGGCGCCCGATCGGACGCGGCAAGCAAGTTCGGCGCCGCCAGCGCGCTGACCGTCCAGGCGCCGGCGGCGGCAAGAAAGCGTCTGCGGGACAGGGTGTCGATCACGGCCATGGCGACAGCCTAATGCCTGCGGCCCGGGCCCGATCACATCGGCCGCGACGTATCTGGAGCGGCGCTCGCTTGCGGCCTGTGCCGCCAGTCGGAAAATGCAGTGCCGCGCCGTTGCGGGCTTGAACCCGGCCGTATAGTCGGTCGGGCGACCACAGGGGGTCGGTCAGTCGACAGGGAGTCGGTGATGTCTATCTTCAGCAAGTGGTTCGGCACTAAGACAGACGGTTCGGAAAATGCGGCACCGATGGACCTGGTGACCTTCGCCGAGCGCTACGCCGCGGCGGTGCGCGCGGCCTGGCCCGAGGCCCGGGTCGAGATCGGGCACGGCGCGGCGACCGCCGATACGCGGGTCGACTGGCATCTGCCGGACGGCTTCAAGGCCACCCACTTCCTCGGCAACAGCTACCTGCGTTATCTCGGTGCGCCGCAGGAGCTCGAAGCGATCTTCGCCGAACAACTGGCCGGTGCGCGCGCGATCCAGCGCGATTTCGTCAGCGGACCCGAGGCCGCGAACGCGGTGATCCTGCCGGTGCTGAAGACGCGCGGCTGGCACGAGACCGCGCTGCAGCAGGCGCGCTCGTTCGGCAGCGAGTCGATGCTGCCCTTCATCGTCGAACCCTTGGCCGGCGACCTGGTCCTGACCTATGTCGAGGACACCCCGGATTCGATGAGTTTTCTTTCGCCGTCCGAGGCTGAGCGGCGCGGTTTCGATCGCGAGACCTTGTACACCCAGGCGCTCGACAACCTGACCCGTTTCCTGCCGGAACTCGACGTGCAGGGCGGCGGCGGCCGCTACGTCGCCCGGCTCGACCGCAACTACGACGCCAGCATGGTGCTGCTGTTCGATCACTGGCGCGACCGCATCGAGATCAAGGGCGATCCGGTATTCGCGATCGCCGCGCGCGACGAGCTGATGCTGTGCGGCAGCGAGGACGACGACAGCGTCGCCTCGCTGCGCGACATCGCCGACGAGATCGCGCTGTCGTCGAGCTACAACCTGTCGCGCGCCTTGTTCATCCACCGCGACGGCGGCTTGCAAGTGTTCGCCAGCTGAGCTTCGGTGGCGTAGACGCAGGTTCGGCGATGGCTCAGCGGTAACGGTTGATCTCGTCGCGCAGGGACTTCGCCGCCGCCGCCGAGGCGGCGGCGTAGTCGTCGCCGCTGGAAGCGTAGAGGATCGCGCGCGAGCTGCTGACCATCAGGCCGGTGCCGTCGGCGGTCTTGGCGTTGCTCACCACCGCCTCGACGTCGCCGCCCTGCGCACCGACGCCGGGCACCAGGAACGGCACGTCGCCGACGATCGCGCGCACTTCGCGCAGCTGCGACGGCCAGGTCGCGCCGACCACGAGCGCGCAATTGCCGTGGCCGTTCCACTCGCGCGCGACCTTCTCGGCGACATGCTGGTAGAGCGGGCGGCCGGCGACGTCGAGGTCCTGCAGGTCGCCGGCGCCGGGATTGGAGGTGCGGCACAGCACGACCACGCCGCGGTCGGCGCGGTCGAGGAAGGGCTGGACCGAATCGCGGCCGAGGTAGGGGTTGGCGGTGACCGCATCGGCGCCGTAGCGGTCGAAGGCTTCGGTGACGTAGTGCTGGGCGGTGCTGCCGATGTCGCCGCGCTTGCTGTCGAGGATTACCGGGATGCCGGGATGGTTCGCGTGCGCGTAGGCGACCAGGCGGGCGAGCGCGTCTTCGGCGCCGAGTGCGGCGAAATGAGCGATCTGCGGCTTGAACGCGCAGGCGTATTCGGCGGTGGCGTCGATGATGTCGCGGTTGAAGGCGAACACCGCATCGGCGTCGCCGGCGAAGCGCGCCGGAAATTTCGCGGGCTCTGGATCGAGGCCGACGCAGACGAGAGTGCCGGCCTGTTGCCAGCGTTGACGCAATGCCTGCATGAAACTCATCGATGCGGTTCCTCGTGGTGATGCCGTGCTCGGTTTGTCTGCAAGCGCGGCTGTTTCGTTTCAATGCTGTCGCCGGATTCGTATCCGGCGCCGTTATCCATCGTCGGCTTTCGGTTTTGACTTTCGATTCCCGATTCCCGATTCCCGATTCCCGATTCCCGGACTCCGAACCCCGGCCTTCAGGTCACGATGATCGGTGCGCCGTGGGTGACCACGACGGTGTGCTCGAACTGCGCCGCATAACCGCGGCGGCAACGCATCGCCCAGCCGTCGTCGCCTTCGTCGACCTGGGTGCAATGGGTGGCCAGGAAGGGTTCGATCGTAATTACCATGCCGTCGTGCAGGCGCCGGGTGTCGCGCGGATCGTAGTAGCCGGGAATGCTGCCGGGCGCTTCGTGCAGCGAACGGCCGACGCCGTGGCTGCCGAGGTTGCGGATCACCCGGAAGCCGCGCCGTGCGGCGATGCCCTCGACGGTGCGGCCGATGCTGTTGATCAGGTTGCCGGCGCGCAACTGCGCGATCGCCGCGTCGCGGGCTTCGCGCGTGGCATCGAGCAGGCGCTGCTGCGCTTCGCTCGCGGTGCCGACCACGAAGCTGCCGCCGGTGTCGGCGAAGTAACCGTCGAGCTCGGCCGAAACGTCGATGTTGACCAGGTCGCCGTCGCGCAGCACGGAGCCGTCGGGAATGCCGTGGGCGGCGACCGCGTTGATGCTGATGCAGGTCGCGCCGGGGAAGTCGTAGGTCAGCGCCGGTGCCGAGCGCGCGCCGGCCGCGCGCATCATTTGCGCGCCGATCGCATCGAGGTCGCGCGAGACCGCACCGGCCACGGCGGCTTCGCGCATGGTCGCCAGAATGCCCGACACCAGCGCGCCCGCGCGGCGCAGTCCTTCGAGTTCGTAGGCTTGTTCGACGGTCATGATGCGCTCCTCGGTCGGTGGGGGAGGCTGGGCGGCGGCGATCGGTCGGTGCGCATCGTTCGGATCGGGCCTCGGCTTCAGGCCAGCGCGCGGACCAGCATCGCCATCGCCGCGCTGGCGACGGTGGTGATCGAGGCGATGATCGCACTGTCCTTGAGGCTGGTGTGCAAAGCCAGCATGAAGGCGGCGACGAACGAGCCCGACAACATGACGAGGATCGCGATCGCAGCGAGACCTTCGAACTGGGTGATGCCGGTGGACAGGCCGAAGCTGAGCAAGCCGAAGATCGTTAGCAGGGGCAGCAGCGCGGCCCAGATCACCGCCTTGGCCGCCTCGCCCCAACCGGTTTCCAGGCCGACGGCCTTGTCGGCCGCGACCCGCACCACCGCGGTGGTGACCAGGAACCAGGCCGCGAATTTCATCGCCGCTTCGGGCGCGAAGGCGAGAAAGGCGATGAAGCACAGCAAGGGAAGCAGGACGGCGGGCATGCGGACCAGACGTAGTGGCGACGAAGGGCGTGAGGCCCCGTGTTCGCGTTGGATGATGCAGGTAGGCAGGAGCGCGTCGTTGCGGGCGAGAGCGCAAACTCGCGGCCCGTCGCTGCGGCGATCGCCGGAGCCCGTCCGGTCTCGATCTGCGCTGCGCGGTTTTTGCCGCGCGCTCGGGAAGGGCGTAGACGAAGGCCGCATCGTCGTGAGGATCAATGCGACCAAGCCGCCCGCGCGCTGGAGCGCGGGCGGCCCGGAACCTTACTTCAGCGCCTTGAAGCGCAGGCGGTGCGGACGTGCGCCTTCTTCGCCGAGGCGACGCTTCTTGTCGTCCTCGTATTCGCGGTAGTTGCCCTGGAAGAACTCCACGTGCGAATCGCCTTCGAAGGCGAGGATGTGGGTGGCGATGCGATCGAGGAACCAACGGTCGTGCGAGATGACCACCGCGCAGCCCGGGAACTCCAGCAGCGCGTCTTCGAGCGCGCGCAGGGTTTCGACGTCGAGGTCGTTGGACGGTTCGTCGAGCAGCAGCACGTTGCCGCCCTGCAGCAGGGTCTTGGCCAGGTGCAGACGACCGCGTTCGCCGCCCGACAGTGCGCCGACCATCTTCTGCTGATCCTGGCCCTTGAAGTTGAAGCGGCCGATGTAGGCGCGCGACTGGATCTCGACACCGTTGATGTTGAGGATGTCGGCGCCGCCGGAGACTTCCTGGAAGACGTTGTGGTTGCCTTCGAGCTTGTCGCGGCTCTGGTCGACGTAGGCGATCTTGGTGCTCGGGCCCTTGACGATCTCGCCGGTGTCCGGGGTTTCCTGGCCGGTGATCATCTTGAACAGGGTCGACTTGCCGGCGCCGTTGGGGCCGATGATGCCGACGATCGCGCCCGGCGGAATGATGAAGCTCAAGTCGTCGATGAGCAGGCGGTCGCCGAACGACTTGGAGACGTTCTTGAACTCGATCACCGAATTGCCCAGGCGCTCGCCCGGCGGGATGAAGATCTCGTTGGTCTCGTTGCGGCGCTGGTACTCGACCGAGTTGAGTTCCTCGAAGCGGGCCAGACGGGCCTTGCCCTTGCTGCGGCCGCCCTTGGCGTTGCTGCGCACCCACTCGAGTTCCTTGGCCAGCGCCTTCTGGCGCGCCTTCTCGGTGTTTTCTTCCTGCTTCAGGCGCTCGGACTTCTGCTCCAGCCACGCGGTGTAGTTGCCCTTCCACGGAATGCCGCGGCCGCGGTCGAGTTCGAGAATCCACTCGGCGGCGTTTTCGAGGAAATAGCGATCGTGGGTCACCGCCACCACGGTGCCGGTGTAGCGCGCCAGGAACTGCTCCAGCCATTCGACCGATTCGGCGTCGAGGTGGTTGGTCGGTTCGTCGAGCAACAGCATGTCGGGCTTCTGCAGCAGCAGCTGGCACAGCGCGACGCGGCGCTTCTCGCCGCCCGACAGCTTGCCGATGATCGCGTCCCACGGCGGCAGGCGCAGCGCGTCGGCGGCGACTTCCAACTGGTGTTCGAGGGTGTGCGCATCGCCGGAGGCGAGGATCGCTTCCAGGCGCTGCTGTTCGGCGGCGAGCTTGTCGAAGTCGGCGCCTTCTTCGGCGTAGGCCTCGTAGATCTTGTCGAGCGCGGCCTGCGCGCTGAGCACGTCGCCGACGCCCACCTCGACCGCTTCGCGCACGGTCTGGGTCGGGTCGAGCTGCGGTTCCTGGGCCAGGTAACCGACCTTGATGCCGGTGGCCGGGCGCGCTTCGCCGCTGAAATCGGTATCGACGCCGGCCATGATCTTCAGCACCGTCGACTTGCCCGCGCCGTTGAGGCCGAGCAGACCGATCTTGGCGCCGGGGAAGAACGACAGCGAGATGTCCTTGATGATCTGACGCTTCGGCGGCACGGTCTTGCTGACGCCGTTCATGGTGTAGATGTATTGCATGCGGGCTCCGAAGCATGGACGCGCCGAGCCGGGCCGAGGGATGGCCTGGGGCGGGGCGGGAAACCGCGATTATCCCGCAGGCGCTGGCTGCGTTCCAGCGCGAGGGCCGGCGGGATAGGGCGGGTGTAGCGGGACGGGGAACCGCCGAGAGCCCGTTGGCGAGGCCCGGAAAGGGCCGCTGGGGCTGTACGGCGGCCGGATCGGCGCCTCAGGCGGCCGGCGCCTCGTTGCGGACAGGGCTGGAGAGATGGAAAGCCTTGCCGTGCCTGGGTTCAGCTTCGCCGAAGGGGTTACAGCCAGACGATCAGCGCGATGACGCCGGCGACCAGGGCGTACTTGAGCGCGTAATACGTGCCCTTGCTGCGCGCCCGCAGGGCCTTGGTCTTCAGGCGCAGGGCGTAGAAATACTTGAACAGGCGGTTGATGCCGCCGGTCTTGTCGCCTTCCATGTTCGGCGAGGCGCCCGCGGCGATCAGGTTCTTGGCGATGAACCGGTTCAGGCCGCGCGCCCAGCCCCAGCGCATCGGCCGTTCGATGTCGCAGAACAGGATGATGCGGTTCTGCTCGGAACCGTTCTGGGCCCAGTGGATATAGGTTTCGTCGAACATGGTCCATTCGCCGTCGCGCCAGCTGTAGCGGGTGCCGTCGACGTCGATGAAGCAGGCGTCGTCGTTGGGCGTGTCCAGGCCCAGGTGCAGGCGCAGCGAGCCGGCATAGGGGTCGCGATGCGGGCGCAGCTCGCCGCCGGGCGGCAGCTCGGTGAACATCGCCGCCTTGACCCCCGGTATCTGCCGCAGCAGCTCGGTGGTGACCGGGCACAGCTCGGCCGCCGAGGGGTGCGCGTCGTCGTACCACTTCAGGTAGAAGCGCTTCCAGCCACGGCGGAAGAAGGAGTTGAAGCCGACGTCGTTGTAGCCGTCGGCGGCCTTGATCTGCTGGATCGCGCGCAAATGCAGGGCTTCGGTGCGGATGTCGCGCCAGCGCGCGCGCAGCGGTTCGAGCTCGGGGAAATGCTGGTCCGGGCTCAGGAAGGCAGTGGTCGGCACGCGCGAGCAGGCGTACATCAGCACGTTGATCGGCGCCATGAAGGTCGAGTGGTCGAGCAATTGGCGGCCAAGACGGTGGCGTACGCGGCCGCGCAGGTGCACGTACACCGCGCTGGCGAGGAACAGGAAAACGAAGACCCATTTCACGATCGGGACATCCAGAAGCAAGGCAGGGGAGGCGACGGAGCGCGCAGGCTGTATTGTCCGTCGGCGCCGGGGCCGGTGGCAGCCCCGCTTTGGCGGTTGGCCGCCATACGCCCCTAGGCTAACATTTCAAGTCTTACGTCAAGCCCGCCCGCGGATCCACACGGCCCGGCCTGATGCGAGGTTCCCCCTCCCTCCCGTCCGTTCTCTCCCCTCCCGAGGCCGCGTAATGTTCCCGAGCCACACCCGTATTGCCGGATTTGACGATGAACTCGCCCAGGCCATCGCCGCCGAGGTCCGTCGCCAGGAAGACCACGTCGAGCTGATCGCTTCGGAAAACTACGCCAGCCCGCGCGTCCTCGAAGCCCAGGGCAGCGTCCTGACCAACAAGTACGCCGAGGGTTATCCGGGCAAGCGCTATTACGGCGGTTGCGAATTCGTCGACATCGCCGAGCAACTGGCGATCGACCGCGCCAAGGAACTGTTCGGCGCCGACTACGCCAACGTCCAGCCGCATTCGGGCTCGCAGGCCAACCAGGCGGTGTATTTCGCCCTGCTCAACCCGGGCGACACCATCCTCGGCATGAGCCTGGCCCACGGCGGCCACCTCACCCACGGCGCCAAGGTCAACGCCAGCGGCAAGCTGTTCAACGCCGTGCAGTACGGCGTCAACGATCAGGGCCTGATCGATTACGACGAAGTCGAGCGCCTGGCGGTCGAGCACAAGCCGAAGATGGTCGTGGCCGGCTTCAGCGCCTACTCGCAGGTCGTCGACTGGGCGCGCTTCCGCGCCATCGCCGACAAGATCGGCGCCATCCTGTTCGTCGACATGGCCCACGTCGCCGGCCTGATCGCCGCGGGCGTCTATCCGAGCCCGCTGCCGCACGCTCACGTCGTCACCTCGACCACCCACAAGACCTTGCGCGGCCCGCGCGGCGGCATCATCGTCGCTAAGGACCCGTCCGAGGACCTGGTCAAGAAGCTGCAGAGCATCGTCTTCCCGGGCATCCAGGGCGGTCCGCTGATGCACGTGATCGCGGCCAAGGCGGTCGCGTTCAAGGAAGCGCTGGAGCCGGAATTCAAGGAATACCAGGCCCAAGTCGTCAAGAACGCCCAGGCGATGGCCAAGACCATCACCGCGCGCGGCTACAAGATCGTGTCCGGCGGCACCCAGAACCACCTGATGCTGGTCGACATGATCGGCAAGGGCATCACCGGCAAGGACGCGGAAGCCGCGCTCGGCCTGGCCCACATCACGGTCAACAAGAACGCCGTGCCGAACGACCCGCAAAAGCCCTTCGTCACTTCGGGCCTGCGCATCGGCACCCCGGCGGTCACCACCCGCGGCTACAAGGAAGCCGATTGCGTCGCCCTGGCCGAATGGATCTGCGACGTGCTCGACAACCCGAAGGACGAAAAGGTCATCGCCGGGGTGCGCGAGAACGTGACCAAGCAGTGCGCCCAGTTCCCGGTGTACGGCTGAAGGCGAGTAACGAGTGATAAGGAGTGAGGAACGAGTAAGGGCGGCCGCCTCGTGGCTTGTTCTTGTTGCCGGTTCGGAGGACAGTGGCCGAGTCTTCGGCTTTTCCGCTCGTTTCTCACTCCTTTCGACTCGTTCCTATGAAAGCGAGTAACGAATGATGAGGAGTGAGGAACGAGCAAGGGCGGCCGCCTCGTGGCTTGTTCTTGTTGCCGGTTCGGAGGACAGTGGCCGAGTCTTCGGCTTTTCCACTCGTTTCTCACTCCTTTCGACTCGTTCCTATGAAAGCGAGTAACGAGTGATGAGGAGTGAGGAACGAGTAAGGGCGGCCGCCTCGTGGCTTGTTCTTGTTGCCGGTTCGGAGGACAGTGGCCGAGTCTTCGGCTTTTCCGCTCGTTTCTCACTCCTTTCGACTCGTTCCTAGCCTATGCATTGCCCTTTCTGCCAGCACGTGGACACCCGGGTCATCGATTCGCGCGTGTCCGACGACGGCGCGACCATCCGCCGCCGTCGCGTCTGCGAGGCCTGCGGGGAGCGTTTCAGCACGATCGAGACGATCGAACTCAAGCTGCCGGTCATCATCAAGGGCGACGGCCGCCGCGAGGCCTTCGACGCGCGCAAGCTGCGCGCCGGTTTCGACCGCGCCCTGCAGAAGCGGCCGGTCTCGGAAGAACAGATCGAATCGGCGGTGCGCGCGGTGGTCCACCAATTGCGCATGACCGCCGAGCGCGAACTCGCCTCGCGCCGGGTCGGCGAGTTCGTCATGGCCGAGTTGCGCAAGCTCGACCACGTCGGCTACGTGCGTTTCGCCTCGGTCTATCGCTCGTTCGAAGACGTCGCCGATTTCCGCGAAGAGCTCGACCGGCTCGAACGCGATATCCCCGGCGAGGGGCAACTGCCCTTGCTCGGCGAGGACGAGCCGCGTCCGGACAAGAAGAAGCGCTGAGCGCATCGGCCGACGCTGGCCACGCTTACGCGGCGAAGGGAGTTCGCGCATGTTGAAGGCATACCGATCCGCACGGCTGATGCTCGCCCAATTGGTGCTGGCCATGCTGCCGTGCTGGGCGCAGGCCGCCGACCCGGTCGAGGACCGGCAGCGCGCGGCGTTGGCCGGCCACTATTACCTGGAAGGCGCCGACGACGCCGGCTCGGAGTTGGTGCTCGAACCCGACGGACGTTTCCAATGGAGCCTCAGCTACGGCTTGATGGTCGAGTCCGCCAGCGGCCTATGGAACGTGGGCGGCAACGGCATCGTGCTGAGCGTGCAAAACCCCGCGGGCGACCAGCCTGTGTTTTCGTTCGATCAGGTCGTCGCCTGGACTCCCGACGCGCAAAAGCGCCTGGACGAGTTCGCGGCGGAGCGGCAAGACGCTTTGATCGAGGAGGCCTGCGGTTACTTGAAGACCTACCAGTCCGGTTTCGAATATGCCGAGCTGGTCGCGGCCAGCTTGTCCGCTGCCACCCCGGTCGATCGCGCAGGCCGCAGCGCCGCCGAAGCGTCTCTTGCGCCGGCCCTGGCGGCGCTCGAACAGTCGCGGCTGGCGCTGGAAGCGACGGCTGCGCAGACCAAGCCGAAAGCCTGGCAAGCGCCGCCGCTGAGTAATGCGGCCGCGGTTGCGGCTGGTGAGGCTGCGGCTGGTGCGGCTGCAGCTGGTGCGGATGACGGCGGCGCAGAACAAAACGGCATGCCTCAAGACGGGATATTCGAAGACGGCGCGCTCGAAGAGCACCAAGTGGCGGCGGATATCGCGGTGCGGACCTATCTGCAACGGTTCGAGCAAGCCGCCGCACTGCACGCGAAGGCGGGCCGCGCGATGCCCAAGCAGCCTGCTCCGCGATTCGACCGCGAACGCTGCCTGGACCCCGCAGCCAAGGCGGACGGACGAGGCGGCTATGCGGTCGTGATCGGCGACCCGCAGCGCGGCTATCGGGCCCAGGGGATCGGCGTCGAGTTCGTGTATTCCGACGGCCGCAGCGAGCGCACCGAAACCAGTCCGGGCGGTTGGGCCCTGGCGGTGCAACGTCCCGGCGTGCGACTCGCCCAGGCGATCCTGCAACCCGCCGACCGTCCGCGCGAAACCCTGGCGCTGGACGAAAGCAGAGGCCGCATTTTCGCCATACGCCTGGACACCGCCGCGGCGATGCCCGCGTCGTTCGAGCAACTCATCCTGACCCAGGACGACGGCGATCTGATCGCGCCCCGAATACCCGGCCGTTATGTGCGGCATTGATGGCCCGCAGGAGGCTGCGATGAACGATGAAACCGCCGCGCGAGATCGCATCAGGGCTGCGGTCGTGCCGACCCGCGCCGACCGGCCCACGCAACGCCGAGGCCGTGCGGTTTGCGCCGGCGTGCTCGCCGTGATCGCGTGCTTCGCGCTTCCGGCGACGTCCGCCATCGCCGCTTGCGAGCCCGCCGACGCGGCGCTGGCGGGGGCTTATGCCGGTATCGAAGCGAAGGCGGCGCCGAGCCTGCAGCTGAACCAGGACGGCAGCTTCCGCATGCGCGGCGTGCCGATGCCCGGCATGGACGTGGCCGGCTGCTGGCAACGCAGCGAGCAGACCGTCGTGCTGGTGGAGCGCGCGCCCGACAGCGAGAACGGACTCCGGCGCAAGCTGCCGCCGCCGTTGACCGAAGCCGATCTGAACGAGGTGCGCGGCGACGGCATCGGCACCCTGCAGCAGGCCGTCGACGCGGGGCTGCTGCCGCCGGGGGCTTGGTGGGCGCATCGGCAGCGTCGAGGCGGCGAGACGGTGCGGGTAAAGGTCTACGATCCGCGCTACGGCCTGGCAGTGGGCGATGCCAAGGCCATGCTGCGACTGTCCGATGGCCGGGTAGTCGAGCAAAGCGCAGCGCAGGGCGCCGATGGCCAATTCGAGTTCGAGGCCTTGCCCGCCGATGCCGCGGTGAAAGCGATAGGCGTACGCTTCCCCGAGCAGCCCGATACGTCACGCTGGCTGACGGTGGACGATCCGACCAAGCTGCTGTACCTGATCGAGTTCGACGCGCAGGCCACCGGCGCGGCCGAAGGCGGCGTGATGACCCTGACCGTGCAGGCCGACCGCAGCCTGATTTCCGATTTCCCCGACGCCACCCATTTCAAGCGCGCACCATGACCCCAGCATTCACCGCCACCGATCACGTCCACATGGCCCGCGCGCTGCGCCTGGCCGAGAAGGGCGCCTACACCACCAAGCCCAACCCCATGGTCGGTTGCGTGATCGCCCACGGCGACGAAGTCGTCGGCGAGGGCTGGCACGAGCGCGCCGGCGAGCCGCATGCGGAAGTGCATGCGCTGCGCGCGGCTGGCGAGCGCGCACGCGGCGCGACCGCCTACGTGACCCTGGAGCCGTGCGCCCATACCGGACGCACCGGGCCGTGCAGCGAGGCCTTGATCGCGGCCGGCGTCGCCCGCGTGGTCGCGGCGATGCGCGACCCGTTCCCACAGGTCGACGGCGCCGGTTTCGTGAAACTGCAGGCGGCCGGCATCGAGGTCGCGAGCGGTTTGATGGAAGCGCAGGCGCGTGCGCTCAATCGCGGTTACCTGTCGCGCATCGAGCGCGGCCGGCCGTGGTTGCGGGTCAAGCTCGCGACCAGCATCGACGGGCGCAGCGCGCTCGCCAGCGGCGAATCCAAGTGGATCAGCGGCGAAGCCTCGCGCCTGGACGTGCAGCACTGGCGCGCGCGCGCCGGTGCGATCGTGACCGGTGCCGGCACCGTGCTCGCCGACGATCCCTCGCTGACCGTGCGCCTGCACGACGACACCGCCTTCGTCGCGCCGTTGCGGGTGGTGCTCGACCCGGGCCTGGCGACGGTCGCGCGCGGCCGCGTGCGCGAAGGCGATGCGCCGACCCTGTACCTGCATGCGCCCGACGCCAAGCCGCCGCGCGGTTTCGCCGCCCAGCACGCGGCGGTGCCGATGCACGAAGGCCTGATCGACCTGGAAGCGGTGCTCAAGCTGCTCGCCGAACGCGGCGTCAACGAGATCCAGCTCGAGGCCGGCGCGACCCTGGCCGGTGCCTTTCTGGCCGGCGGCTGGGTCGACGAGGTCTTGCTGTACGTCGCACCGGTGTTGCTCGGCGAAAGCGCACGCCCCTTGTTCGACGGGCTCGGCATCGAGGCGATGAAGGACAAGCTGCGTCTCGACCTGGTCGATGTGCGCCGTATCGGCGAGGACACCCGCGTGCTGTTGCAGCCGCGGCCGCCGCAATGAAGCGGGGCGGGGCCGAACCTCACTTCCGGAGCGAGCCACGATGAGCGGCAATGCGTTCAAGGATCATTTTTCCGCGCTCGCCGGTGCCTACGCGGCGGCACGGCCCGAGTATCCCGAGTCTTTGTTCGACCTGATCGCGGCCCAGGTACCGGCGACGGCGCGAGTCTGGGAGGCCGGTTGCGGCAGCGGCCAGGCCACGCGCGGCCTGGCGGCGCGCTTCGCCCAGGTCCATGCGACCGAGCCGAGTGCGCAACAGATCGAACAACACTGGGCGCATGACGCCGCCTTGCGCGGCAGCGGCAACGTCAGCCTGGCGATCGAACCGGCGGAGCGCACCGACCAAGCCGATGCGAGCGTGCAGCTGATCGCGGTCGCGCAAGCGTTGCACTGGTTCGAGCGCGAACGTTTCTTTGCCGAATGTGAACGCGTGTTGGCGCCCGGCGGCGTGCTCGCGGCCTGGGGCTACTGCGATTTTCTGGCGCCGGAGGGCATGGTCGGCGCGGTCGCCGACTTCCGCGAGCAGATCGAGGAATATTGGCCGCCGGAGCGGGTCCAGATCGAACAGCGTTATGCCGGTTACGAATGGCCGTTCCCGGCCTTGCCGGCGCCAGCCATGTGGCTGGAGGCGGAGTGGGGGCTGCGGCGCTTTCTCGGCTATTTGAACAGCATGTCGGCGACGGCGCGCTGCCGCGCGGCCACCGGCGAAGACCCGGTCGCGCGCCATGGGCCGGCCCTGTCGGCGGCCTGGGGCGCATCGGGTGATGTGCGGACCCTGCAATGGCCGCTGTTCCTGCATTTGCGGCGCAAGCCGGGCTGAGTGCCGGGGGCGGGAGAGAGGCGGGGGCGGGGCGTGGCGGGCTGCTGAAGCCGGCGCGGTCTGCCGGACGCAGCGGACAGGGCCGGAAATCCGAGCGTTTCTTACGAGTATGCCTGAAGCCCATACCGGCCGGGCCCGGCACAGCCGCAGCGCATGGACGGAACACTGCATCCGCAGCCGACCGCGGCGGACAACCGGCCTGGCGCGACGCGGGTGCTAAACTGCGCCCGCCGGTTCGCCGGCGCTTCATTACGTAACGTCTTCAGGGCGGGGCGAAACTCCCCACCGGCGGTAGGCGCGGTCACGCGCGAGCCCGCGAGCGCCTCCAGGCCGCGGTTCCGATTCGGGACCGGGCGCGGAGGGTCAGCAGATCCGGTCCGATGCCGGAGCCGACGGTCACAGTCCGGATGAAAGAAGACGGCTATGCGCGACTCCTCTCGCAAGAGCAGGGAGACCGAACCCGCGGCGGCGCCGCGGGTCGTGCGTTGGCCCATGCCTTGAGGCGTTTTTCGCTCACCATCATGCGGGAAACGTTTCATGACTCACTTCCATCGCGACACCGCAGCGGCGCTCCGCCAGGAGATCCGCTGATGTTCACCGGCATCATCGAAGGCGTCGGCTCGCTCGCCGCCACTCAAGACCTCGGCGGCGACGTGCGCCTGCGCATCGCCACCGGCACGCTCGATTTCAGCGCGCCCAAGCTTGGCGAGAGCATCGCCGTCAACGGCGTCTGCCTGACCGTGATTTCGTTCGACGAGGCCTCGTTCGAGGCCGACGCCTCCACCGAGACCTTGTCGCTGACCACCCTCGGCGCGCTCAAGCACGGCGCCATCGTCAACCTCGAACGGGCGATGCGCCCGACCGACCGCCTCGGCGGCCACATGGTCAGCGGCCACGTCGACGGCGTCGGCGCGGTGCTGAGCGTGCACGAAGACGCACGCGCCCAGCGTTGGCGTTTCCGCGCGCCGGCCGCATTGCTGCGCTACATCGCCAAGAAGGGTTCGATCTGCGTCGACGGCGTCAGCCTGACCGTCAACGAAGTCGACGACGAAGGCTTCGAGGTCGCCTTGATCCCGCACACCGTCGAGCACACTGCGTTCGCGCAGACCGCGGTCGGCGATGCGGTCAACCTGGAAATCGATGTGGTCGCGCGTTACGTCGAGCGCTTGCTCGGCGCACGCCAGGCCGACACCCACGCCGCTGGAGCCGCTGCATGAATTTCGCCACCGTCCCCGAACTGCTCGAGGAAATCCGCGCCGGCCGCATGGTCGTGATCGTCGACGACGAAGACCGCGAGAACGAAGGCGACCTGATCATGGCCGCCGAACTGGTGCGTCCGGCCGACATCAACTTCATGGTCACGCATGCGCGCGGCCTGGTGTGTCTGTCGCTGATGCGCGAGCGCTGCCTGCAGCTCGGCCTCGGGCCGATGGTGCGCGACAACACCTCCTCGCACCATACCAACTTCACCGTCAGCATCGAGGCCGCCGAGGGTGTGACCACCGGCATCTCGGCCTACGACCGCGCCCACACCGTGCGCACCGCGGTGCGCCCCGACGCCAAGCCCTCCGATCTGGCCCAGCCCGGACACATCTTCCCGCTGATGTCGCAGCCCGGCGGCGTGCTCAGCCGCGCCGGCCACACCGAGGCGGCGAGCGATCTGGCCCTGCTCGCGGGCCTGGAACCGGCCGGCGTGCTGGTCGAGGTGCTCAACGCCGACGGCAGCATGGCGCGTCGCCCGCAGTTGGAGGCGTTCGCCGCCGAGCACGGGCTCAAGATCGGCTCGATCGAGGAGCTGATCCGTTATCGCCTCGCCACCGAGCACACGGTCGAGCGCGTCGATGCGCGCACCATCGAGACCGAGCACGGCCCGTTCCGCCTGCTGAGCTATCGCGACCGCCTGACCCATGCGCTGCATTTCGCCCTGCAGCGCGGCGAGCCGGATGCGAACCTGCCAACCCTGGTGCGCGTGCATATCCAGAACCCGCTCGCCGATGCCCTGCATTGGCGCCGGCCGGACTTCGGCCCGGCGGTCGGCGACGTGCTGGCGGCGATCGCCCGCGAGGGCAGCGGGGCGCTGGTGGTGTTGGCCGATCACGCCGACCCCGAAACCTTGCTGGCGCGGGTGCGCGAGGCCGCACCCGAAGCCGCGCACGATGGCGCTGGCGGCGACGAGGCCGCCCACACCACCGTGCCGGTGCCGACCCGCGGCCATGCACTGGCCGAGTGGCGCCGCAACGGTGCCGGCGGGCAGATCCTGGCCGACCTCGGCCTGGGCAAGCTGCGCGTGCTCGGCACCCCGCGGCGGCAGATCGGCCTGGCCGGCTTCGGCCTGGAAGTGGTCGAGTACGTCGACATCGCCAAGCTGGGCTGAGGCATCAGGCCTGGGGCCGGCGGCCGTTCGCGGCGGCCGGCCCGACGCGACTTCAGCGTTGCGTGCTCCGGCACCGGCGGCCCCCAGCCGTTAAACTACCCCTTTCGTCCAGCCGATTCCCCCTCATGCCCCATTACGAAGGCGACCTGCGCAGCCCCGAGGGCGCGCGCTACGCCATCATCGCCAGCCGCTGGAACCCGCGCATCACCGACACCCTGGTCGCCGGCGCCCGCAAGACCTTCGCCGAGCACGGCGTCGCCGAGGACGCCATCGACGTGGTCCGAGTCCCCGGCGCCTGGGAATTGCCGGTGGTCGCCGCGCGCCTGGCCGTGGCCGGCCAGCACGCCGCCGTGGTCGCGCTCGGCTGCGTCGTGCGCGGCGATACCCGCCATTACGAACAAGTCGCCGACGGTTGCTCCGACGGGCTGATGCGCGTCTCGCTCGACTACGGCCTGCCGATCGCCAACGGCGTGCTGGCGGTCGAACGTCACGAGGATGCCGAGGCCCGCGCCGGCGGCAATCACGGCAACAAGGGCGAGGAAGCGGCGCTCGCCGCCCTCGAAATGAGTCATCTGCTGGGGCAATTGCCATGAACCGCCGTCGTCAGGATGGAATAGGCATGCCTTTGCGAATGATCGGACATCCTGTCCGACATTCGCTCGCCTTGTCGGGCGCATGTCCCGACAAGGCTCCGCTGCATCGCTCGGCGATGCAGCGAGCGGGCCATCCATGGCCCGCTACACGATTGACGCGCGGAGTCGAAGCATGAGCAGACACAACAGAAAAGATGGAATCGACCCCGTCGCGCGCTCGCGCGCCCGCCGCCGCGCGCTGCAGGCCGTGTACGCCTGGCAGTTGTCGGGTTCGCGGGTCAACGACGTGATCGGCCAGTTCGCCCACGAACAGGCCCACGAAGTCGCCGACCTCGATTACTTCGAGGACTTGGTGCGCGGCGTCGACAAGCATCAGGAAGAGCTGGACGTCGCCCTGGCGCCGTTCCTCGACCGCGATGTCGAGCAGGTCGACCCGATCGAACGCGCCGCGCTGCGTATCGCCGCCTACGAACTGCGTCATCGCCTCGACGTGCCGTATCGCGTGGTGATCAACGAGGCGATCGAAACGGTCAAGCGCTTCGGCGCCGAGCACGGCCACACCTACGTCAACGGCGTGCTCGACCATGCCGCCGCCGACTGGCGCGCGACCGAGTTCGCGGCGTCGAAGAAGCGCTGACTCCGCCCCATCCGGGTGTCGCCCAGGCGACGCCCGCGCACCGGACGAGACCGCGATGAGCGCAGCCGAGTTCGACCTGATCGCCCGCATCCGCGCCCGCATCGGCGCCGGCCTGGCGGCGCGCGAGGACGTGGTGCTCGGCATCGGCGACGACGCCGCGTTGTTGCAGCCGCCCGCCGGCCAACAACTCGTCGTCGCCACCGACACCCTCAACCGCGGCGTGCATTTCGCCGACGATGCCGCGCCGGCCGACATCGGCTGGAAAGCGCTGGCGGTGAATCTGTCCGACCTCGCCGCGATGGGTGCGAGCCCGGCCTGGTGCACCTTGTCGCTGTCCTTGCCGGCCGATGCGGACACGCCGCCGGCAGCGTTCGTCGACGGCTTTCTCGACGGTTTTATGCAACTCGCCGCCCGACACCGCGTCGCCCTGGTCGGTGGCGATACCACCCGCGGTCCCTTGTCGGTGTGCGTGACCGTGCTCGGTTTCGTCGAACCCGGCGCGGCGCTGCGTCGCGATGGCGCGCAGGTCGGCGACGAGGTCTGGGTCACCGGTACGCTCGGCGATGCCGCCGCGGCGCTGGCGCTGGCCGGCGTCGTGCCGTATCGCGAACACGAAGTGCGGCGCAACGACGGCGATGCGGACACCGCCTCGGCGCGATTGTTCGAGCGCCTGCAGCGGCCGACACCGCGGGTGAGCGCCGGCCGTGCTTTGCGCAGCCTGGCCCATGCCGGCATCGATGTTTCCGATGGCTTGCTGGCCGATCTCGGCCACGTCTGCGCCGCGTCCGGTGTGGACGCGTGCATCGACGCGGATGCTTTGCCGGTGTCGCGCGCCTTGGCCGCGGCCTGTATCGGCGACGCGCGCAGGACCTTGCAACTGAGTGGTGGCGACGATTACGAACTGTGTTTCACCGCGCCGTCGGGTCGACGCACGGCGATAGAACAGGCTTTGAGCCGGGTCGATTCGACCGCGCGGGTGATCGGCCGGATCGAAGCGCGGCAAGCGGATGCGGAGTGCGCGGTGCGCGTGCACACGAGCGATGGCTCGGTGTGGACGCCGGCCCGGAAGGGATACCAACACTTCGGTTGATCGTTCTTCGTTTCTGCGTCGCAGCCGCTGCGCGCCGGGCTGATCATGCGGGCGAAATGTGTGACATCGCTCAGGTCGCATTACTAAAAAGTTCAGACCTGCTTAATCGCCTGAGTGCGAGGGTGGCGCAACTTCTCAACCGAACCTTCGCTCATGCGCCACTTCGCTCCGGAATGCGATCTCCTCACTTCGGAATCGGAGCGAGCCGGCGGTATCGCGACCGGCTTCAATATCGCGCTGGCCCTGGCGATCGGCGTGGTGGCGAGCGGCTGCGGCGCGGTGCGTTCGATCGCCGGGATCAACACGGTCCAGTTGCAGGATGCGCAGGTCAGCGCGATGGAAACCGACATCGGCCCGGGCGTGACCACGATCTGCCCGCGCCAGCCGGTGCAGATGCACGTGGCCGTGACCACACGGTTGCCGCGCGAGCCGGCAGCCGCCGCTTACGAAACCTGGCACGGCCGCAACGGCACCCGCCGCAACGGCATGTTGGATTTCCGCAACTTCGCCTTCTCCAGCGCGCAGGGCCGGTTCGACGAGATGGGCTGGTACACACCCAACCCCGACGTGCTGGCGAGCGTGGACAGCGGTTTTGCGATATCCACGCAATTGCTGCATCCGCGCGCGCAATTGGTGCAGTCGCGGCACTACCTTGCCGACTACGGTTGCATTGTCAGTGTCGGCACGCCCGGCGGGCCGGGCGAGCGGGGGCGCGACGGGGGCAGCGGTTCCGACGGCCGCGACGGCCGCAGCGGCACCGATGGAGAGCATGGCGATCACGGCCGCGACGGCGGCGACGGCGAGCTCGGCGGTCCAGGCTACGAGGGGCCGCAACTGCGCATGTACGCTACCTACGTGAGCACGCGCTCGCATCCGAAGTTGATTGCAGTGCGGGTGACCGGCGATTTCGATGACTTCGTGCTGGCGCCCGCGGACCGTCCGCTGACCTTGGTTGCGGCTGGCGGCATCGGTGGCGCGGGTGGGAACGGCGGCAGCGGCGGTCGCGGCGGCGATGGCGGCCGAGGCGAAGGCGCGCGGGACCAAAGCGATAAGCATCGCTTCGGTAACGGCGGCAACGGTGGTTCCGGTGGCGACGGCGGCGATGGCGGCGATGGCGCGCCCGGCGGCATCGGAGGAAGCGGCGGTCGGATCGAACTGATCTATGACCGGCGTTATCCCGAGCTGGCGCAGTGGTTGCGGTTCGATGTGGGCGGAGGGCCGGGCGGCGACGGCGGCAGTAGCGGTAGCGCCGGCAGACAGGGCGGCGCAGGCGCCGGGACCGGCGGCAGCAACGGGCGGTCCGGCCGCTATGGATTCTCCGGCCGTTCCGGCCCGGCCGGTGCGCCCGGCCGGCCAGGGCATGTCGAGGTCAATGCAGGCGAGGTCGGCAGGTATTTCAGTGGCTTGCCCGGAGTGCGCAGGCTGTGACGGGCGAGGCACGGGTCCCGGGCGTGTCCTCGGCAATCCGATCGATCGAGTCGCGCGCACGCACCTGAGCCGCAGCGCTATGGGTCCGGCAACAACTTGCCCGGGTTGAGGATGCCGTCGGGGTCGAACACCTGCTTCAATTGACGCATCAGCGCCAGCGTGGCGGCATCGACCGCCTGCGGCATGAACTCGCGCTTGGCCAGGCCGATGCCGTGTTCGCCGGACAGGGTGCCGCCGAGCGCCAGGGCCAGGGCGAACACCCGCGACATCGCCGCATGGGCGCGTTCGCTCTGCGCATCGTCGGCCGGGTCGTAGAGCAGGTTGACGTGCAGGTTGCCGTTGCCGGCATGGCCGAAGCAGACGATCGGCAGATCGAACTCGCGCGCCAGCGCTTGCACGCCGTCGACCAACTCGGGGATGCGCGACACCGGCACCACCACGTCTTCGTTGATCTTGCCCGGCGCCAGTGTGCGCAGCGACGGCGACAGCGCCTTGCGCGCGGCCCATAGCCTTTCGCGCGCGGCTTCGTCGCTGGCGTCGTCGAGCGAGATCAGGCCGTCGCCTTGCGCCGCGCGTTTCAAGGCATCGATCGAATGCGGCAGGGTCTGCGCATCGCCGTCGGCCTCGATCATCAGCAGGGCGCCGGCCTCCGCGGGCAGATCGGCGCCGCCGACATCGCGTGCCAGTTGCACCGCACGCGCGTCCATGAATTCGAGCATCGACGGCGTGACCGGTTGCGCCATCAGCCGCGCCACCGCTTGCGCCGCCGCCGAAACGTCGCGGTAGATCGCGCGCAAGGCCGCGCGCGCCGGAGCCGCAGGGGTCAAGCGCAGGCTCGCCTCGACGATCAAGGCCAGGGTGCCTTCGCTGCCGACCAGCAGGCGATGCAGGTCGTAGCCGGTGGAGCCCTTCGTGGTCGCAGTACCGCAGACGATCAGTTCGCCGGCGCCGGTCACCGCGGTTACCGCGAGCACGTTGTCGCGGCTGGCGCCGTACTTCACCGCGCGCGGCCCACCGGCATTGCAGGCCAGGTTGCCGCCGACCGTGCTGAAGGCGGCGCTGGTCGGGTCGGGCGGCCAGAACAGGCCGTGCGACTTCAGCGCGGTCTGCAGATCGCCGTTGAGCACGCCGGGTTCGACGATCGCGCAGCGGTCGCCCGGGCGGATCTCAAGGATGCGGTTCATGCGCTCGAACGAAACCACCACGCCGCCGGCGACCGGCACCGAGGCGCCGGTGGTGTTGGTGCCGCGCCCGCGCGCGATCACCGGTACGCGGTGGCGACGGCAGGCGCGCACCAGCGCGAGCACCTGTTCGCGCGTGCGCGGCAGCGCCACCGCATCGGGCATCGCGTGGCGGCGCGAGTTGTCGTAGGCGTAAGCGAGGCGTTCGCCGGGATCGGTCAACCAGGCTTCGCCGAGCAGGCCCGACAACTCGCGTTGCAGTTCGTCGGGCAGGGCGGTCATTGCGCACGTTCCGAACGCGGCAACCACTGCCGCATCGTCGCGCCGAGCAGGCCGACCGCGAGCGCGGGCACGGCGATCCAGCGCGCTTCCGACCACAGTACCTCCAGGCCGCGCGCGCTGAAGAAGCGCGCGCCGATCGGCGAGACCTCGATCGGACGCCACGGCGCGAAGATGCGTTGGTCCGACCACGGCCAATACAGGGCGACGCCGAGACCGCCGTCGGTCAGCGCATCCAGCAACGGATGCGAGACGGTGCAGACGAACAGCCAGACGGCCGCGGTCCATGGCGGCGCACGTAACCAACGCGCGGCGAGCGCACCCAGCGCGGCGATCAGCATGGCGAACGCGAACGAATGACTGGCGCCGCGATGGCCGAAGTCGTCGGCATAGGCGATGCCGAGCTTGAACGCGACCACGTCGGCGTCCGGCAATATCGCCGCGAGCGCGCCGGCGACCAGCAGGCGGCGGTCGATCACCCGCGACCCGAGCGCCCAACCCAGGGCGAGCGGTACCACGGCATGGGTCATCACGGTCGGCATCGGGCAGTCGTCTCAGGGATCGTCGGCGCGGAAGGCATCGCGCAACCAGTTCAGGCGCGGCGCGGCGGGGTCGCCGTCGGCCTCGACCACGTCGAAGCGGCAGGCGCCGTCGGCGAGGCGGGGATGGGCGGCGAGGAAACTCTGCGCCGCCAGCACCAGCTTGCGGCGCTTGCGCGCGTCGACCGAGGCCGCGCCGCCGCCGTAGCGATCGTCGCGGCGGTAACGCACTTCGACGAACACCAGCACGGCGCCGTCGAGCATCACCAGGTCGAGTTCGCCGAAACGGTAGTTGGCGTTCGCCGCGACGTCGCGCAGGCCGGCGGCGAGCAAGTGCTTGCGGGCGGCCGCCTCGACCGCGGCGCCGCGCGCACGCCGGTCCGACGCCGGCGGCGTCGGACCTGGGGTGCGATCAGCGGCGCGAGGCATCCGCCAGCGGCACCGCGACGCCGCTGCTGAAGGTCGACCAGGCCGGCGTGCGCAACACGGTGCCGAAGCCGTCGATGCGCAGCACGCCGGTGGCGCCGGAGACGAACGCGTCCGAGCGGGTGGCGAGGCGTTCGAGGTAGGCCGACAGCAACCAGGCGTCGTAACCGAAGGCGAACAGGCGCGCGCCCGGACCGCGCG
>NZ_CP013141.1:4583073-4644687 GCF_001442535.1 Lysobacter antibioticus | reverse complement strand
GGACTCGGCGCGGCCGCGGCCGCCGCCTGCGCGAGCGCGGGCGCGACCCTGGTGCTGCTGGGGCGCAAGTTGCCGAAGTTGAACCGGGTCTACGACGCTGTTGCCCAACTCGGCCCGGAGCCGCTGCTGTACCCGCTCGACCTGGAAGGCGCGCAGCCCGACGACTACGCCGACATGGCCGTGCGCATCGAAAGCGAGCTGGGCCGTCTCGACGGTGTGCTGCATTGCGCCGCCGATTTCCCCGGCCTGACCCCGCTGGCGCAGACCGACCCGGCCGCGTTCGCGCGCGCCGTGCACGTCAATCTCACCGCGCCGTGGTGGCTGTCGCAGGCCTGCCTGCCGCTGATGGCCAAGTCGGCCGATGCGGCGCTGGTGTTCGCGCTTGATGACCCGCAGCGCGTCGGGCAAGCGTATTGGGGCGGCTACGGCGCGGCCCAGCACGCTCTGGCGGCGCTGGTCGGCATGCTGCACGCCGAACTGGTCAATTCGAGCATCCGCGTGTCCGGCCTGCGCCCGGGGCCGATGCGCACCGGCCTGCGTTCGCGCGCCTATGTCGAAGACAGCGACCGCAGCGCCCGCGATCCCGCGGCCTATGCCTCGGCCTGCGTGACCTTGCTGGCGCCCGAAGGCGCCGTGCACCGCGGCCAGGTCTGGGCGCCGACGCTATGACGGCCAACCGCCCATGACGGCCATCTGCCCATGACGATTGCCTCGGCCGCGCTGCTGCTGTTCATCATTCTCGATCCGCTCGGGAACATCCCGGTGTTCCTGAGCCTGCTGCGCGGGCTGCCGCCCAAACGCCAGCGGATCGTGCTCGCGCGCGAGCTGCTGATCGCGCTCGGCGTGCTGATGCTGTTCCTATGGGGCGGCAAGTACGCCCTGGATCTGATGCACCTGCGCCAGGAGTCGGTCTCGATCGCCGGCGGCATCGTCCTGTTCCTGATCGGCATCCGCATGATCTTCCCGCCGCCGGAAGGGCTGATGGGCGAGTTGCCCGACGGCGAGCCCTTCATCGTGCCGATGGCGATCCCGCTGGTGGCCGGCCCCTCGGGCATGGCCGCGGTCATGTTGATGGGCAGCAACGACCCCTCGCGCCTGACCGACTGGAGCCTGGCCCTGCTGATCGCCTGGGGCGCGACCGCGGCGATCCTGTTCTCGGCCACCTTGTTGTACAAGCTGCTCGGCCGCCGCGCCCTGATCGCGATCGAACGCCTGATGGGCATGCTGCTGGTGGCGATCTCGGTGCAGATGGTCCTCGACGGCCTGGGCACCTACCTGCAGATCTCGCCGCCCTGAGGGCTGGAAGTGAGTGGGGAGGAGTGAGCAGTGAGTGGCTCGGCTCGGTTTTGAGGCTGCACCGGACCTCGGCAGGCTGAGCCCCTGGGCTACCGCCCTCTCCCTGGCTCCTCACTTCTCACTCCTGCTTTGCCGGACGTGCCCGTTCAGCTTTGACTGCGGTCACCGTGTGACAAGCCATGAACGGCGTCACGTCTCTGTCACACCTCCCCCCTAGCCTGTTAAACTGCTGTTAACCCAGCGGCCACGCGCCGTCCGGGTAGGGGCTAGCCAATCCAACTTAGAGCACGGCAGCGGCGCAGAGCCGCGCCTGCCCAACTCCGCCACGCATTCCACATCCCGAGGTCACCGTAATGACTCATCCGAACCGCGTCCGGTTGTCCAAGCTCACGCTTGGCCTGCTTGCCGTTCTCGCCACTGCGCCGGTCTTCGCGCAGAGCACTTCCGCAGGCCTCGCCGGCCGCGTCCTCGGCGCCGACGGCCAGCCGGTCGCGGGTGCCGAAGTCACCATCACCCACTCCGAGTCGGGCACGGTCAGCCGCGCCACGACCGGCGCCGACGGTCGTTACAACGCGCGCGGTCTGCGCGTCGGCGGCCCGTACACGGTCGTCATCAACAAGGAAGGCTCCGGCACCGCCAGCCAGGACGGCGTCTTCCTGAACCTGGACAAGGTCAACGAAGTCGACGTCGCACTGAACAACCAGGTCACGACCCTGGATGCCGTGCAGGCCGTCGCCGCCCTCGGTTCGGAAGTGTTCTCGTCCAACAAGATGGGCGCCGGCTCGATCCTGACCCGCGATCAGCTGGAGTCGATGCCGACCATCAACCGCAACCTGCAGGACTTCGTCCGCCTCGACCCGCGCGTCGTCGTCACCGACAAGTCGCGCAACGAGATCTCGGTCGGCGGCCAGAACCCGCGCTACAACGTGATCCGCGTCGACGGCATCAGCACCAACGACTCCTTCGGCCTCGGCGGCAACGGCCTGCCGACCCCGCGCCAGCCGTTCTCGATGGATGTGATCGACGAAGTGGCGGTCGACGTCGCCAACTACGACGTGACCATCTCCGGCGGCACCGGCGGCGTGATCAACGCCGTGACCAAGTCGGGCACCAACGAATTCCACGGTTCGGTCTACGGCGTCTACCGCGACAACGACTGGTCGGGCAAGAACCAGAACGACGTGCGTCCGCGGTTGTTCGACAGCGAAAGCACCTTCGGCGCCACCTTCGGCGGCCCGCTGGTCAAGGACAAGCTGTTCTTCTTCGCCAACTACGAGAAGTACACCGGCAAGGAAGTGTTCACCGGCAACTCCAGCTTCGGTCCTGCGGGCTCGGGCGCCAATAACATCGTCAACATCACCCAGGCGCAGATCGACGAGGTGATCTCGGTCTCGAAGAGCCTGTACGGCTTCGACCCGGGCAGCCTGGCGTTGCCGGCGCTGGACACCGATACCGAAGAGTACGGCATCAAGTTCGACTGGAACATCAGCGACAAGCACCGCGCCAACTTCCGCTACGCCAAGAGCGAGCAGAGCACCGCGTTCCTGCAGGGCTTCGGCACCAATTCGCTGGCGCTGAATTCCTACCACTACGTCAACGACTTCGAGTTCAAGACCTACACGGCGCAGTTGTTCAGCGACTGGACCGACGTCTTCTCGACCGAAGCCAAGGTCTCGTACCGCGACTACTCGGCCGTGCGCAGCCCGCGCTTCGACCTGCCGGCGATCGCCGTGCGTTTCGGCAGCAACACGCTGAACCTGGGCACCGAAGAGAACACCCACGTCAACGTCCTCGAGACCAAGACCTGGAACGGTTTCTTCGCCGGTAACCTGTTCCTCGGCGACCACACCGTCAAGTTCGGCGCCGACTACGAGTCCAACGAGGTCTACAACCTGTTCGGCCGCCGCGTCAACGGCGTCTACACCTTCAACAGCGTCGCCGACTATCGTGCCGGCCGTTCCAGCCGCTACCAGCTGTTCTACCCGCGCGGCGGCGACCTCGACAACATGGCCGCGACCTTCACCCAGAAGAACGTCGGCGTGTTCCTGCAGGACACCTGGGCGGTCAACGACAAGTTGAGCCTGACCTTCGGCCTGCGCTACGACCGCGCCATCGTCGACGACCGTCCGGTGTTCAACCCGGCGGCATCGGCCTTGTTCGGTACGCGCAACGACAACAACATCGATGGCACCGATCTGATCGCGCCGCGCTTCGGCTTCAACTACACCTTCGACAGCGAGCGTCCGACCCAGCTGCGCGGCGGCATCGGCCTGTTCCGCGGCGGCACCCCGACCGTGTGGCTGGCCAACCCGTACTCGAACAACGGCGTGTCGTACACCGACTACGTGTTCACCAACGGCATCAACGGCTTCAGCGCCAACCCGGACAACCAGCTGGCCCTGGTCAACGCCGCTGGCGGCGCCGCCGGTGCGACCCAGTCGGTCGACTTCATCGAAAAGGACATGAGCCTGCCGTCGGTGTGGAAGGCCAACCTGGCGTTCGATACCGAGCTGCCGTGGTACGGCATCGTCGCCGCCGCCGAAGCGGTGGTGACCTCGGTCAACGACGCGCTGTACTACCAGCAGCTGAACCTCGGTGCGGCCACCAAGATCGGCCAGGACGGCCGCAACATCTATTGGGACCCGAACGGCCTGGCCGCGGCCAGCTGGAACGCCGACGGCACCGCCTGCCTGCGCGAAACCGGCCTGAACGGTTCGGCCTGCACCAACAGCCGCACCAATGCCCGCGCCCTGCGTGCGACCGCGTATAACGACGCGATCATCGCCCGCCAGACCGGCAAGGGCGAAAGCCAGCAGTTCACCCTGTCGTTGAACAAGCCGTTCAACAACAGCGACTGGAGCTGGAGCGTCGCCTACACCTACACGCATGCCGACGAAGTCAGCCCGCTGACCAGCTCGACCTCGAGCTCGCAGCTCGGCAACGTTGCCGTGTTCCAGGCCAACGAAGAAGTCAGCGCGCGTTCCAGCTACGAAGTCCGCGACCGCTTCACCGCTTCGCTGAACTGGAAGCACGCCTTCTTCGGCGACAACAACACCATCGTCTCGCTGTTCTACGAAGGCCGTTCGGGCCGTCCGTACAGCTATGCGTTCGACAACGACGCCAACGGCGACGGCCGCTTCAACGACCTGATGTACATCCCGAAGGGTCCGGGCGACGTGCTGTTCCGCAATGCCGCCGAAGAGGCAGCGTTCTGGCAGTTCTACAACAGCGACGAGTACCTGCGCAGCCACGGCGGCCAGGTCGCCCAGCGCAACGCAGTGCGCGGCAAGTGGGTCAACCAGTTCGACCTGCACATCGCCCAGGAATTCCCGGGCTTCTGGGAAGGCCACAAGGCCGAGCTCGCGCTCGACATCCTCAACGTCGGCAACCTGTTGAACAAGGATTGGGGACAGATCGAAGAGGTCGCGTTCCCGGGCATGCGCGGTATCGTCGATTACGGCGGTATCGACCCGGCGACCGGTAAATACATCTACCGCTTCACCAAGCCCGATCCGGAACAGATCTACGACGAGAAGGGCATCTCGCGCTGGGCGGCTCAGCTGAGCTTCCACTACCGCTTCTGATTCTTGCGGTATCTGGCGACAACGGAAACGGCCGGGGGCGACCCCGGCCGTTTCCTTTTTTATGGGGCCGCAGCATTCGCGGCCGGACAGGGTGGGGCGGCACGGCCGCGGACCGGTCCGGCGGACGGGGGCGGCCGCCGCAGCCCAACGCCAAACTGCTAGAGTCCTTTCCCACTAATCGATGAAAAAAGCAGAGAAAAACGCAATGACCGCAACCCCCATAGCGGCCGTCCTGCCGACGGTCAACGCCCGCATCTATCCCAAGGGCGGGCTGGATGTCCTGTCCCGCGACGAGGTCGCGCGCCTGCGCGACGCCTCCACCGGCATGCACGACCTGCTGCGTCGCTGCGCCCTGGCGGTGCTGACCAGCGGCAGCGCCTCCGACGACCCGCGCGCCGCGCGTGAGCTGTATCCCGATTTCGATATCGAAGTGCACCAGCAGGACCGCGGCGTGCGCATCGACCTGCGCCACGCGCCGGCGATGGCCTTCGTCGACGGCGAGATCATCCGCGGCGTCGCCGAATTGCTGTTCGCCGTGGTCCGCGACCTGGCCTATACCGCCATGGAGCTCGACAAGGGCGGCGGCCGCGACCTCGACAGCAGCGACGGCCTCACCGATTCGGTGTTCGGCCTGCTGCGCAACGCGCGCATCCTGCATCCGGCCGATCCGAACCTGGTCGTGTGCTGGGGCGGCCACTCGATCTCGCGCGACGAATACATCTACACCAAGCAGGTCGGCTACGAGCTCGGCCTGCGCGGCCTGGACATCTGCACCGGCTGCGGCCCGGGCGCGATGAAGGGGCCGATGAAGGGCGCCACCATCGCCCATGCCAAGCAGCGCAAGCGTCGCGTGCGCTACATCGGCATCACCGAGCCGGGCATCATCGCCGCCGAGTCGCCGAACCCGATCGTCAACCACCTGGTGATCATGCCGGACATCGAGAAGCGCCTGGAGGCCTTCGTCCGCATGGGTCACGGCATCATCGTGTTCCCGGGCGGCGTCGGCACGGCCGAGGAGATCCTGTACCTGCTGGGCATCCTGCTGCGCGAGGAAAACGCCGAGCTGCCGTTCCCGCTGATCCTGACCGGCCCGACCGCCTCGGCCCCGTATTTCGAGCAGATCGATCGTTTCCTGCGCCTGACCCTGGGCGAGGCGGCGACCTCGCGTTACGAGATCATCGTCGGCGACCCCGAGCACGTGGCCAAACGCATGGCCGCCGGCATCCGCCGGGTCCGCGAAAACCGCATCGAGCACAAGGATTCGTTCTTCTTCAACTGGTCGATCGACATCCCGCTGACCTTCCAGAAGCCGTTCATTCCGACCCACGAGGCGATGGCGGCGCTGGACCTGCACCACGGCCGCAAGCCGCATGAACTGGCCGCCGACCTGCGCCGGGCGTTTTCGGGCATCGTCGCCGGCAACGTCAAGGAGGACGGCATGCGCCGGATCGAGGAATTCGGCCCGTTCGAGATCCACGGCGACCACGACATGATGCAATCGCTGGACGCCTTGCTGCGGGCCTTCGTCGAGCAGCGCCGGATGAAGATCGCCGGTGAATACCGCCCCTGCTATCGCGTCGTGACCTGAGTTAATTTCGCTCGGAAGTGTTGACGAAGGGCGGGGCATTGAGCATCATATGCAGCCCCGCCCGAATAGCTCAGCCGGTTAGAGCACTTGACTGTTAATCAGGGGGTCGTTGGTTCGAGTCCAACTTCGGGCGCCAAATACCGGAAGGCCTCGCAGAAATGCGAGGCCTTTTTTATTGGTTCGCTTCCTGTGCGGTTCTCCAGGAAAGCCCGGCGTTCAGCGAGTCTGTCGACGAATGCGCAGAAGTTCGCGAGTCGTCTCGCGACGAACGCGGCTGGAATGAATCGCGGATTCGCCGCATGCCCATCGGTGCCGGATTAGGCGAGGGCTGATGGCTGCGGAATCGGTTCGCCCATCAATCGATTCGCTCAGAAATCAGCGGGGCCGCCAGAAGGAGCGCGTCGGCCGTTCCCGGTGCCGGTTGCGGAGGGTGGACGGATTCAGCGTGTTCGCCGACCGAACCGCCCACCGCCCCGGACGGCTGACCGAGCGGCCCGGCCCGACCGGATTTCGCGCATCGGCTGCCGGGAACCCGCTTGCTGCGTGACGCAAGTCGGGATATTTCCGCCCCCGAAACCATTGGCCAACCCAGCCCGACCGCTCGTCGGTAGTGTGCCATTTGGGGTCGATAGCCGCTGTTAGCATCCCTCATGTCCTCTGGGGAAGAGAACCGCACATGCGCCGTTCCGCCGGCTTCACGCTTATCGAGCTGATGGTGACGATCGGGATCGCCGCGATCCTGCTCGCCTTGGCTTTGCCGAGTTTTACCGAATCCATGCGCTCCAATCGGGTTTCGACTGCGACCAATCAGGTGCTGGCGACCTTCAATTTCGCCCGGGCCGAAGCCTTGCGAGCCAAGAGCCAAGCTTGGGTCTGCCCGAGCAACGACAGCCGGACGGATTGCGGTACGGATTGGGCCCGGGGCATGGTCGTGTGGACCGACGAGAACGGCGACGGCGATCGAACCGTCGCTACCGAAGTCAAGCGCGTGATCGAACCGCAGGACGGCGTCACCTTCACTTTTCCCGACACGAAACCGATCGGTTTCGATGATCGCGGCCGCGCCGTCGAGAAGTCGGCGTCCAGCGTTACGGTCAGGAGCTTCAATTTCTCGATGAAGGCCGCGACCTGCAAGCCCGGTACCTACAACGCGCGTTCGTTCGAGATCAATCGCATCGGGCGCGTCAGCGCGACCAGGGGGGCCTGCTCATGAGCCGTCGATTTTCGCCTCGGCCCGCTTCCATGCGAGGCCAGAGCGGTCTTAGCCTGATCGAAGTACTGATCGCCGTGCTGGTGATGGGGCTGGGTCTGCTCGGCCTGGCAATGTTGCAGGCGACCAACCTGCGCCTGTCGCAGAGCGCGAACCAGCGCACCATCGCCACCAACCTGTCCAGCGACCTGCTCGACGACATCCGCTCCAACCGGCTGCTCGCGGCCAAGTACGGCGGCACCTATAACGCTTCTTCGGCGGGCGCGAACGCGAGCTGTGCGCGGATCAACAAGCTGACCCCGGACGACCGCAAGGCGGCGTTCACCTGCCGGATGCGCGAGGCGCTGGGCGAATCGGCGGTGGCCACGGTCACGGTCAACCCGGACAAGACGGTCAGCATCGTGATCACTTGGGATGACGACAAGCGTTGGAACGCGTTGGGTACCGGCACCGAATTCAAAATGGAGAGCGCGCTGTGAGCCGACGTCTGCAACAAGGCCTGTCGCTGATCGAGCTGATGGTCGCGCTGCTGCTGAGCGGCCTGCTGCTGCTCGGTCTGGTCGAAATCTTCAGTGCCTCTCGTGCTTCCTACCAGATGGCTCAGGGTCTGGCGCGCGCCCAGGAAAGCTCGCGCTTCGCGATCGACGCGCTGCAGCGCGACGCGCGCATGAGCGGTCATTTCGGCTGCGTCTCCGACCAGGCCCATTTCTATGCCGGCAACGGCATGTTCGGCGAGCTATTCTTGGGCAGCCGGAACAACTACGCCGATATACCCGCGCCGCGCGAGGCGTTGCGCTTCGATTACTCGGTGCGCGGCTACGAGGCGCGCAATACCGGTCCGGCCGATACCCTGAGCCTGACGGCGGAGCCGGTCGAAGGCGGAGCCGGCGACTGGGTGCCGGCGATAACTTCGCAGTTTTTCAGCTCGTTGAATCCGAAGCCCGTTCGCGGCAGCGACTTGCTGGTGCTGCGCTTCCTCTCCCCGGAAAGCGCCGAGGTCACCGGCTTCACCACCGGCAACCCGGCGACGATCCGGGTCAATCCGGCCAATACCCAATGGGGTTCGCTGACCCGCGCGGTGACCAACCCCGGGCTGTTCGGGATCGCCGACTGCCGCTCCGTCGTTCTGTTCCAGGCCAGCGCGATCGCCGACGTCACCGGTGCCAAGGTGGTCACGGTGCGCACCAATGGCGTCAATCAGATCGCCTTCGACGGTTCGGACGCCTTCGCCTCGGGCCAGGCGCGTCTGTACCGCGCCGACAGCTACCTCTATTACGTCGGCCTTAAGCCCGGGAACGAGTTTGCTGGAAAGTGGATCCCGACCCTGTACCGGGCCCGGTTCGACGCAGCCCCGGGCACGGACACGGTCGTCAGCACTGCTGAAGAGATCGTCGAGGGCGTGGAGAACATGCAGTTGCTGTTCGCCCAGGACATGATCACCGACCCGGCTCAGCCGCCGACCGGCGTCATCGACGGCGTGCGCACTGCGGCCAACCTGCTGCCGACCAACGACAGCAGCGGCGGCTGGCAGCGCGTCGGCGGCTTGCAGGTCGGCCTGCTGATCCGCAGCACTGATCCGGCTTCGGCGCAGCAGCGCACGGCCGCGACGCGCTCGCTCGGCACCCAGTTGACCCTGCCGGACGACCAGCGTTACCGCACCGTGTACGAAACCAATATCGCCCTGCGCAACCGGCTGTACGGAAACTGAGGCCCGCCATGAATACGATCCGTACCCGTCGCCAGACCCCGCCCCGCGCCCAGCGCGGCGTGGTCTTGTATGTCGCCTTGATCATGTTGCTCCTGTTGGCCTTGCTCGGCATCACCGCGATGCAGGTCACCGGCTTGCAGGAGCGCATGACCTCTAACTACCGCTCGACCAATATGGCGTTCCAGAACGCCGAGGGCCGTGCGCGCGGCAAGGAAAGCGACTTGAAGCGTCAGGTGCAGAGCGCGGGTACCGAATCCATCGACCTGGACGAATCGGTTTGCACTACCGGCTTCGATCCCTCGGGTTGGGCCGAGAAGCTCAAGTACGCCAACCCGTTGCCGGCCAAGCTCAGCTATACCCGCCGCATCGACGAATGCATTTCCGGCGGCGGCATCGGCATGGGCACCGCGCCGGTCAGCGAGAACACCAATCTGATTTTCCAAGTCACGGCCTACGCCGTGGATCGCGGCGCTAATCCGGGTTCGGACGCCGTCATCGACACCATTTTCGTGCCCTGAGGGTAACGCCATGACTTCCCCGCGCGTCTATATCGCCGTCCCGCTCGTACTGGCTCTGGCCGGCACCGGCTACTGGCTCTACAACGCCAACGCCATCCAGGCCGGCGGCTCGCTGGCGCAGGTGCCGTTGAACTCCAGCGTCACCGTGCCGCCAGCATTCGTCATGGCGGTCGACAACTCCGGTTCGATGACCTTCCAGACCCTGTTTCCGGGTAAGGACGGCGCGGCGTTCTGGGAGAACGACGCAGCCTCGACCAACGGTTTCTTCATCGGTACCGGCGTCAACGCGCGTCCGCGCACCCAGAACG
This sequence comes from Lysobacter antibioticus, assembly GCF_001442535.1. Lineage (NCBI taxonomy): Bacteria > Pseudomonadati > Pseudomonadota > Gammaproteobacteria > Lysobacterales > Lysobacteraceae > Lysobacter > Lysobacter antibioticus. The sequence continues at coordinate 4,634,475 of NZ_CP013141.1, read as the reverse complement.
ACAGCAAGGATCTCGAGAACTTCCATCACACGATTCCTTCGAACGGCTATCGCATCGCCGACACGCGCTATGCGATTCCGCCGATCGATAATTTCGGTTTTGCCCGTTCGCCCGATGTGAATCCGGCCTATTTCAATCCGGCCGTGACTTATGCTCCGTGGAAGCGGCCCAACGCCTCCAACGAGATCGTCGATTACCCGGCGGCAAGCATTACCGATACCCGGGTCGATCCCGATTTGGCTACGCCGACGATCAATTTGGCGAGCAATTGGCGGATGAACGGCGGGGACAATCTTTTCATGGTCCCCAATGGCGCGACTTTGCCCAAGGACACGGTGTATTACTCCGATGGCAATTGCGGCGGTCTCAGAGGCGGCAGCTGGCGCACGCTCAACAGTGCGGCCACCGTCAACGAAGACTGCGAAATCTCCATCGAGTACTACCCGGCCACGTTCTATCTGAAGTCGGCGACCGCCGGCTCGGCCTGGGGCTATACCGCCACGCCCACGCTGGCCAAGAACGCCTGCGGCAGCGGCTGCGACCTGTACAAGTACGAGATCAGGTCGGGCAATTATTCCGCCGGAAAGTACGCTTTGGCGATCCAGAACTTCGCCAACTGGTTCAGTTTCTACGGTAATCGCAATCGCGCGATGAAGGCTGCATTGACCCTGTCGCTCGAGCGCACCGAAAAGATGCGCGTCGGCATGTTCACGATCAATCCGACCAGCTATACCGACGTCGTGATGCGCGACATGTCGGTGGCCGCCGACAAGGCGGCGCTCTACAACGACAAGCTGCTGAAGCTCAACGCCAGCGGCGGTACGCCCAACCGCTTCGCGGTCGAGCATGTCGGCAAGCAGTTCTTGCGCACCGATGCCGGCGCGCCGGTGAAGTACGCCTGTCAGATCAATGCCGGCATGCTGTTCACCGACGGTTACAGCAATACCGGCGGTCCCGCCGTCGGCTCGCACGATGCCGATATGCCGGCACCGCTTGCCGATGCCCACGCCAATACGCTCGCCGACACCGCGGCGTTCTACTACAAAGCCACGCTGCGCAGCGATCTCGGCCTGGGCAAGGTGCCCGTGCCGGAGGCCTGCAAGACCACGCCGAACGATCCGAAGCTGGATTGCCGTGCCGATCCGCATATGAATTTCTACGGGGTCACGCTGGGCGCCCGGGGCGATATCTACGGCGTCACTTACAACCCCCTGACCAACACGCCCGATCCGTATACGCCGGCCGGCTATCCGGCATGGCGCTCGCGCCAGGACGATGCGCCGAGCACGGTCGACGAAATTTGGCACGCGACGATGAACGCACGCGGCAAGTACGTCAACGCGACGACGCCGGCCGACATCACCTCGGCCATGCGCGAGATCCTGGCGTCGGTCGGTGGCGGCGCGACGCCGTGGGGCACCATCGGCCTGGTCGGCGCGCGCGTCGGTTCGAACACCTTGTCGGTCGAGCCGATCTACGAATCGGCCAATAACGGTACCGACTGGTTCGGCCGACTGACCGCGTATACCGCTAGCCACGATCCGGTCGCAGGCACCATCACTTTCGCCCAGAAATGGGAGGCGGCGTCCCTATTGACGGACGCTGGGCGCTCGGTCCGGTTCGGCAAGACCACCGCCGGTAGCGTCAAGCCCACCGTAGGCGACTTCACCGCCACCGCGCTCGGCTCGACCGACACCGCGGTGCTGGGCGCGCTGTGCAGCGACGCGCTGCAGAACTGCGCCGGCAAATTCAACCGCATCGACGGCGGCGTCACCGGCGCCGAGGCGGTGGCCTACCTGCGCGGCAGCCGTGCCCACGACGGCGGCAAGCTGCGCAAGCGCACCACTTTGCTCGGCGACATCGTCAATTCGAGTCCCATCCTCTCGTCCAAGGGCGACGACTACGGTTATCGCGGCCTGCGCAGCGCCGACGGCCTGACTCCTGACGCGCTGAACTACGCCAATTACCTCGACAGCAAGCGCACCAGCCGCAAGACCTTCGTCTATGTCGGTGCCAACGACGGCATGTTCCACGCCTTCGATGGCGAAACCGGCAAGGAGCAGTTCGCCTATATTCCGGCCACCTCGGTCGGCCATATGGGCAATCTGCTGTTCCCGTATCGTGCCGGCGACCGCAACGACCAAGTGTTCCAGCACCGCTACTATGTCGACGGCCAGGTCACGGTGTCGGACGCACACAACGGTAGCGCCTGGAAGACCGTGCTCGCGGCCAGCGTCGGCGCCGGCGGGCGCGGCGTGTTCGCGCTCGACGTGACTGACCAGTCGGCATTGAACGTACTGTGGGAGGTTAACGACCTGTCCGGCGACGCCAATGGCGCCAAGGACATCGGCAGCGTGTTGGGCAAGATCGCCATCGTTCCGGTCAAGGAAGCCGGCGGCGCGATCAAGTGGAAGGCGATCTTCGGCAACGGCTACGACAGCGTGAACGGCAAGGCCGTGCTGTTCCTGGTCGACGTCGCCGACGGCAAAGTCACCCGCATCACCGCCCAGGAAACCACCGGTACCCTGCCGACCCGAACCAAGAATGGTCTCGGCAACGTGGTGGTGATCGACCGTTACCAGGGCACCAGCACCACGCAGGTCCGCGACGGCTTCGCCGACACGGTCTATGCCGGCGACCTCAACGGCGCGGTGTGGAAGTTCGACCTGCGCGACAACAGCGTGGGCTTCGGCGGCCAGCCGCTGTTCATCGCTCGCTACAACGACAATTACGCTCTGCGTCAGCCGATACTCGGCGGGCTGGAGGCGACCACGGTCGGCAACGACGTGATGGTCCTGTTCGGCACTGGCAGCTTCTCCTTCACCGACGACCCCGGCGACAAGGCGATGCAGAGCGTGTACGGCATCATCGACAAGGGCGCGGTTGTCGCCGGGCGCAACGAGCTGCAGCCCCAGTACGTCAAGGAGGAACGCGACACTACCGGAGCCGTGCTGCGCTTCGTCACCGGCGATCGCCTGAATGCGACCAAGAAGGGTTGGTATATCAATCTGGGCGTGGATGCGGGGATGAACGGCAATCCGGTCGCGACCGGCGAGCGTTTCATCGGCAAGCCGCGTCTGCAGAACGGCATCCTGTTCTTCCCGACCTACGATCCGAACAGCACCGATGGCTGCTCCACCGACGGCAACAACTGGCTGTACGGCGTGGACGCTCTGAGTGGCGGAGCCGGCTTGTCCAACGGGCGCATCGGCTCGGCCACGGGCAGCCGTTTCGGCGATGGGGTGGGCGCTGTCAAGCTCAAGCGCAAGGGCAGCGGCACCGGCACGGCGCCGGTCACTGAAGTCAGCGTGGCGGCAACCGGAGCATCCGATATCCTGCCGGTCACCGCGACCGAGGAAGAGATCGCCAAGGCGGTCGCGGCCAAGTGTTCGGTGATGGTGCAGACTTCCGGTTCGCAGCCGATCTATCTGCCCAGGCCGTGCGGACGCCAGTCCTGGCGCCAGATCCGATAACAGGGGACCGACATGACGTCTTACCGAAACCGTTCCATCGCGCGACTGAGCCGGGGCTTCACCCTGTTGGAACTCATGGTGGTGGTCGCGATCGTCGCCATTCTGGTCGGCATCGCGGTGCCGACCTATCAGGACAGCGTGCGCAAGAGCCGGCGCGGTCAGGTCAAGTCGGACCTGGCCGAGGGCGCGCAGGCGATGGAGCGTTACTACACGGCCAACAACACCTATGTCGGCGCCGACCTGACCAAGATCTACCACAATCCGCCGCAGTCGCCGAAGGAAGGCACCGCGCACTACACCCTCTCCTTCAGCGGAGCGGTGACCGCCAACAGCTTCGTCCTGCAGGCGGTGCCGAGCACCGTGACCGGGCAGAACAAGGACAAATGCGGGACGATGACCTTGTCGAACACCGGGGTGAAGGGTCCGTCTTCGCTGCCCGCGGAGTGCTGGAACAAGTAAAGGCAGGATCCGTCCGGCCAGCCGCAATCGGCCCGCTCCCATCGGAGCGGGCCGTTCCATTTTGGGGCTCGTGCGCGGCGTTCTGTCCCCGGCGGGGCTGCGGCCCAATCTCACCCGTTGAGACGCGGTTGGCTACACTGGTCGACCCCCGCGTTCGGATCGCACGATGGACGACTCCGCCCAGTCCCCCGGTTTCCAGCTGGTCGCGCCTTACTCGCCCGCGGGCGATCAACCGCAGGCCATCGAGCGCCTGATCCAGGGGTTCGACAACGGCCTGGCCCAGCAGACCCTGCTCGGCGTGACCGGTTCGGGCAAGACCTATACGGTCGCCAACGTGATCCAGGCGGTGCAGAAGCCGACCCTGGTGATGGCCCCGAACAAGACCCTCGCCGCGCAGCTGTACGGCGAGTTCAAGGCGTTCTTCCCGCATAACGCGGTCGAGTACTTCGTCAGTTATTACGATTATTACCAGCCCGAGGCCTACGTGCCCTCGAGCGACACCTTCATCGAGAAGGACAGCTCGGTCAACGAGCACATCGAGCAGATGCGCCTGTCCGCGACCAAGGCCCTGCTCGAACGCCGCGACGCGATCATCGTCTGCACCGTGTCGGCGATCTATGGCCTGGGCGACCCGAACGAATATTTCCGCATGGTCCTGCACATGGTCCGGGGCGAGCGCATCGACCAGCGCGAGCTGATTCGACGCCTGACCGAAATGCAGTACACCCGCAACGACACCGAACTGCGTCGCGCGACCTACCGCGTGCGCGGCGAGGTCATCGACGTGCATCCGGCCGAAAGCGACTCGGAGGCCCTGCGCGTCGAGCTGTTCGACGGCGAGATCGAGAACCTGACCTTGTTCGACCCGCTGACCGGCGAAACCTTGAGCAAGGTCCCGCGTTACACGATCTATCCCGGTTCGCATTACGTGACGACCCGGCGCACGGTGCTCGATGCGATCGAAACGATCAAGGACGAATTGCGCGAGCGCCTGGAGCTGCTGTACGCGCAGAACCGGCTGGTCGAAGCCCAGCGCCTGGCCCAGCGCACCCAGTTCGATCTGGAGATGCTGGCCGAGGTCGGTTATTGCAACGGCATCGAGAACTACTCGCGGCACCTTAGCGGGCACATGCCCGGCGAACCGCCGCCGTGCCTGTTCGACTATCTGCCGCCGGACGCTCTGCTGGTCATCGACGAATCTCACGTGACCATTCCGCAGATCGGCGCCATGTACAAGGGCGACCGCTCGCGCAAGGAAACCCTGGTCGAATTCGGTTTCCGCCTGCCGTCGGCGCTCGACAACCGGCCCTTGAAGTTCGAAGAGTGGGAGGGTCGTTCGCCGCGCTCGATCTTCGTCTCGGCGACGCCGGGGCCGTACGAATTGCGCAAGTCGGAAGGGCAGGTGACCGAGCTGGTGGTGCGCCCGACCGGTCTGATCGATCCCGAGGTCGAGATCCGGCCGGTCGCGACCCAGGTCGACGACGTGCTCGGCGAAATCCGCGAACGCGTCGCCATGGGCGACCGCGTGCTGATCACGACCCTGACCAAGCGCATGTCGGAAAACCTCACCGAGTATCTCGCCGAGCACGGGGTCAAGGTGCGCTACCTGCACTCGGACATCGATACCGTCGAGCGCGTCGAGATCATCCGCGACCTGCGCCTGGGCAAGTTCGACGTGTTGGTCGGCATCAATCTGCTGCGCGAGGGCCTGGACATGCCCGAGGTGTCGCTGGTGGCGATCCTCGACGCCGACAAGGAGGGCTTCCTGCGTTCGGCCGGTTCGCTGATCCAGACCATCGGGCGCGCCGCGCGCAACCTGCGCGGCAAGGCGATCCTGTACGCCGACCGCGTGACCAACTCCATGCAGAAGGCGATCGAGGAGACCGACCGCCGCCGTCACAAGCAGGTCGAATACAACACCGAACACGGCATCACCCCCAAGTCGGTCAGCAAGACCATCGTCGACGTCATGGAAGGCGCGCGCGTCGATCCGGACGGCCTCAAGGCCCGCGGCAAGGGGCGCAAGGTCGCCGACGAGGCCGCCGACTATGCCGCGCTCAGCCCGTCCCAGTTCGCCGCCCGGATCAAGGCCCTGGAGCAGCAGATGTACCAGCACGCCCGCGACCTGGAGTTCGAGGAGGCCGCGGCGGTGCGCGACCAGTTGCGCCGGCTCAAGGACGCGGGGTTCGCGGCCTGACACGGCGAGTTTCCGGGCTCGCCGAGGCGGTCGCCGATGCCGGTGTCGCCTGGATGTAAAAAACGGTTGTCGGTCGTCTCGCGCTGGGCTACACTGCGCGCCCCTCGCCGGGGAGTTTGCAGCAGGTTTCAGGCAAGACGGCGACGGGCGGTTAGCTCAGCGGTAGAGCACTACCTTGACATGGTAGGGGTCACAGGTTCGAACCCTGTACCGCCCACCAATTCGGTGACGAAAGGCCCGGCGCAAGCCGGGCCTTTCTGTTTTCGGATGGCTGGGTGTTGGGTCGGCGCGGACGCTGAGCGCATTGACTTGTCCTCACTCGTCCCCAACTATTACGGTCATCACGCGGCATCCGATCGCGTCCCGAATCCAGGTGGCCCGCGCGAACCGCCGGCCTAGCGTGCGACATGGACACTACCCGCGCCCATCGCTGAATCGCCCGAGGCCCCGCAGATGCAGGCGCCTTCGCGGCGCTTTTTTCTTGCCGCCAGCTTGTCGGCGTTTCCACTGGCGCCACCCGATCCTGGCTCGCCCGCCGGGCGGTTCGACGGGTTTCGCCGCTTCCCGCTGTTTGTTTCGCACCGACTCCCGATTCCGGGTCGCTGCCGCCGCCGCAGATCCGCCCTCGCCAGGGGCGCTGCCGGCCGGGGCGGTCACTCACCCAACGCTCAAGCCTACGAAGACCCCGCCATGATCGCCATTACGCTCCCCGACGGCAGCCGCCGCGAATTCGAACATCCCGTGTCCGTCATGGACGTCGCCGCCTCGATCGGCGCCGGCCTGGCCAAGGCGACCGTCGCCGGCGAGGTCGACGGCAAGCTGGTCGACGCCAGCGACCGCATCGACCACGACGCCAAGCTGCGCATCATCACCCCCAAGGACCCGGAAGGCGTCGAGATCATCCGCCACTCCTGCGCCCATCTGGTCGGGCACGCGGTCAAGCAGCTGTACCCGACCGCCAAGATGGTGATCGGCCCGGTCATCGACGAAGGCTTCTACTACGACATCTGGTACGAGCGCCCGTTCACGCCCGAGGACCTGGCCGCGATCGAGCAGCGCATGGTCCAGCTGATCGACAAGGACTACGACGTGATCAAGAAAGTCACGCCGCGCGAGGAGGTCATTTCGGTGTTCCAGTCGCGCGGCGAGGACTACAAGCTGCGCCTGGTCGAGGACATGCCCGACGAGCAGGCGATGGGCCTGTACTACCACGAGGAATATGTCGACATGTGCCGCGGCCCGCACGTGCCGAACACGCGTTTCCTCAAGGCCTTCAAGCTCACCCGCATCTCCGGCGCGTACTGGCGCGGCGATTCCAAGAACGAGCAACTGCAGCGCGTCTACGGCACCGCCTGGGCCGACAAGAAGCAGCTGGCGGCGTACATCCAGCGCATCGAGGAAGCCGAGAAGCGCGACCACCGCCGCATCGGCAAGCAGCAGGATCTGTTCCACCTGCAGGAAGAGGCGCCGGGCCTGGTGTTCTGGCACCCGAAGGGCTGGTCGATCTGGCAGGTCGTCGAGCAGTACATGCGCCGCGTCTACCGCGACAGCGGCTACGGCGAAGTGCGTTGCCCGCAGATCCTCGACGTGTCGCTGTGGCAGAAGTCCGGCCACTGGGACAACTACAAGGAGAACATGTTCTTCACCGAGTCGGAGAAGCGCACCTACGCGGTCAAGCCGATGAACTGCCCGGGCCACGTCCAGGTGTTCAACCAGGGTCTGCACAGCTATCGCGACCTGCCGATCCGCTACGGCGAGTTCGGCTCCTGTCATCGCAACGAGCCCTCCGGCGCGCTGCACGGCATCCTGCGCGTGCGCGGCTTCACCCAGGACGACGGCCACGTGTTCTGCCTGGAAGACCAGATCGAGTCCGAGGTCACCGCGTTCCACCGCCAGGCCCTGGCGGTCTACAGCGATTTCGGCTTCGAGGACATCCAGATCAAGATCGCCCTGCGCCCGGACTCGCGCCTGGGCGACGACGCCACCTGGGACAAGGCCGAGGCGGCCCTGCGCAGCGCCCTGGGCGCCTGCGGGGTCGAATGGCAGGAACTGCCGGGCGAGGGCGCCTTCTACGGCCCCAAGATCGAGTACCACCTCAAGGACGCGATCGGCCGGACCTGGCAGCTCGGCACGATGCAGGTCGATTTCATGATGCCGGGCCGGCTGGGCGCGGAATACGTGGACGAGAACAGCCAGCGCCGGACCCCGGTCATGCTGCACCGGGCCATCGTCGGCTCGATGGAGCGCTTCATCGGCATCCTGATCGAGCACCACGCCGGCCAGTTCCCGGCCTGGCTGGCCCCGGTTCAGGCCACCGTGATGAACATCACCGACGCCCAGGCCGATTATGTGGACGAGGTCCGGAAACTCCTTGCAAATCAAGGGTTCCGGGTCCAGTCCGATTTGCGGAACGAAAAGATCGGCTATAAGATTCGCGAGCACACGCTGCAGCGCGTGCCGTACCTGCTTGTGGCCGGCGACCGCGAGAAGGACAATGGCATGATTGCGGTGCGTACGCGGGGTGGGGAGGACCTGGGGACGATGACCGTCGCCGAGTTCGCTTCGCGTTTGAACGGCGAGAACGTCGGCTAACCGCGCGCAGCTCGTACAGATCCCGTCCCGGTCCGAGCCCGGGACGGCCCGATGCGCAAACAGCGTATCCACTTTGGAGATTGCAACAATCAGTACCCCCGAGAAGCCGAATCGTAAGAACAACGAGATCCGCGTACCGCGCGTACGCGTGATCGGCAGCGATGGCGAAATGATCGGCGTGCTTACGCGCGACGAAGCCTTGCGCATGGCCGAGGACGAGGCGCTGGATCTTGTCGAGATTCAGCCGAATGCCGATCCGCCGGTGTGCCGCATCATGGACTTCGGCAAGTACAAGTTCGAACTGCAGAAGAAGGCCAATGCGGCCAAAAAGAAGCAGAAGCAGGTCGAAATCAAGGAACTCAAGTTCCGTCCGGTGACCGACGAAGGCGACTACCAGATCAAGCTGCGCAACATGCGCCGTTTTCTGGAAGAGGGCGACAAGGTCAAGGTCAACATCCGTTTCCGTGGCCGCGAGATGAGCCATCAGGAACTCGGTCGCGAGATGGCGGCCCGGATCGAGGCCGACCTGGGCGAGGACATCGTCGTCGAGTCGCGTCCGCGCCTGGAAGGGCGGCAGATGGTCATGATGATCGCGCCGAAGAAAAAGCAGTAAGCCTGCAGGGGTCGCGAAAGCGGCCCCTGTTCGTATCGCCGCGACGCCGGCGATACCTGCGCCGCCGATCGCCTGCGCAGCGGGCCGTGGCGCTCGCCGCCGGCGGCCCCGGATCGCCGATCGGGGGCCGGGCCGGCGCGGAGGTTTCGCGCATTCGGCCCTGGCCGGGCCCCGTCCCGGCCCTGTGGGCAGGTCCCGCCGGCCAGTCTGCCGGCCACCAAGCAAGCCCCGCGTAAGCCGCTGATTTGCGTAAGCTTCCGGCCTCGCGCATACTATGCGGCCCGGTTCGCCGGGGTTGTTGTATGCAGCATCACGGACCTGTCGTAGATTCGTTTCAGATCAACGACTTACAAGCCGGCAAGGGCAGGACGGAAAGTGTGGCCAGCGCATTGCGCGCATCGGTGCCACCGCCCAGGCCAGTGACATAAACCTCCGAAAGGACATCGCAATGCCCAAGATCAAGACCAATCGGGCGGCAGCCAAGCGCTTCCGGAAGACCGCTTCCGGCAAGTACAAGTGCGGCCACGCCAACAAGAGCCACATCCTCACCAAGAAAGCGACCAAGCGGAAGCGCAACCTGCGGCAGACGAACCACGTTCGTGCCGAGGATGCTGGCCGTCTGGACCGCATGCTTCCGTATTTGTGAGGAGAATAGAAAATGGCACGAGTTAAGCGTGGTGTAACGGCACGAGCCCGTCACAAGAAAATCCTGAAGCAGGCCAAGGGCTACTACAACGCCCGCCGCAAGGTCTTCCGCGTCGCCAAGCAGGCGGTCACGAAGGCTCTGCAGTACGCCTACATCGGTCGTAAGCAGAAGAAGCGCAATTTCCGTTCGCTGTGGATCACCCGCATCAACGCGGCGGCCCGCATCAACGGCTTGAGCTACAGCCGTTTCATCAACGGCATGCTGAAGGCTGGCATCACCCTCGACCGTAAGGTGCTGGCGGACATCGCCGTGCACGACGCGAAGGGTTTTGCGGCGCTGGCCGAAAAGGCGAAGAGCGCGCTCGCGGCGTAACCTGCTTCATTCCCCGTCCGAGCCGAGTGCCGATGCACGAGGTTCGCGGCGTGGGCACAAGGTTAAGGCATGGGGAAGGGCGCAAGTCCTTCCCCATTGTCGTTTCTGGGCCCCGTTCCCAGGTCCTGCTTTCGGATCCATCGTCGGATTCCGCGGCGGGTTTCCGATGGGGTCGTTCGATCCGGTCGTTGCCGCGGTTTGTTTGCGGCGACGGCAGGCTGCAGTACCGCTCGTCGCTCGGTCAAAGCCGAATCCATCCGTTCTTGCGGTCGCCGCGCTTCGGTTCCCGATAGCGCCACCGCCAGCGGGGTCCGGTTGTTCGCCGCAGCGACGGTCCGAGGACGATGCCCGGCGCCACCCGCGTCGGGCGCTAAGAGATTGGAAAGGCGATGAGTGGAATCGAAGCACTGACCCGACAGGCGCTGGACGAGATCGCCGCGGCGGCGTCTTCCGATGCGATCGAAGCGCTGCGCGTTTCGCTGCTCGGCAAGTCCGGCAGCGTCACCGCCCAGCTCAAGCAGCTCGGCACCTTGCCGGCCGAAGAGCGCAAGGCCGCCGGCGAAGCGATCAACAAAGCCCGCGACACGCTGACCGCCGCGTTGGGCGAGCGCAAGATCGCGCTCGACGATGCCGCGCTCGATGCGCGCCTGGCGTCGGAAACCATCGACGTGACCCTGCCCGGCATCGACGCCGCGCGCGGCGGCCTGCACCCGGTCAGCCGCACCATGGAGCGCATGGCCGACATCTTCGGCCGCCTGGGCTTCGAACTGGCCGACGGCCCCGAGATCGAGGACGACTGGCATAACTTCGAAGCGCTGAATTTCCCGCCGCACCATCCGGCGCGGGCGATGCACGACACCTTCTATTTCGCGCCCGACGAGGCCGGCGTCGCGCGTCTGTTGCGCACCCATACCTCGGGCATGCAGGTGCGCTACATGCTGCAGAACAAACCGCCGCTGCGCATGATCGCGCTCGGCAAGGTGTACCGCAGCGACAGCGACCAAACCCACACGCCGATGTTCCACCAGTGCGAAGGCCTGCTGATCGACGAGCACTCCAGCTTCGCCGACCTCAAGGGCACCCTGGCCGAGTTCGTGCGCGCGTTCTTCGAGCGCGATTTCGAGATGCGCTTCCGGCCGAGCTACTTCCCCTTCACCGAGCCTTCGGCCGAAGTCGATATCGCCTGGCAGCAGCCCGACGGCAGCACCCGCTGGCTGGAAGTGCTCGGCTGCGGCATGGTCCATCCGAACGTGCTGCGCAACGTCGGCATCGACCCGGAGCGCTACACCGGCTATGCCTTCGGTATGGGTGTGGAGCGCTTGACCATGCTGCGCTACGGCGTCGACGACCTGCGCAGTTTCTTCGAGAACGATGTGCGGTTTCTCAAGCAGTTCGCTTGACGGCGGGAATCGGGAATGGGGAATCGGGAATCGCAGGAGCCACGGCGCTGCGTTTCCGGCTTCACTCCCAGACTTCCGCGTAATGCCTTTCCGATTCTCGATTCCCCATTCTCGATTCACGGCCTGATCCCATGAAATTCTCCGAAAACTGGCTGCGCCAGCATGTGCCGACCACCGCCACGCGCGAGCAGCTCGCTGCGACGTTGACCGCGATCGGCCTGGAAGTCGAAGAAGTCGTCGCCCTGGGCGAATCGCTGGACGGCGTGGTCGTCGCCCGCATCGTCAGCGCCGAGAAACATCCCGAAGCCGACCGCCTGCAGGTCTGCCAGGTCGATACCGGCCACGGCACCGTGCAGATCGTCTGCGGCGCGCCGAACGCGCGCGCCGGCCTGATCGCGCCCTTGGCCACGGTGGGCGCATCGCTGCCCGGCGGCCTGGCGATCAAGGCCGCCAAGCTGCGCGGCGTCGAGTCCTTCGGCATGTTGTGCTCGGCTAAGGAGCTCGGTGTCGACCCGGACGCTTCGGGCCTGCTGGAGCTGCCGTCCGACGCCCTGGTCGGCACGCCGCTGGCGCAGTACCTCGCGCTGCCCGATGCCAGCATCGAGATCAAGCTGACCCCGAACCGCGCCGACTGCTTCAGCGTGCGCGGCATCGCCTACGACGTCGCCGCCGCCACCAGCAGCGCGGTGAGTCCGCTGGAAATCGCGCCGGTCCAGGCCGCCATCGCCGCGAGCCTGCAGGTCGAGCTCGACGCCGGCGCCGATGTGCCGCGTTATTGCGGCCGCGTGATCGAAGGCCTCGACGCGACCACGCCGACCCCGGTGTGGATGGCCGAGCGCCTGCGCCGCAGCGGCGTGCGTCCGGTCTCGCTGCTGGTCGACGTCACCCAATACGTGATGCTCGAAATCGGCCAGCCCATGCACGCCTTCGACCGCGACACCCTGCAGGGCCCGGTCGGCGTGCGTCATGCCCGCGCCGGCGAGACCACCCAGTTGCTCAACGGCCAGACCGTGAGCCTCGACGAGTCGTTCCTGGCGATCACCGACGGCAGCGGCGACGCGCAGCGTGTGATCGCCCTCGGCGGCATCATGGGCGGCTTCGACAGCCGGGTCACCGATGCGACCCGCAACGTGTTTCTGGAAGCGGCGCATTTCGCCCCGGCCGCGATCATCGGCCGCGGCCGCAAGCTCGGCCTGCACACCGACGCCGGTCACCGTTTCGAGCGCGGCGTCGATCCCGAGCTGCCGCGCATCGCCATCGAATACGCGACCCGTTTGATCCTCGACATCGCCGGCGGCACCCCGGGGCCGCTGAGCGAGTCGGCGCTGCCGGAGCATTTGCCGCACCCGCAACCGGTCAGGCTGCGACGCGCGCGCCTGGCGCGTGTGCTGGGCCTGACCGTGGCCGGCAGCGAAGTCGAGCGCATCCTCGGTGCGCTCGGCCTGACCGTCGAAGCCAGCGACGACGGCTGGCGGGTGACCCCGCCGAGCCGACGCTTCGATATCGCGATCGAGGAAGACCTGATCGAGGAAATCGCCCGCATCCACGGTTACGACCGGATCCCGACCACCTTGCCGGCGGGTTCCGCGCGCCTGGTCGCCCCGAGCGAGACCCGAGTCGACGCCGCCACCGTGCGCCGCCAGTTGGCCGCGCGCGATTATCTGGAAGCGGTCAACTACGCCTTCGTCGATGCCGCCTGGCTGGGGCTGTGGCAGGCCGGCGAGGGCGCGGTGCCGCTGGCCAACCCGCTCAGCGCCGAACTCGGCGTGATGCGCACCCTGCTGTTGCCGGGGCTGGTCGCGGCCCTGGCCCGTAACGCCTCGCGCCAGCAGTCGCGCGTGCGCCTGTTCGAGCTCGGCAACGTGTTCCGGGCCAACCCGGCCGCCTCGCCGCTGGAAACCCAGCGCATCGCCGCGGCCGTGTGCGGCGACGTCCAGGCCGAACAATGGGGCGCCAGCGCGCGTCCGGCCGGTTTCCACGACCTGCGCGGCGACCTCGACAGCCTGGCCGCCGCCGCCGGTGCACGTCTGGAATACCGTCCGTCGCAACAGCCCTGGGCCCACCCGGGCCGCTCGGCCGATGTCTACCGGGTCGACGGCAGCACCCAGCGCCGCCTGGGCTGGATCGGCCAGCTGCACCCGCGCCTGCTCAAGGCGTTGGACCTCGATCAGGACGTGGTCGCTTTCGAGCTGGACCTGGCGCCGCTGGTCGAGCGCGCCATCCCCAGGGCCGCGGCGCTGTCCAAATACCCCTCGGTGCGCCGCGATCGGGCCTTCATCGTCGCCGAATCGGTGGCGTGGTCGGCCATCCAGGCCACCGTTCAGGCCGCCGCCGGCCCCAGTCTGCGCGAGCTGGTCCTGTTCGACCGCTACCAGGGCAAGGGCGTGGAAACCGGATTCAAGAGTCTCGCTATGGGCTTGATTCTGCAGGATGAATCGCGCACCCTGACCGATCGGGATGTGGACGCGGTCGTGGCCGAAGTGACGGCGGCGGTGGAACGCGAACACGGCGCCCGGTTGCGCACGTGAGTACTCGCGAGGCGTGTGGCGATTGCGGCCCCGGTCCCAGCCCGGGCGTCGCGCAGAGGACAAAATGGCACTAACGAAAGCGGAAATGGCGGAGCGGTTGTTCGACGAAGTCGGGCTGAACAAGCGCGAGGCCAAGGAGTTCGTCGACGCATTCTTCGATGCGTTGCGCGAGGCTCTGGAGCAGGGACGGCAGGTCAAGCTGTCGGGGTTCGGTAATTTCGATCTGCGCCGCAAGAACCAGCGGCCCGGTCGCAACCCGAAGACCGGCGAGGAGATCCCGATTTCGGCGCGTACGGTGGTGACCTTCCGTCCGGGCCAGAAACTGAAGGAACGCGTCGAAGCGTACAGCGGAGGCGAGCATGCTTGACCCGGGCAGCAACCGAGAACTTCCGCCGATCCCGGCGAAGCGCTACTTCACCATCGGTGAGGTCAGCGAGCTGTGCGACGTCAAGCCGCACGTGCTGCGTTACTGGGAGACCGAGTTTCCCACGCTCAATCCGGTCAAGCGCCGCGGCAACCGCCGCTACTATCAGCGCCACGAGGTGCTGATGGTGCGCCAGATCCGCGGCCTGCTGTACGAGCAGGGCTATACGATCGGCGGCGCGCGCCTGCGCCTGGAAGGCGACTCGGCGAAGGACGAATCGGCGCTGAGCTCGCAGATCGTCAAGCAAGTGCGCATGGAGCTGGAAGAAGTCCTGCAACTGCTGCGCCGCTGAAGGAGCGCCGGGATTCGGGCATCGGGAGTGGGGGATCGGACGCAGTACCGCGGTCCACCGATTCTCCACTCCCGATTCCCCATTGCCGGCGGCAACGGCTATACTTGCCGCCCGTTCGCGAGGACGGGTTTTACATGCAGCGGATCTAGCAACACGTCGGGGCGTAGCGCAGCCTGGTAGCGCATCTGCCTGGGGGGCAGAGGGTCGTCGGTTCAAATCCGGCCGTCCCGACCACTAGATTCGTATGACCGGTTGCCCCACCCGGGGCAGGCCGTCATCCATTCCAACGGAATGGACGCTGCCGATGTCCATCGGCGCTTAGGGCGAAGGCCTTTCCCAGACTCAAGACCGAACCCGCGGACGATACCTGGCCGGCGTATCCCTGCGTTTCGCGAAATGCATCGAGCCTGGCGTCGCTACGCGCCGCAGGATTCGCGCACGATCAGTTCGGTCGGCAGGCGCTCCGAGGTGGGTTCGTGTCCCTCGTGGGCCAACAGCGCTTTCGCGAACAATAGGCGGCCGGCCTTAACCGGGTCTTGGCGGGTGGTCGTGAGCGAGGCGGAGATCTCGACATCGTCGTAACCGACCACGGCCCCGTCTTCGGGAATGCGCAGGCCGTGGCGTGCCGGCGTGCGCATCGCGCCGGTCGAGCGCGCCGACGGCCGGGCGCGGCATACCGGGCAGGCTCGGCCAGGCCGATGATCATCGGGCGAGTTTCGCCATTCACGCGCGCGCCGCCATTCAAGGCGCGCGACACCGCCGAGATCGAAACGCCGGCCTCCTGGGCGATGTCTTCCTGTCGCAATTTCTCGTCCCCTGGCGCGGCATCGTCTGAGTGATTCAAGGGCGGAATCTCCGCAGCGGGTAGGGCAGCGCGGCGGTTCGGCGGCAGCGGTCGCAGTCCCGCGACTGTGCTGTACGGCGCCGACGATCGATGCAACGGGCCGGCCGCACACCGCCGCGCCGCCGGCGCCGATGCGTCCGACGGTCGCATTCGCGCGGCCGTCGGCGGCGTCAAAAGTGTGTGTCCGCGCAAGCTGGTTGTGCACTTGCAGCAATTCGCGGCCGCCTGCCGGCGGGCGCGGCCGTCCTTTGTCCGACAGCCTCTGGCCGTCGTAGCAGCGGATGCAACCGCGAGTGCACCCGCATCCGCCGCTGGTGCCCGGCCCCAACTCGACGCTCGCGCGAATTACCAGCCGGACCATGGCTGGAGTGCAAACGTTTGATTCGGAGGAAGAAACCAAGGGGCAGGCGAGGTTTCTGCAACGCGGTGCGGCTGCCCAAGCGCGGATCGATCTTGGCCAGTCTCGACCGTTGCGAATGCAATTTCATGGGTTCTCGTCGATCGGCGCATCAAGGTCAGGAATGTGCTTAGTTTTCAGGTGTTTTGTGATGAAACAGCACACTGGCTTTCGGCGATTGCATCACACAAATTTCCTGCACTAGTGTCCGATATGACAGCGCTGTCATATCGGCGGCGGGAGGCAACACCGATGAGCGAGACACCGAAGTTGGCGGCTTTGGCCGCAGCCTGCCTGTTGGGCATCGCATCCATGAGCCAGCGGGCGCACGCCCAGAACTCGCCGGTCGAAACCGCCGCCGGCAACGCGACCGAACCGACCGCGGTTCCGGACGTCACCGACCTGGACCGGATCGAAGTGGTCGGTATTCGCGGCAGCCTGGAGCGTTCGTCCGATCGCAAGAAGGAAGAAAAATCCATCAGCGACACGATCAGCGCCGAAGACGTCGGCAAGTTTCCCGACGCCAACATCGCCGATGCGCTGCAACGCGTGACCGGCGTGCAGATCATCCGCACCTCCGGCGGCGAAGGCCGTTTCGTTTCGATCCGCGGCTTGAACAGCCAGTTCAACCTGACCACTTTCAACGGCCGCGTCCTCGCCACCGACAACGCCGGTCGCGATTTCAGTTTCGACGTGATGCCTGCGGAAGCCTTGAGCCGGGTGACGGTCTACAAGTCGCCGACCGCATCGCAGATCGAAGGCAGCATCGGCGGACTGGTCGAGCTGTCGACTTTCGATCCGATGTCGCGGCCGGGACTGCACTTCAACGGCTCGTTCAGCGGTCTGTACGACGAGGCCTCGTCGGATACGACCCCGCGCCTGGGTTTCGTCGCCAGCGACACCTTCAAGGACAATACCGTCGGCGTCTTCGGCGGGCTGTACTACTACAAGCGCAAGTGGCGCTCGGACACGTTCGAGAGTTTCGCGCGCAGCACCGAGACCACCGACTCCAACGGCGACGGCGTGCGCAACGATCGGGTCGACGGACGCGGCGCGTTCCCGGGCATCGTTTCCTATCAAGTCAAGACCGGCGACCGCGAGCGCCTGAGCTGGGTCGGCGGGCTGACCTGGGAGCCGAACGATCGCCTGAAGAGCACCGTCGATGCGTTCTATTCGCGCTACGACACGCCCGAGACCAGTTACTCCTACAACGTCAATTTCTACAGCAACGACGGTTGGGGACGCTTCGCCAATGCGACCCTGGCGCCGTGGAACGGCGGCGGCGTTAATCGCTATCTGATCACTTCCTTCGATCTCGACAACACCCCGCTGGAGATCGGCACCGACAGCAAGGAGCGCAAGGTCGACCTGTACCAGGTGGGCTGGAACACCCGCTTCCATGCGACCGACAAGCTGACCGCCGTGTTCGATCTGGCCTATTCGGTCGCGGACCGCCCGAACAGCGGCAAGAGCTATTTCACCGTTGCCGGCGTCAATGGCGGACGCTATCACTACGAGGCGACCAGCCCGGTGCCGAGCGTGACTTGCGTACTGCCGGACGGGCGCAGCTGCCTGGACGTCAGCAACGACGAAATCGGCCTGCACTTCATGGAGCCGAAGGGCGAGTCGACCCGCGACGAGGCGTTCTCGACGCGCGTGGATCTGGACTACACCACTTACTTCGGTGATGTGATGGTGGTGTTGGAAGGCGGCTTGTTCTACTCGAGCCGGCAGAAGGACAAGCAGTACTACGCCTCGCCGAGCGGCTGCGGTTATTGCGGCTTCGGCGATACCCTCGGCGAAGCCGGCATCGACGCCGTCGTACCGTTCCCGGACGGCGGATACCGCGCCGGCCTGGTCGGCGGCCGCAACCGCTGGCCGGCCCTGGACGCGAACGCCTTGTTCGCGGCGGCGATCAAACTGCGCGGGCAGGATTACTTCAACGCAACCATCGCCCCGCGCTTGCAGCAGCGTTCGTCGTCGCTGATCGAAGAAGATCAGTACGGCGCCTATCTGCAGGCCAATTTCAGCGGCGAGCGTTGGGACGGCAACGTCGGCGTGCGTTATGTGCGCACCGACCTGGTCTCGAAGGGGCATACTCAGGAGCTGCTGGCCTTGATGCCGATCCCGAACAGCACCAACTACACGCCGACCTTCTCGGACGTGCACCCGGTGGACGTCGACCACAACTACGACGACTGGCTGCCGTCGGCCAATTTCACTTATCGTTTCAACGACCGCCTGCAACTGCGCGCCGCCGCCTCCCGTGCCATCACCCGGCCGACCTTCCTGCAACTCGGCGTCGACGTGAACTACGAGATCAGCAGCTATCCGCCGCGGGTGACCCGCAACGGCAACCCGACGCTGGAAGCGATCCGCTCCGATGCTTTCGACCTCTCGTTGGAGTGGTACGGCGACGAGGGCGCGGCGGCTTCGGTCGCGGCGTTCTACAAGAACATCGACGGCTTCATCACCTCCGGCCTGTTCCCGGAGACGATCCTGGGCCAGACCTTCCAGGTGACCGCGCCGCTCAACGGCGACACGGCCAAGCTCAAGGGCCTGGAAGCGGCCTACCAATACATGTTTCCCAGCGGTTTCGGCGGGCAGATCAACTACACCTACGTCGACAGCAAGGCCGAGGTGACGATCAACGGCGCGCGCAAGACCACCACGCTCGACGGCGTGTCGAGGAACACCCTCAACCTGCAGGCCATCTACGAGAAGGGGCCGATAGCGGCGCGGCTGTCGTACTCGTACCGCGACAAGTACGTCGCCTGCTCGGTGTGCGGGCCGGTCAACACCCCGGCGACCACCGCCGCCTCGGGCTTCCTGGACTTCAGCGGCAGCTATCAGTTCAATGATGCGGTCACCGCCTTTCTGCAGATCTACAACATTACCGAGGAAGAAGAGCATACCTACGCGATGGACAAGCGCTTCACCACCTTCTACGAGCCCTATGCGCGGCGTTTCGAGCTGGGCGTGCGAGTGGCCTTTTGACCGTCGAACGGAGTCTTTCCCCGATGAAAACCATGTTCGTTTCATTCCGGCGGCAGCGCTGCGCGATGGCGGCAGCGCTGTCGCTGTGGGCACTGTTCCTGGCGCCTTTCGAGCCCGCGCGCGCAGCGACCGTCGCCGAGGCGCAATCGCCCGACGGCAGTCTGCGGGTCAGTGTCGTCGTCGAAGACGAGGGCAAACTCAGTTATCGCGTCGACCGCAAAGGAGTCGCGTTGATCGCCGACTCGCGTCTGGGCATGTTGCTCGGCAACGGGCGTCTGGAGCGCAACCTCGCCTTCGTGAGTAAAAGCACGAGTCCGCACGACGACACCTGGGAGCAGCCCTGGGGCGAGCGCCAGTTCGTGCGCAACCGCTACAACGAACTGCGCGTGGCGATCGGCGAGACCCTGGGGGCGAAACGCAGGTTCGATGTGGTCTTCCGCCTGTACGAGGACGGCCTCGGGTTCCGTTACGAGTTCCCCGAGCAGGGGCCGGAGCCGGTCGTGATCGAGGAAGAGCTGACCGAGTTCAATCTGGCCCATGAAGGCACGGCCTGGTGGATCCCGGCGGGCGAATGGAATCGCGAGGAGTACCTGTATCACCGCACGCCCATCGAGGCGATCGGCTTCGCCCAGACCCCGGTCACGGCGAAGTTGGCCGACGGGACCCATGTCTCGATCCACGAGGCGGCCCTGGTCGACTACTCGGGCATGAACCTGGTGCGGGTGGACGGCCGCCGGCTCAAAAGCGTGCTGACACCGGGCGAGGGCGTGGGCAAGGTCGTTCGCCTGGCCCCGTTCCATACGCCGTGGCGTACGGTCCAAGTGGCCGACGATGCCAGTGGCCTGGCGATGTCGAGTCTGATCCTCAACCTCAACGAGCCGAACAAGCTTGGCGACGTGTCCTGGTTCAAGCCGATGAAGTACGCCGGGGTCTGGTGGGAGATGCATCTGGACAGCAAGACCTGGTCCTCCGGGCCGCGGCATGGCGCGACCAACGAGAACGTGATTCGCCATATCGATTTCGCCGCGAAGAACGGCTTCAAGGGCGTGCTGGTGGAAGGTTGGAACCTGGGCTGGGACGGGCACTGGTTCGGCGACGGCGGCGAGTTCGATTTCACCCGTTCCTACCCCGACTTCGATCTGCCCAAGCTCAGCGCGTACGCGAAGTCCAAGGGCGTGCAGTTGATCGGCCATCATGAAACCGCCGGCAACGTCGCCCGTTACGAATCGCAATTGGATGCGGCACTGGCCTTGTATCAGCGTATGGGCGTGAACGCGGTCAAGACCGGCTATGTAGCCGATGCCGGCGATATCCAGCTCCGCGGCGCCGACGGCAAGCTGCGTCGCGCCTGGCACGAAGGCCAGGACATGGCGCGCCATCATCTGAAGGTCGTATCGGAAGCGGCCAAGCACCATATCGCGATCAACGCGCACGAACCGATCAAGAGCACCGGCCTGCGCAGGACTTACCCGAACTGGATTTCCAACGAGGGCGCGCGCGGCATGGAGTACAACGCCTGGGGCAAGCCGCCGAATCCCCCCGAGCACGAGGCCAATCTGGTGTTCACCCGCTTGCTCGCCGGGCCGATGGATTTCACCCCGGGCATCCTCAGCCTGAGCGGCGCCAAGGGCATGCCGATTCAGAGCACCCTGGCCAAGCAACTGGCGCTGTACGTCGTGCTGTACAGCCCGATTCAGATGGTGCCGGACCTGCCCGAGCACTACGAGCGCTATCCGGACGCGTTCCAGTTCATCAAGGACGTGGCGGTGGATTGGTCGGATACGCGTGTGCTCAACGGCGAAGTCGGCGATTACGCGACCGTGGCGCGCAAGCAGCGCGGCGGCGACGACTGGTTTCTCGGCAGCATTTCCGACGAGAACGCACGCACCTTGAAGGTGCCGCTCGATTTCCTCGATGCCGGCAAGACCTATCGCGCCGAGATCTACCGCGACGGCGCCGATGCCCACTGGAAGGACGAGCGCTTTTCGTTCGCGCGCGAGAGCAGGGACGTGCGTCGGGGCGAGGTGCTGTCGATCCGCTTGGCGCCGGGCGGCGGGCAGGCCATCCGTTTCACTCCGGTCGACGGACGCTGATGGCCATGAATATCCTGCTGGCCGATGTCGGCGGAACCAATGCGCGCTTCGCGCTGTGCGATGCGGACCGGTCGACGGCGGTCCGGCTCGACAGCGTGCGTGAGTACGCGGTCGTCGATTTCCCTTCGCTCGGCCATGCGGCCCAGCACTATCTGGCGCAAGTCGAGGCGAGCGCCGGTAGCGGCGTGTTCGCGGTCGCCGGCCGCGTCGCCGGGCAGGAGGCGCGCATCACCAACCATCCCTGGGTGATTTCCACCGAACGCACCCGGGCGATGCTGAACTTCGAGCGTTTGTCGTTGATCAACGATTTCACCGCGCAGGCGATGGCGATCGGACTGTACCAGCCCGACGACGCGGTCAGCATCGGCGGCGCCGATTGGCAGCCCGACGACCTGCGACAGGCGCGCAACTACGCCGTGCTCGGGCCGGGCACCGGGCTCGGCGTGGGCGGGTTGATCGTCCGCGACGGATGCTGTCACCCGCTCGAGACCGAAGGCGGCCACATCAGCTTCGCGCCGGGAACGCCGGAGGAAATCCAGATCCTCAAATACCTGTCGAAGGAGTTCGGCCGGGTGTCGAACGAAAGACTGATCTCGGGCCCGGGCCTGGTCAACATCCATCGCGCCTTGAGCCAGATCGCCCAGACCGATCCCGGTCGGCTGCAGCCGTGCGACATCACCGCGATGGCGGCCGAGGGCGATGCGCGTTGTCTGCGCGCAATCGACATCTTCTGTGCGGCGTTCGGCGCCGTCGCCGGCGACCTGGTGCTGACCTTGGGCGCCTGGGACGGCGTGTTCCTGGCTGGAGGGCTGGTGCCGAAGATGCTGCACTCGTTGCAATGCTCCGGGTTCCGCCAACGCTTCGAGCACAAGGGACGCTTCTCGCCGGTCATGGCGGCCGTGCCGGTGCTGGCGGTCACCCACCCGCATGCGGGCTTGCTCGGTGCGGCGAGCTACGCCCGCCATGCGCTGGCGGCGCAACTGCCGGACGAGTACCAGGCGGCCGGCTAGCTACGCTTGCGCGCCGCCGCGCCGCGCGCAAGCGATAATGCAGGCCGTCGCGATTCGCCGGCGCGGTTGTGCAGAGGGCCGAATGCCTATCGCTTATCTCCGTAACCTGACCGCCAAGGAGCGCCTCCCGGGCGCCGACCGTCACCTCGCGTACTACCTCGCCTTCGTTGCCGGCGCGGTCAACGCCGGCGGTTTCCTCGCGGTGAAGCAATACACCTCGCACATGTCCGGCATTTTGTCGGCGATGGCCGACGACCTCGCGCTCGGCAGTCTGGGCCTGGTGCTCGACGGTCTTGGCGCGTTGCTGTCTTTCGTCGCCGGCGCCGCTTGTTCGGCGATCCTGATCAATTGGGGACGCCGCCGTCGGCTGCACAGCGAGTTCGCCCTGCCGTTGTTGATCGAGGCCGGCCTCTTGCTTGCGTTCGGTCTGTTGGGCGGCAACCTGCAAGGACGGCAATTGTTGTTCGTGTCGGTCACGGTGATGGTGCTGTGTTTCATCATGGGCCTGCAGAACGCCATGATCACCAAGTTGTCGCGCGCGGAAATCCGCACGACCCACGTCACCGGCATGATCACCGACCTCGGCATCGAGCTGGGCAAGTTCCTGTATTGGAACCGCACCCCGGACAGCGAAAGCGTCCCTCGAGTGACGGCGAATCCTCGCAAGCTCAGGACCCTGGCCATTCTGGTCGCCGCGTTCTTCGTCGGCGGCGTGATCGGGGCGGTCGGGTTCAGCCGGATCGGTTTCAGCGCCACGATCCCGCTCGCTGTCCTGTTGATGACCTTGGCTCTGGTGCCAGTGCTGGACGATATGCGCTCGCGCTCCTGAGCGAGGCGTTCGCTGTCGGCGGCCTGGGGGCGGGTGGGATCGGCGGGGAGGGCGCAAAGCACTTGCCACTAAAATTGAACGATGTATAAAATTGATCTTGGTCCACCAAGGCAAAAGCTCATGCCGGTTCCCAGATCGCAGTCCAAGCCCCAGCCCCAGCCCCAGCCCCAGCCCCAGCCCCAGCCCCAGCCCCAGCCGGCCCCCGAGGCCGGCCGCCGCGAGCGCAAGCGCAACCAGACGCTCGACCATCTCGCCGCGACCGCGTTCGGGTTGTTCGAGGCGCGTGGCTTCGAGGCGGTGACGATGGAGCAGATCGCCGAGGCCGCCGACGTGGCGAAGGGCACGCTCTACAACCACTTTCCGGTCAAGGAGGCCTTGCTGGCGCATCAGTTCCATGGCGAGCTGGCCTCGGCCATGGGCGCCATGAAGGGGCGGGGCGCCAGCCTCGGCGAGCCCGCCGGCTTCGTTTCGGGCCTGTCGCGCTGGCTGGAGGCCTCGGCGCAGTGGTACCAGGGGCGACGCGCGTATCTGCCGCACTACCTGCGCTTCCGTTTCCGGCAGGTCGACGCCGCGGCGCGTGCGCGCGACGACGATGGCGAACGCAGCGGCATGGAGCGTTTGTTCGAGGCCTTGATCGCCGCCGGGCAGGGCAGCGGCGAACTGCGCGACGACCTGTCGCCGGCGCATCTGGCGAGCTTGTTGCAGCATCTGCATCTCGCCGCGCTGATGCGCTGGCTGGCTAGCGCGGACGGCGATCTGGAAAACGAATTCGCCGCGATCGTCGATGTCTTCGTGCATGGCGCGAGCCGCCCGGTCGGCTCGCGGAAGCCGCGATGAGCGCCTCGTTGCTGGACTGGCCGGCCGCGGCCGAGGCCGGGCCTGCGCAGGCCGGCGGCAAGGCTTGGCAACTCGGCCGGATGGCGAAGCTGGGATTGCCGGTGCCGGACGGGCTGGTGATCGCCGCCACGGCCAGCCGCGAACGGGCCGCCGACGGCTCGGTGCCGCCGGAGCTGCTGGCACGCATCCTCGATGAATTGCACACCCGCGGTTGGAGCGAACGTCCGCTTGCGGTGCGTTCGTCGGCGCCGCAGGAGGATTCGGCGCGCGCTTCGTTCGCCGGCCTGCATCGTTCCTGCCTCAACGTCCGGGGTGCGCAGGCGCTCGCCGCCGCGATCGTCTCGGTGTGGGATTCGGCGCGCGAGCCCGCGGCGGTCGCTTATCGCGAACGTTTCGGCTTCGCGGCCGACGACACGGCGATGGCGGTGGTGATCATGCCGCTGTTGCCGGCGGTCGCTTCCGGCGTGGTGTTCACCTGCGACCCGCTGTCCGGCCGCGACGACCGTGTGCTGATCAATGCGCATTGGGGGCTCGGCGAAGCCCTGGTCGGCGGCCATGCCGACGTCGACGAGTACCGCCTGCAAGTGCGGCGCATCGACGACGGCCTGGAGCTGATCGAGCAACGCGTCGGCGCCAAGCGCCAACAGTCGCGCGAACGCGCCGACGGCGGCACGGAATTGTCCGAGACCCCGCGCGAGTTGGCGCAACGCGCGGTGCTGACCCCGGCGGGCGCGGTGGAGATCGCCGCGCTCGCGCGCGACGCCGCGGTTGCGCTCGATTTCGCCCGGCCGCGCTTCGATGTCGAATGGGTCTGGGACGGCGAACGTTTCTGGATCGTGCAGGCACGACCGGTCACGGCGAGCGCGCGCCATACCTATCCGGCGCTGTCGCAACAACCGAGCCTGTGGACGCGCGGCAACACCAAGGAAATCCTGCCCGAGCCGCTGTCGGCGATGGACTGGTCGCTGTACGCGATCGCCGCGGACCGCATGCTGACGCTCGGTTACGAACTCGGCGGCTATCGGGTATTGCCCGGCGTCGCCCACGCCAGCCTGCATCACGGCCGGGTCTATCTGGAGGCGTCGTTGATCCAATGGGAGGGGCATGACGCTTACGGCATCGCGCCGGCGGCGATCAACGCCTTGCTCGGCGGCAGCCAGGGGACGATCGCGGTGCCGGCGCCGTCCTGGCGCGCACGTGCGCAACGCGGCGGACGTTTGTTGCGCTTCATGCGGCGCTCGCTGAAGAAACGCCGCCGCGCGGCGGCGGATCTGGCCCGTGCGCGCGAACAGGCGAGGGCCTGGCGCGAACAGGAATTGTCGCAGGGCAATCGCGGGCTCGCCGCGCTATTGCGCCAGCGGGTCGCGCAAGTGCGCGCATCGGACGAATTGTTCTTCCTGCAAGGTTCGGCGGGCGGCACCTTGACCACCCTCGTCGACCTGGTCGACAAACGTTGTCCCGGCGAGGGACAGGCGCTGACGGCGGCGTTGATGGCCGGCGGCGAGGCGAGCGTGACCGCGCAACAAGGCTACGACCTGATCGCGCTGGCGCAGGTCGCGGCGGGGGACGAAGCCGCATTGGCGTGGCTGCGCGGCGCCGGTCGCGACAGTGCGCAGTGGTCGGCGCAGTTGCCGCAGAGCAGCGCATTCCGTCGCGAATTTGCCGGCTTTCTCGAACGCTACGGCCACCGCGCGGTGGCCGAGAGTTATCTGCGCCAGCCGCGTTGGCGCGAGCAACCGGCCTATCTGCTCGATGTGGTGTCGTCCCTGGTCGGACGCGATGCGCAGGCCTTGCGTCAGCGCCAGCGCGAGATTTCGGCGCAGGCCTGGCAGCGCTTGAGCGCGTGCACACCGGCCTGGCTGCGGCCGCTGATCCGCCACCTGTTGCGCAGCGCCATCGTCGATTGCAACCAGCGCGAGGCCGCGCGCAGCGCCTTGATGGCGTACTTCGAGGCGATACGTCGTCTCGCGATGAAGCTGGGCGAACGCTTGTCCGGCGACGGCGGCTTCGCCCAGGCCGATGAAGTCTTCGATCTGACCGCCGAGGAGCTGTGTGCCGTTGCCGAAGGCCGGCTCGGCCTGCGTCATGCCAAAGCCCGCGCCGACGAGCGTCGTGCGATGCGCCTGCACTGGGCGGCGACGGCC
Organism: Lysobacter antibioticus; assembly: GCF_001442535.1. NCBI lineage: Bacteria > Pseudomonadati > Pseudomonadota > Gammaproteobacteria > Lysobacterales > Lysobacteraceae > Lysobacter > Lysobacter antibioticus. Next base: position 4,608,328 of record NZ_CP013141.1, on the reverse strand, counting down.
GAACCCGAGGTGGTGATCGAACACGGCGAACTCGCCGCCGTCGCTGCGGCGAGCGCGGCGACCGCGACGCAGGATGCGCACGGGACGTTCTGGTCGGGCACGCCGATCGGCGCCGGGCGCGCGCATGGGCGGGCGCGCATCGTGCGCGACCCGCGCGAGGCGGCCGCGCTCGAGACCGGCGATGTATTGATCGCGCCGAGCACCGACCCGGCGTGGACGCCGCTGTTCCTCAGGGCCGGCGCGCTGGTGATGGAGACCGGCGGCTATCTGTCCCACGGCGCCATCGTCGCGCGCGAGTTCGGTATTCCGGCGGTGGCGAATTTGCCCGGCATCCTGGGCGAGCTGAGCGATGGCGAGCGGATCGAAGTCGACGGCCACCGCGGCCGGGTGCGCCGCCTGCGCGATTGAACGCCACGCGGCGCGACGCCGCCGCTCAGGGGTCTTCGACGGTATAGCCCTGTTCGCGCAGGCGGTCGAGCAGGCCGCCGCGTTCGAGCAGGTCCGACACCGGCAAGGTCGCGAAGGTGCTGCGGTTCTTCGCCAGCGAGTCTTGCGCGCGTTCGAGCCAGGTCGCGGTGACGCGCTCGCGCAGATCGCCGAAACCCAGACGCTTGGCGACGCCGGTGGTGGCCAGGGCTTCCAGGCAGGTGCGGTATTGATCGCCCTGCGGCAGGGTGCGCAGGCTGGCGATGTCGCCGACTGCCCAGGCGTTGCCGCGTGCGCGCATCGACTCCAGGTCGCCCTCGATGCGCGACAAGGTCTTGGCGAAACACTCGCGGTCGTCGAGCGCGCTGGCCGAGAACTCCTTGAGCGCGGCCTTCGGATCTTCGATCTTGACCGTGACCCGGGCTTCGACGATCGGCACGTTATGTTGCTTCGCGGTCTTCTCGACCACCGGCTGGACCACGCCCTTGAGGGTCATCCCGGACTGGCCGATCGCCGCTTCGTAGAGTTCCTGCGCGGCGAAGATCGGCCGCCATTTCTCGACGCCGCCGTCGCGGCCGATGTAGCGCGCCTTGAGCGTCAACCAGCGCGCGTAAAGGTCGGCCGGGACGATTTCCCGCAAGGTCTTGCCGTCGGGATTCTTGCGCGCCTTGAGCGCGCTCGGGATCAGCATCATCGTGCGCAGCATGCCGAGCTCGGTGCCGAAGTTGACCGAGGGCGGGGCGATGATCTCCTCCGACTCTGCGATCGCCGCCTCGACGTCGCGCGACAACCAGGTCATGTCTTTCGGCAGTGGGCTCAACGTGCCGAGGATCCACAGCACGTGGCCGCCGCGCACGACCTTCCACATGCCGGGTCCGGGCTGTTCGCCGGTGACCACCAGGGTGTCGAGATCGCGTATGTCGCCGGCCGGCGGCGCGGCTTGCTGGGCGAGGGCGGCGGGTTGCAACAAAGCCAACAGCAGTACGGCAAAAAGGGCACGACGCATCCGTGACGCTCCTGAGCGGGGGATGGGACTCAGCGGAAGCCGGGATCGTAGCCGGTCCCGGGGTCGGACTGTGGGGCGAGTTGTGTCGGAGTTGTATTGGAATCGTATTGGGCTGGGCAGCGGCGCGCGACTGCGCCGGCCCGGCAAGGCCGAGCGACCGATTGGCGGGCGGCATGGGCGGCTCGAGACGCGATCCGGCCCGGTTTGCAAATGAGAACTATTGCCAATTAGACTGGCGGCTCGCCCCGTTACGAGCACGCTTCGAGCACGCTACGCAATCCATCCGGCCGGAGTGCCGCATGGAGCGGCCAGGCCATGATCCGCGTATGACAATGACCCAGACCCTCGCTCGCGCGGCCTCCGCGCCCATTCGCAAGCCGCGCCCGACCTTGTCGTGGCGTTATCGCGGCGAAGTCGCGGTGCGCGCGTTCGCCGCCGTGGTGATCGGCTACGCCGTGGCCTATGCCTCGACCGCCTTCCTGACCCTGGTGTTGCCGCTAGGCCGCAACGACCGGGTGGTCACCGCCAGCCTGCTGTGTTTCTTCGTCTGGTGCGGCGTCGCCATGTACGCCTTCGCCGCGCGCACGCCCTGGCGCGCGTGCTGGGCGCCGGCGCTGTGGGCGATCGCCCTGTACGGCATCGCCGCGCTGTTCCCCGAACTCGGTGCCCGACCGTGAGCCCGCGCGCATGAAAAAGACTTTCTCGCAGGCGATGGCCTGGTTGCACACCTGGGCCGGACTGGTGATCGGCTGGTTGCTGTTCGTGATCTTCGTCGGCGGCACCATCGCTTGTTTCGACAAAGAGCTCACCCATTGGATGCAGCCGGCGCTGCACGGCAAGACCCCGGTCGAGAACATCGACCTGGGCAAGACGGTCGAAGGCCTGCAGCGCATCGCCAAGCCGCACCCGCACGCCTATTACGTGACCCTGCCCAGCGAGCGTAGCCCGGCCCTGCAGTCGGCGGTGTACTACGACGCCGGCCCGCACGATGCGATCAACATCGACACCAGCACCGGCCAGGTCATACCGGAAACCGCCGGCGGCGAATTCTTCTTCACCCTGCACTACAACCTGCACTCGGAAACCTGGGGCATGTACATCGTCGGCATCGCCGGCATGTTCATGCTGATCGCGATCCTGACCGGCATCGTGATCCACAAGCGGATCTTCAAGGACTTCTTCACCTTCCGCCCCAACAGCGGCGGACAACGCGCCTGGCTCGACGGCCACAACCTGACCGGCGTGCTCGGCCTGCCGTTCCACCTGATGATCGCCTACACCGGCGTGGCGATCTTCGTCGCCAACTACATGCCGGCCGGACTGCTCGCCGCCTACGACGGCGATGTCGAGAAGTTCTACGTCGAAGCCAGCGACAGCTACGAGCGCCCGGAAACGCACCAGCCGCTGAAGTCGATCTATCCGATCGACAAGCTGATCGCCGACGCGCGCGAGCGCCTGGGCCAACCGATCTCCTGGGTCAGCGTGCACCACCCGGACGACACCAGCGCGACCATTTCCTTCGGCGGCGACCACAGCCGCGCGGTGGCGTGGAATTTCGATCAGGTGTTCTACGACGCCAACGACGGCAAGCTGCTGCACGAGTCGGGCGCGTTCAAGGCCGGCTACAAGACCTATACCTTCCTCGGCGGCCTGCACATGGCGCAGTGGGGCGGCAGCGCCTTGCGCTGGCTGTACTTCGTGCTCGGCCTGGCCGGCTGCGTGATGATCGCCAGCGGCATGCAGGTCTGGGTCAACAAGCGCGCGAAGAAAGTCGCCGAGGCCGGCGCCTGGTCGGGTTACGGCCTGGTGCAAGCGTTGAATCTCGGCGTCGTCGGAGGCATGCCGCTGGCGAGCTCGGCGATGCTGATCGCGAACCGCCTGATACCGGCAGCTACTCCGGAACGTGCGAGCTGGGAAATCGGCGTGTTCTGCGCGGTGTGGATCCTGGCCTCGCTGTACGCCGCGATCCCGGCAGTGCGTACGCGCGGCTGGGGCCACTTCTTTGCTCTCAACGCTGTCGCCTGCGGGTCGATTCCGCTGGTCAACCTGGCGACGGCGCCGCAAAGCCATCTGTTCGCGACGATCGCGCGCGGCGACTGGGCCCTGGCCGGCGTCGATCTGACCGCGCTGGCCTTGTGCGTCGGTTTCGCTTGGCTCGCGCGGCATGCGTTCGCCAAGGCGGGTCTGCCGGCGCCGGCGCGTCGCGGCCGCGCGGCGCACCGCGATGCCGCGGTCGACGAAACGGCCGTGGCCGATCACTGAGGAGCGGCGCATGCTGTGGTTGGGTTTCAGTCTCGGTATCGCGGCCTGGTGTCTGCTCAGTCTTGGACTGGAGAAACATCACCGGCAGTTGTTCGCGCGCGCATTCGACCCGCGCCGCGGTCGTTGGCTGCGCGCGGCCGGTTGGCTTCTGCTCGTGCTCGATTTCGCCCTGTTCGTCGAAGGCTGGGGCTGGTCGCAAGGGCCGGTGTTCTGGTGCGCTGCGCTGATGCTGTCGGCGCTGGCCTGGACCTTGTTGATGACGCTCGCGCCGCGCGCGAGCACCCGGGTCGCGATCGCCACCGTGGTCAGCGCGCTGGTGCTGATGCCGGTGTGGATGGGGTAGGGCGAGTCACCAGCGACTCCGTCGGAGCTGGCGTCACGACGGTAAAGACAGGGCAGGGGGCGCCGTACCAATCTTGCTTCGGAACATAGAGTTCGAACGAAGGTCCGTTTACGACGACGTTGTAAACACGATCTTTCAAACGAGGTGTGCCTGGGTAGCGCCTCGGCTTCGGAAAATCGATCTTGAAAAGCGTCGGTGCTTTGCCGAGCTCCGTCGTGTCTTCGTGCATGAAACTGCGTCGCAGGTCGAGGCGCCCCGAAATCGATTTTCCGGCAGGAATGGGCACCGCCCCGTATCGATCCGCAATGGCCGCGAACTCCTTCAACGGTATGGCGGGACGTCCTCTCGGCGTTTCGTATCCCTCGATACGAAGGTGGCGATGTTCTTCATGCCAAGGCAGACTCATTCTCAGCAAGTTGACTTCGGACTTGCCCGGATTGGTCAGGGTAATCTGCAGCTCGAAAGGCGCATCGCAGGAATGGGATACGCGCGCAATCAGGTGGTCGTAGTCCGAAACGGCGGCCATGGCCGAAAAGCTGCATGCCAAGATGCAGCTCCCCAGCAGCAGGCGCGTTGCGATATGCCCCGACGCAACCTGCATCCGGTCGATCACCCGATCGCCGTTTGGACCGGCGCGGCGGTGACCTGCGGCCAACGGCGCAGGACCGAGGCGCGGATCGACGCGGCATCGAGGCCGGCTTCGGCGAGCAGTTGCTCGCGGCTGGCGTGGTGCTGGAACTCGTCGGGCAGACCCAGGTGCAAGATCGGCAGGACGATGCCCTCGGCCGCGAGCAACTCGGCCACGCCGCTGCCGGCGCCGCCGGCGACGACGTTGTCCTCGAGGGTGACGAAGCCTTCGTGGGTCTGGGCCAGTTCCAGGATCAGTGCGCGGTCGAGCGGCTTGACGAAGCGCATGTTGACCACGGTCAGGCCGAGTTCGGCGGCGACCTGTTCGGCCGCCGGCACGATCGCGCCGAACGCGAGCAGGGCGATGTGCGAGCCGTTGCGGCGCAGCTCGGCCTTGCCGATCGGCAAGGTGTCGAGGGTCGGCTGGATCGCCACGCCGGGGCCGGTGCCGCGCGGATAACGCACCGCCGCCGGGCCTTCGTAGCGATGGCCGGTGCTGAGCATCTTGCGGCACTCGTCTTCGTCCGCCGGCGCCATCACCACCATGTTCGGTACGCAGCGCAGGTAGGACAGGTCGAGGTTGCCGGCGTGGGTCGCACCGTCCGGCCCGACCACGCCGCCGCGATCGATCGCGAACAGCACGTCGAGGTTCTGGATGGCGACGTCGTGCACGAGCTGGTCGTAGCCGCGCTGCAGGAAGGTGGAGTAGATCGCCACCACCGGTTTGGCGCCTTCGCAGGCCATGCCGGCGGCCAGCGTCACCGCGTGCTGTTCGGCGATGGCGACGTCGAAGTAACGCTTCGGGTATTCCTTGCTGAAGCGCACCAGGCCGGAGCCTTCGCGCATTGCCGGAGTGATGCCGAGCAGGCGTTCGTCGGCGGCGGCCATATCGCACAGCCACTCGCTGAAAATATCGGTGTAGCTCGGCTTCTTGGCGCCGGGCTTGCTGATCAGGCCCTTTTCGGGATCGAACGGGCCGACCGCGTGATAGCCGATCTGGTCGTCCTCGGCGAGTTCGTAGCCCTTGCCCTTGGTGGTGATGATGTGGAGCAGCTGCGGGCCCTTGAGGCCCTTGAGCGTCTTCATCGCGTGCAGCAGCGCGGGCAGGTCGTGGCCGTCGATCGGGCCGGTGTAGTGGAAGCCGACTTCCTCGAAGAAGGTCGAGGGCACGAACATGCCCTTCCAGTGCTCTTCCCAGCGGCGCACGAACTTCGCCGCCGGCTTGCGCTTGTCGCCGAGCAGCTTCTTGCCGCCTTCGCGGATCGCGTTGAGGGTGCGGCTGCTGGTGAGGCGGCCGAGCATCTTGGTGACGCCGCCGACGTTTTCGGAGATCGACATCTGGTTGTCGTTGAGGATCACCAGCATGTTCGGCTCGGGGTCCTCCAGGCCGCCGGCGTGGGCGAGCGCCTCGAAAGCCATGCCGGCGGTCATCGCACCGTCGCCGATCACCGCCACGACCTTGCGCTCGTCGCCGGCGTGCTGCAGCGCGAGCGCCATGCCGAGCGCGGCCGAGATCGAAGTCGAACTGTGGCCGACGCCGAAGGTGTCGTAGTCGGATTCGTCACGCTTCGGAAACGGCGCCACGCCATCCTTCTGCTTGACGGTGTGGATCTCATCGCGACGGCCGGTGAGGATCTTGTGCGGGTAGCACTGGTGACCGACGTCCCACACCAGTCGGTCGACCGGGGTTTCGTACAGCCAGTGCAAGGCCACGGTGAGCTCGATCACGCCGAGCCCGGCGCCGAAATGGCCGCCCACCAACGCGACTTGTTCGATCAGGTAGGCGCGCAGTTCCTCGGCGATCGCCGGGAGCTCCTCTTCGGGGAACCGGCGCAGGTCGGCGGGGACCTGAATACGGGAAAGACGGGGGTAGCGCTGCGAATCGATCATTACGACCATCTGTCTTCAGCTAGTCGGTCATTGTCCCGCCCCCGCGTGAGGCGAGCAAGAAGTCCGACCGCTTCATGTTCAGACAGCCCGGCACGGCAAGGCGCCGTGCCCGGGAAAAACCGGAGGCCGCGGCGGATCGCCGCAGGCGCGGTTCAGCGGCCGCGCAAACGCCCGAACAGGCCGCCGCTCGACTTCGACGGCTCGACCGGGGTCGGGTCGCCCTCGGGCTCGGCGAAACCGGTGGCGAGGCTGGCGTTGATGAAATCGGCGACCTCGGCTTCGGTGACGCCGCTGGCTTCGGCGATCTCGGCGACGGTCGCGAGCGCCTTCATCATCACCGTGGCGATGCGGAAGTGCTTGGGATATTCGCGCTCGGTCTGCGGCCACTTGGTCATGCGGTAGCGGCGCTGCGGGTCGTAGCCCGGGGCGAGGCGACCCTGGCCGGCGAGCAGGTTGCCGAACCACACCAGGCGCGTCAGCGGCATCGAGGCGCCGAGTTCGGCCGCGGCGGCTTCCCACTGCGCGGCCGGCACGACTTCGAAATCGGAGGCGGCGAAACCGCGATCGAACCAGTCGGCCAGCGGCTTGAGTGCGGCCGGGCCGTGGTACTTGCGCTGATCGGCGTCGATCAACAGGCGCTCGTTGCCCTGGACCACGCGCAACAGACCGCGCAGGCGGCCGGGCACCAGCCAGTCGAGCAAGCCGTCGCCGCGAGCGGTGATGGCCGGGCCGGTCGGCATCACCGTGGCCGCGGGTGTAGCGGCCGCGGCGATGGTCGTTGCGCTGGCCACCGGGGGGGATGTCGGGGCCGGGGTCGGGGCCGGATCAGGAGCGGGAGTGGAGACGGGCGCAACAGGCGCAGGTGCCGCAACGATTGCTGCGGCCGGCGCGGGCGCGGCTTGCTGCACCGCCGCCTTGGCCGCCGCCGCATTGGCCTGGGCGCGGTCGGTCTGCAGCAGTTCGACGACGACATCGGGCAGGGCCGCAGTCGGGTCGGTCAGCGGCTGCTTCGGGATCTCGACCGTCGCCGGTGCGGGGGCCGGAGCGGGCGTCGGCAGGGCCTGGCCGGACTGCAAGGCGATCTCGCCGAGCAGCTTGGAGATCGAATCGCTGGTGAAGGGATGCGACAGCAGGAAATCGGCCTGGGTGCGCTGGGCCGCGGTCAGGGCGATCACCGACTTGCCGGTCGCGTGCAGGCGCAGCCAACTCATCGGGCCGTACATGCTGTCCATGTCGACGACGACGAAGTGGGCCTGTTGTTCGGGCAGCAGAGTCCAGTGACCGCCGAGTTGGGCATTGGCGACCTTGAAGGCCGTCTGCAAGGCGGACTCCGTCGCCGGGTCCATGCCGGTCAGACCGAGGGTCAAAGGCATCTGTGAGGTGTCCGTGAAATCGATTGCGACGAGTGTCCGGGACGACTGGATTGTCGTCAACGCGCGCTATACGTCGTTTATGACCCTTATTCGGCACCCGGGCCGGGGCTATCGCCTCAATACTGCGACGGGCTTCACGCCTTCATGCATTCAGGCGGGCGTTCTTCGGCAGTTGGTTTTTCAGGAAAGTCATCTGGTCGGCCAGGATATTGCGGTTGGACAGGATCAGATGCTCGACCCAACTCGGGCGATACGGCACCGCGAGCAGCGGCATGCTGGCCTGCTGCGGGGTGCGGTTGCCCTTGCGCGAGTTGCACTGGAAGCAGGCCGCGACCACGTTCTCCCAGATGTCGCGACCGCCCTTGGACACCGGGACCACGTGGTCCCGGGTCAAGTGCGGGCGATGGAAGTCGTGGCCGCAGTACATGCACAGGTGGCTGTCGCGCGCGAACAGCGCGGCGTTGGTCAGGGCCGGAGTCGGGTCGAGCGCGCTCGGGCGGGCGTGGCCGCGCGCGGCGACGATCGGATGCAGTTCGAGCACGCTGCGTTCGCCGGTCAGGCGATTGGTGCCGCCGTGCACTTCCAGGCAGGGATCGCCCAAGGTCCAGGCGACCGCGCCGCGCACGTACAGGCAACTGGCTTCCTGCCAGTTCATCCAGTCGAGCACGCGGCCATGCGCATCGAGCGACAGCAGCCGCACGGAGTTGAGTCGTTCGAGAGCGTTGCGCGGAACCGCGCGGGGACCGGCCCAAGGCGAGTAAGGATCGGGGACGCCGGTGGCATCCGGCTCACGCTGAAGCATTTCAGCGTGGGTTCCGGTTCGGACCAGGCGGATCTTCGCTCTATCGGTCTCCATCGGGAATCCAGCTTATACCCGTTTGATGACGATTTTGGTAGTTGCGATGGCGAAGGTGCGCGCGCCCGGTCCGAAGGGGCGGCCTGGTTTGGATCGAATGCCTTGGATCGAATACCGTAGAAACTACGGTTCCGCCGGAACTGGCCGGCGGAACCGCATCGTCGGGGCGACGCCTCAGACGTCGAACGCTTCCGCGTCCAGGCCGGTGAGGGTCTCGACGCTGGCGCCGATGGTGATCGCGTGGGCCTGGCTGCGCGGCAACAGGCGGGCGAAGTAGAAGCGCGCGGTCTCGCGCTTGCCGGTCTTGAAGCGCGCCGACTGCGACGAGGCTTCGCTCGCGGCGACGCTGCGCGCCCACCAGTAGGCCAGCGAGACATAACCCGAGTACATCAGGTAGTCGTAGGCGGCGGCGCCGACTTCGTCGGGGTTGGCGGCGGCGCGCTTGCCGACGGCCATCGTCAGCTGCTGCCATTCGCCGGCCTTGGCGCGCAGCGGGCCGATGAACTCGGCGACCGCGGCGTTGCCTTCGTTGTCGGCGCAGAAGCGTTCGATCTTCTCGAGCATCACGCGCAGGCCGGCGCCCTGCAGCTGCATGACTTTGCGGCCGAGCAGGTCGAGCGCCTGGATGCCGGTGGTGCCTTCGTACAAGGTGGTGATGCGGGCATCGCGGGCGAGCTGTTCCATGCCGTGCTCGGCGATGTAGCCGTGGCCGCCGAAGCACTGCAGCGCGTGGTAGGTGCATTCCACGCCCCACTCGGTGAGGCAGGCCTTGACGATCGGGGTCATGAAGCCGATCAGCGCATCGGCGTCGGCGCGTTCTTTCTCGTCGCCGCTGGCATGGGCGATATCGACCTGCAGTGCCGCGTCGTAACCCATCACCCGGCCGCCTTCGACCAGCGCCTTGCAGGTCAGCAGCATGCGGCGCACATCGGGGTGGACGATGATCGGGTCGGCCGGCAGCTCCGGAAACTTCGCGCCCGACAGCGCGCGCATCTGCAAACGGTCGCGCGAGTAGCGCAGCGCGTTCTGCAGGGCGCGGTCGGACAGGCCCAGGCCTTGCAGGCCGACGGCGAGGCGGGCGGTATTCATCATGGTGAACATCGCCATCAGGCCCTTGTGCGGCTGGCCGATCAGATAGCCCTGGGCGCCGTCGAAATTCATCACGCAGGTGGCCGAGCCGTGGATGCCCATCTTGTGTTCGAGGCTGCCGCAACGCACCGCGTTGGCTTCGCCGATGCTGCCGTCGCGCGCGACCTTGATCTTCGGCACGATGAACAAGGAAATGCCCTTGCTGCCGGCCGGTGCGTCGGGCAGGCGCGCCAGCACCAGGTGGATGATGTTGTCGGTGAGGTCGTGCTCGCCGGCGGTGATGAAGATCTTGGTGCCGCTGATCGAGTAGCTGCCGTCGGCCTGCGGTTCGGCCTTGGTCTTGAGCAGGCCCAGGTCGGTGCCGCAATGCGGTTCGGTCAGGCACATGGTGCCGGTCCAGCGGCCTTCGACCAGCGGCTTGAGGAAGACTTCCTGCTGCCATTCCTCGCCGTGGTGCAGCAAGGCTTCGGTGGCGCCGTGCGAGAGCAGGGGGAAGTTGCCCCAGGCCAGGTTGGCGGCGTCGATCATTTCTTTGAGCGGCACGCCGGCCGCATGCGGCAGACCCTGGCCGCCGAACTTGATCTCGGCGGTGAGGCCGGACCAGCCGCCTTCGACGAACTGGGTATAGGCCTGCTTGAAGCCCGGCGGCGTGGTGACCGCGCCGGTGGCCTTGTCGTGGCTGCAGCCGATCTGGTCGCCGATGGCGTTGAGCGGAGCGAGCACGGTTTCGTTGAAGCGCGCGCCTTCCTCGAGCACGGCGTCGAGCACGTCGCGGGTGGCGTCGGTGTAGCCCAGGCGTTGGAACTGGGCTTCGGCGCCGAGGACGTCGAACAGGACGAAACGCATGTCGGCGAGGGGGGCTTTATAGGTGCTCATAGGCTCGGGAATGGGGAATGGAGAAAAGGGAATCGAAACGGCACGGACGCGGCGAGAGCGACGGATTCGGGCAGGGAAACAGGAGCGGTGGACTCAACCGATTTCCCAACCCCGATTCCCGGCTCCCGGATTCAGCGCATCACCCCGGGCAGGCCCGGGGCCGGGCTCAGCGCACTGCTGCGCTCGATGGTGAAGGTGCGTTGCTTGGCTTCGTCGGGCGTGGCGGCGATGTCGCCCTTGAGGCTGTAGGCCAGGCTGCGGCCGCCTGACAGGGCGTCGGCGATGGCGATCTTGGCCGCCCCCGACGGGGTCAGGTTGACGGTGACCACGTCGGCCGATTCCGGGCCGATCGAAACCGACGGCTGTGCGACGAGCTGGCCGGCGGCGTCCTCGCCGAGCTTGAGCTGCAGGTCGAAACGGTCGAAGCGCATCGGGATGCTGCTGAAGTTCTCGATCCGCACCTCGACCGCCCAGCTGCCGTTGGCGCGCACGGTCAGTTGCTGGATGCGGGCGGCGGGCTCGGAAACGCGGCGGACCTGTCCGCCGCCGCAACTGGCGAGCAGGGCGGCGGCGAGCGCCAGGCCGAACAGACGCATCCAGGACCCTGCTTTCATGCCGCCGCTCCGTCGTGATGAGAACGGCGAGGATACTACGGCGAATGGTGGCGCCGTCAGGGTGGTGGGGACGTCGGCGGACGGAGTGTCGGCGGAGGGCCGGGGTAAAGTCCGGCGCCAGGGCTCAGCGGGCTGCGTGGGATTCGCCGTGCGCGGGCGATGCGGTCGCGGCCGGTTTGAGGGGCTGGCCCGCCGTTGCGCGCAGCATGTCGCCGCGATGGGCGAGCGGGGATTGGGGAATCGGCGCCGGGCGCGCGTCGCGGCCACCCGCCAGCGGCGAGGGATTGGGCGAGGCCAAGGGCGAGGGGGTAAGCGGGGAAGAAGGCGCCGCCGCCTGGGCCAGCAAAGCCAGCACCGAGACGGCGGCCAGTACGAGGAGATAGCGAGGCAGCTCGTGGAGCATGTCCTGGACCACCGATGCTGCCCTCATGCACGAATCCCACGTAGACCACGTGGCACAAACCGACTGGCCTTCCTGGCCCTCGGTGCGAACTCCGTTTCGCCGTGCATGCCCACTTCCCCAACACTTGCAAAGAGTAGCCCCGACTCCGCTGGCTCACCTGCTCAAGGTGACGGCCTTAATCCGTTGCTGAGCGGCATCCGTGTCATCGCATCGACCGTGCTGCCGGGGCGAGTACAGATTGGACCGAGGCGCGGTCTGGCGCAGTAGGTCGAACGCGCGGCGCCGTGTAGGATTTTTCTGACCCCGGTCACGCTCCTGGGCAGGCGGCCTCGGGCGGGACGGCGCGGCCCGGGCTGCGGAGGCACGGATGCTAATCATCGCGAGCGGCGTCGCCGGGCGCCGGCCGGGGCTGCATTGCGTAATGCATCGGTGCACTGCCGTCCGCTCGCGGTCGACGGCATGTGCGAGGACCTGTTCGCCGCGGGCGCATGTGTTCGCTCGCGCCCATCCGTGTGTTCGATCGAACGCCGCGCAAACGCGATGCGAAGTCGGGCGCCCGCCGACTTCGGAACATCAGGGCTTCGGATCTTCCGGCATCGTCCCGGCTTCGCGCATGTCGCGCTGCGCCTGCTTGATCGCCTTGACGTCGAGCGGAAGGATGCGGCCGATGAAGCAGGGCATCTTGATCGACTGTCGGCCGAGCACGGTGACCTTGTCGAAGCGCGAATGCACGCGACCCATCTGGTTGCTCACGCTGATCGCCGAAGCGAAGTCGAGGTCCGGGCAACGTCCCTGCAGTTCGAGCAGATAGGCCTGGTTGGGTTTGGTCCACACCGCGAGCGCGCTGTCGCCGAGCGGGGTCCAGCCGTCGATGCGGCCGAAGTACTGGAAGCTGTCGACGGGCGCCGCGGCGTGCGCGCGATACAGCGCGAGGCGCTGCGCGTCGTCCATCTTGGGATTGCTCGCGCAGGCGCTCAGCAAGAGCAGGGCGAGAGCGGCCGGAACCAGGCGTTTCATGATCCACTCCTCGGCGGCGCGGGCCGCCATTGCGGGCTTGGCCGACATGATGCGCCGGCAGTGGCGGAGCGTCGCATCGAGCTCGTGGTTCGTTCAGCGCCGATGAGGCTTGCCAGATTCCATCGGCATCCGTATCATCCCGCTCCTCTCACGGCGCACCGTGAAAGAACGGCCGGGTAGCTCAGTTGGTAGAGCAGGGGATTGAAAATCCCCGTGTCGGGGGTTCGATTCCCTCCCCGGCCACCATTTGCATCAAGGGCTTAGCGTTCGCGCTAGGCCCTTGTTTTTTGTGGCGCGGCCATGCTCGTCGCAGTGTCGATCGCGGCGATTCTTTCGACGCGCGCAGCGTCATTCGCTGGATACTTGGGCGACAGCAGCCGGTAGCGAACACCGACTCACGACCGCAAGCCGCCAGATTCCATCAAGGCGCCTTGGCCGATGCCCGGCGTGTCCGGCCCGTCCGGATCCTTCATCGCGCAGGCCGGAGCGGACCCGGAAAGACAGCCCGGCTGGGCCCGACAGTAGCCGGCAACGGTCGCATGGCGAACTGTGGGCAAGTCGATCGGCTCAAGATGCACCGATCAACTGAGGGATTCGGTGCGAGACGTTCGAAGAATTTCCCGGCGGCGTCGCCATGATTGTTTTCCCCGCGATTCTCGGATTCTTTTTCGGCCGTGGCGGTGCATCGGGCTTCGATTCGATCGCCGACGCTTACGAGGGCGCGGGCTATGCCGGCAATGCGAAGAAGCTGCGGGGATACCGCTGAGTCTTATCGCATTCGTGCCGATCGCTGCTTCTATCTTTTGTTGGTCATCGGTCTGGTGGCGGTCTTCTCCGGGTCGTCGATCGGCCGGCCATGACGGCAGGCCGGGGCCGCGAGAGCCGGCGTTGGGCGCCGTTCAATTGGATTCGATCGTCATGTCCCGGCGCGGAAACGACATGATTCGGCGACCGCCGCGAGGTGAGGTGTCTGTTCAAGCACCTGGGCCTCTGGCGACGGTGGCCTTGCCCTTCCGGCGGGTAGGGGAAATCCGACCCTTCGGCGCGGAGCCCACCGACTGCGCGCACTCAGCTGAATCGCCAAGCTGGCCAGGCTGGCAACGTGTGGCCCTCCCTCGGTAGTTGTTTCCACACGGTAAGGGCCTTCAGGGAACGAAGGCCCGCCAGCAACATAACGGCGACAGCTCGAAGGGCTGCGACGGCTTGCGCGCCAGCGGCACGCCTCTTTCTTCAGGTCGCTCGACGCCTGCGCGGTGAATTCACCTGCGGTAGACGTCCCGCTGTGGGCGCATCATCGCTGTCGCTGTCGCTGTCGCTGTCGCTGTCGCTGTCGCTGTCGCTGTCGAAGGCGCAGAGACGGAAGAAAAGCGCAAAGCCGCGGTGCTTCGCTTTTCGTCCCTGGCCGCAGTCCGTCGCCTCAGTTCACCGTGCAGCTCAAGCTCACCGTAACGCTGGCGCCGTTCGCCAGGGCGCCGAGAGGCACCCCGGCGTCCAGCGTCGCCAGACTGATCGGCGTTACCGGGCAAGCGCTGCCGCTGCAGGTCGGCGGTGTCGTGCAATTCAAGTTGCTGCGGCTCGCGATGGGGTCGCGCAGTACCGCGCCGTTGACCGCGTCGGGGCCGTTGTTGGTGACTACGATCGAATACAGCGTCGTCGCGCCACGGGCTACGGTGTCGCCGCTCTGATCGTTGGGGCCGGAACCGGGAGTATTGGTTTTGGTGATGATCAGGTCCGCAAGCGGTGCGCGCGTATTGGAGAGCGTGCAGGTCAGGTCGTCGCCGGCCACCGGCGTGAGGTTGAAGCTGCTGCCGTTGCCGCTGGGTGTTTGGCCGCCGGCGCGTGCGTTGGTGCAGGTGTAGCTGGTCGTGTAGTTGGCCAGGTTCGCACCGGCGGCCCCGGTTTCGGACAGGGTGTAGGTCGAGCCGATGCTGCCGGTGGCGAGCAAGGCCTCGCCGGTCGCGGTGTTGCCGTCGCCGGTGGTCGTCGCCGTGGCCGGGCCGCCGGTGCCGGCGATGCTCAGCGTGAACTGGTCGGCATCGACGAAGCGGCCCAACGGCAGCGTTTTGCGCAGGCGCAGGATCGGTTGCTTTTGCAACACCAGCGGGCCGCTGGCGGTGTCGTTGGCGGTGTTGAAGTCGTTGTTGGTCGGATCGGCATCGCCGTCGGGCACGATGCGGCCGAGCGCGGCGTTGGCGGTGTAGGTGCCGCTGACGGTCGGCGAATTGACCGTGACCGGAATGGTGAAGCTGGCCGTGCCGCCGTTGGCGCCGGGCGATGCCGCGGCCGCGAGCGGGGTCGGGTTGAGCGCGCAGGTCACCACTGTGTTGGCGCCGTTGGCGGTGCAGTTGGCCGGCAAGGTGCCCGCAGTCCAACCGGCCGGCAAGGTCGCGACCACGGTGAAACCGTCGTTGCCGTCGGTCGCGCCTGGGCCGAGGTTGGTCGCGGTCAGGACGATGTTCTGCAACTGACCGTAGTTGCTATAGGCCGGCGCGGGCGTCGTCAGCGTCACCGCGATGTCGGGCAGGCCGGCGACGTCGAGCGTGCAGGATTGGTCCTGTTCGTTGAGCAAGGCGATGCCGGTCAGGCAGGTGCCACTGGTGACGAAGGTATTGGCGGCGATGCCGCTCGGCCGTTGGCTGATCGCTGCGCGGTAGTTGCTGCCCGGCAGCACGTAGATCTCGCTTGCGGTCTGCACAGTGCTGAGGTTGGCAGCGGCATTGGCATGCGGGGTGCGCCCGGCACCGGTGGTTCCGGCACCGTTGTCGAGCAAGCTTGTGCCCTGGGTCAGGTTGACCAGCCAACCGCTGCCGCCACGGGTCTGGTTCCAGGCGAAATCGGTGAAGCTCAGGATCGCCGAGTGGCGTGCCTGCAACAGGCTGCCGCAATACACGTTGATGCCGTCGTAGCCTTCGCCGCCGGCCTGCATGTACAGGCCCGAGACCAGCGTGGTCGAGGTGTTGCTGCAGAACGGCCCGCGCGCAACGTGGGCGGGTTGGCCGGCCATGGTCTCGCGCACCCCGACTTCGACGCTGGTCGAGGCGCCGGTGGTCATGCGGACCCAGGAACTGGCGTCGAGCGTGAGCGGGCGGCAGACCAGATTCAACGAGGAGGACCACGGTGGATATTGGCCGCTCGACCATTCGCGGTCCCAACCGCCGAGTTGGTGCACCAGCTGATTGGACGGACAGTAATTGGTGACTTCGGTACCGGGCTCGGCATAGGTGCCCGACAGTACGTCAGGAGTGCCATTCGGATTGCGATTGACCACGCTGACGGTGACGCCATTGGTGGTGATGCCACCGCAGTACAGGCCTACGCGGTTGGTCATGCCGCGGGTGGAGCTGATCCCGGCGCTCATCGACTTATCGCGGTGATAGCCGCCGCGGACGATGGTGCCCGCCTGGCATTGCAAGGCGCCCGAGCCGACGTCGCCTTTATTCGTACCGATGGTGCCGGTCGGTGAGGCTCCGGCTTGCACGCCGATGCCGGCCTGGGCATGTGCGGTGCCGGTGCCGGCCGCCGTTAGGGCGAGCAGACACAGTGGGATCCAGAGTTTTGCCGACATTCGTGAACGATCCTTGCGAGGCTTGGGCGCTATCGGGGGAGGGGGGCGCCCTTAATGTGATGGAGGTCGCAAAAAATGCGCCACCCATCACAGTTTGAGGAAATCGCTTTCACGCCGGGTAATGGGGCGGGCCGGTACCCGCGGATGTCTCTGACTGGAGGTCGGCGAATGTGCCGTTGATGGTCAGTTTCTGACCACGAGTGGCCGCGGTGTTCTGGAGGCCGAATGGAGCGTTCGGATGGCGCTCGACAGAGCGGCGCGAAAACCGGCTTCGTTGCGTATGTGCGTGGCCGACAACGCTCGGCGTCGGCGCCGAGACTCGAAAGCCCCGGAGCCCGAAGCTGGAGCGGCCAACGTGCAGGAGCGGTTGCAGTTCGGCGCCCGCATCGGCGCTGATGCGCACGATTTGACACCCGCGGTGTTCGCACACTACGGTGCGCGTCCCCGTATCACCGCTATCCGGCGGGCCCAGAGGGACAACATGTCTGAGAGTGTAGCCACCCGCTAAACCCTTCACTTCGTGAGGGTGGGTAGACGCGTCGAGTCCGTTCGCCATTCGCGTAAAGCGAATGCGCGCCGCCGCGTCCGTTTCGGCTACAACCGACATCAGACATGACTATTTTCCAATGGAAGCGGCGCGCGCTGTGCGCGACCGCTCAAGGTGGAGCCATCCACCATCGCCGCGCCTTTGCCGCGGGCTTCATCGTTACCGCCATCGCTTGCCCCGATGCCTCCGGGATGAGTTCGTCCTGCCGCAGAAGCCGCTGGCCGACACGCCCTTGGCCGAACCCCTCCGGTGCGTTGCGGCCATTTCGAAGTATCCAGCGCCGACCGATAGCGCGCTTTCGCCACGAGCATCGGAGGCCGACATGCTTAGCCTGTTGATGTTCAGTCGCGTCTGCCGTCAAGAGCCCGCTTACGGGCAGGAGAAATCCATGCGAATCGAACTGGAAAACGCCGGGCATCATGCCGGCATCGGTGCCGTCACCCGCGCGGCCTTCGCCGGTGGCGACGAAGCCGAACTGATCGAACGCCTGCGTGCGGATGGATTGGTCCGGCTGTCCCTGGTTGCCGTCGACGGCGAGCGGGTGGTGGGGCACGTGCTGTTCACCACCCTGCATGTCGTCGTCGACGGACGCATCGTCGACGCGCTCTGTCTCGCTCCGGTATCGGTGCTGCCGCAATACCAGCGACGTGGCGTCGGCTCGATGCTGATCCGCGACGGGCTCGCGCGTTGTAAAGCGCTGGGCGGCGAAGCGGTGGTGGTGCTAGGCCATGCCGCTTACTACCCGCGCTTCGGGTTTTCCGCGGACTTGGCGAGCAAGCTCGCGGCGCCGTTCGCGGGCGAAGCCTTCATGGCGCTGGAGTTGGTCGCAGGCGCGCTGGCCGGCGATGCCGGCGAAGTGGTGTACCCGCCTGCGTTCGGCATCGACGGCGGGCATTGATCGGATCGCCGCAAAGACGAAGCCCACCGCAGGCGGTGGGCTTCGTCGTGTCGCAGATCAACGCGGTGTCGATGCGCCGGGCGCATCGACTCACGGTTCCCAGCCGCAGGTGCTCTTGGCGTAGGTGAAATAGCGCGTGCGTTCGCCCCACTCGAAGGGCTCGCCGCAGTGGCCGTAGCCCAGGCCGCCGACTTCGACCGTGCGGGTCGCGTCGGAGTAGTAGGTGAAGACATATCCTTCGCCGGGACCGGCATGCGGCAACGCGACGGCGGCCAGCGACACCGCCATGCCGGCGGCGAGCAGTAACAACGACAGCTTGTTCTTCGACGGTTTTTTGGTTGCGGACATCACGATTCTCCTTGAGACCCGTGCGCGGCACGCAACGAACCCAGCCCGCTTGCGGCAGGCCGGGTCCGTCGGTGATTCGCGCCGAGGCGCCCGATCAGGGCAGCGGGTTGCAGGTGGTCTTGTAGTAGGTCGAGTAAGAGGTCATGCGGCCCCACTGGAAGGGCTCGCCGCAGTAACCATAGGAACGACCGCCGACTTCGACCGTGCGCGATGCGTCGGAGTAGAACGTGAAGGTGTAGCTCTCGCCCGGGCCGGCGTGCGGCAGGGCCATTGCGGCCAGCGAGACGAGCATGCCGGCGGCGAGCAGGAACAGCGACTTCTTCTTGAGCTGCTTGTTGGACTGGAACATCAGGACTCTCCCTTGTGCCTGTGGGCTCCGGACCGGCCGGAGTCCCCCGGTTCTACACGAAACCGGCGCATCGCCGCGACGCAGGCCACGGCTCCGAAGTCGGAATCGTGACGGGCTTCCTGATGCGGATCAGGCTTCGGGCACGTAGCCGTCCGGCTTGGCCGCGCCGCCGCCGAACAGGAATTTCTCCATTTCGCCTTCCAGGAAGGCGCGATGCTTGGGGTCGAGCGGCGACAGCCGGTTCTCGTTGATCAGCATGGTCTGGTGCGCGAGCCATGCCGCCCAGGCCGGCTTGCCGACGTGGGCGAACACGCGCTTGCCCAGTTCGCCGGGCCAGGGCACGAAATCCAGGCCCTCGGCCTCGCGTTGTTCGTACTCGCAGAAAACGGTGCGGCTCATAGGGAAAGTCCTGGGCGGTGGTGGAATGTGGGGAAGCGTCGCAGCGGTCGCCCGCATCGGCGCGGCGTCACAACGATTCGATCAGTTTGCGGATCGGCGCCGGGATGCCGAGGGCGGCGAGTTCGGCGCGTTCGAACCAGCGCAGGTCGTCATTGTCGCGCACGCTGTCGCGCAAGGCGACCGGGCGCCAGCGCCGCGGCTGCAGTTCGAGCTTGTAATGGCTGAAGGCGTGGGCGATCGGCGCGAGTTCCTCGCCGTCGCCGAACTCGCCGCTGACGTGTGCGGCGAACCAATGCGCCGCGCCGTCTTCGTCGTCGCTTTGCGGCAGCGTCCACAACGAGGCCCAGATGCCCGCCGGCGGACGGCGTTGCAACAGCACCCGGTTATTGCGATCGAGCAACCACAGCACCTGCGCATGACGTTGCGGCGCGACCTTGCCGGGCTTCGGCGTCGGCAGTTCGGCGACGCGGCCTTCGATGCGCGCGACGCAATCGTGTTGCAGCGGGCACAGGATGCAGGAAGGGTCGCTGCGCGTGCACAGCGTCGCGCCGAGGTCCATCTGCGCCTGGGTGTAGTCGGTCATGCGCGCATGCGGCAAGTGCGATTCGGCCAGCGCCCACAACCGGCGTTCGATCGCCGGCAGGCCCGGATAACCGGCGATACCGTGATAACGGCTCAACACGCGTTTGACGTTGCCGTCGAGGATGGCGTGGCGGTCGTCCCAGGCTTGCGAAAGGATCGCCGCGGCGGTGCTGCGGCCGATGCCGGGCAGTGCGGTCAAGGCATCGATGTCGCGCGGCAAGTCGCCGCCGTGGCGCTCGACGCACAGCTTGGCGGTCGCGTGCAGATTGCGCGCGCGGGCGTAGTAGCCCAGCCCCGACCACAGACCGAGCACGGTATCCAGGGAGGCCGCGGCGAGCGAGGGCAGGGTCGGCAGGGTTTCGACGAAGCGCTCGAAGAACGGAGCGGCGGTCTTGACCTGGGTCTGCTGCAGCATGATCTCCGACAGCCACACCCGGTACGGTGTGCGCGGATGCTGCCAGGGCAGGTCGTGACGGCCGCTGACGTCGAACCAGGCCAACAACCGGCTGGCGTAGGCGTCGTCGCCGGCGTTGGCGCTGTCGGCGGTCTTGCTGGCTGCGGCCACCGCTGCGGTCTTGCTCGTGCGTGGTTTCGTTGCGCGCGGCTTCATACGGGCGACTTCATACAAGTGACTTCATGCGGATGACATCATTCGAGCGGGCGGGGCGCGGCCGGCTTCGGCGTGGGTTGGGATGACGCGGCAGTCGGCGGCGCGGCCGTCGCTGGCGGTGTCGCGTCGTCGTCTTGCTCGATTTCGATCTCAACCCCTTCGAGCGTGGCGCCGGACACTTCGATCCGCGGCGTGCTCAAGTGGCCGCTCAACGGCGGCAGCAGCGCGCCTTCGCTCGCGTCGACCCAGGCCAATACCGCCGGTAGTCGGAAGCGGCCATCGAACCGGGTCTCATCGCGTTGCAGACGCAGCGCGCTGTCGCCGGAAAAATCGGCCGGGCCGTCGTAGTCGAGCACGAACGGCAGCGGCGATTTTGATTGGCCCAAGGGCGGCGGCAGCGCGGGCCAGGCGTCGGGCCATTGCGCCAGCACTCCGTCGAGATGCAGCCGCATGTCCTCGCCGAAGGCGAAGCGCCCGCCGGCATCGAGCTGCGGTATCGCATCCTTGCCGCGCAAGGCGGCGCCGAGCGGCGCCAGGGTCAAAGCGGCGTCGCGATAGCGCAGCGGCCCGGCCAGGCCGAACACGAACGGCAGATCGGTGTCGCCGGCGCGGTAGCGCGCGTTGGCGCCCAGACGCAGGCGATCGAGGCCGAGGCCGTCGTCGCCGGAATGCAGTAGGGCGCCGAGGCGGATCCGCATCGGCAAGGTCCAATCCTTGGCCTGCACACTGACGCCGCCGGACAGGCCGAGGCCACGCGCGAGCGCGGGACGTTGCAGGGTCGCGGCGAGATCGAACGGAACCCGCACGCCATCGCTGAGCACGCGGCCACCGATGCGCGCGCGCAGCAGCCGTTGCGGATGCAGTTCGGGCGAGGACAGCGAGATCTGTTCGATCGACCAGCCGGCGCCGATGACGCGGCCGCGCACGATGCGCAGGCCGTCGCTCAGGCTCGGCATGCGCAGCGGTTCGGTCGAGGGCGGACGTGTGGCCAGCCAACGCTGTAACGCGGCGACATCGAGTTGCGGGGCGTCGAGTTCGACCCGCTCCACCTCGAGCAGATCGCCGGCGGCGCGGATCGTGCGCCACGGCAGGGCGAGATAGACGCGTTCGGCGCGCAGCAGCGGCACGGTCGCGCCGGGTTGGCGTGCGACCAGGTCGCGCACCACCAGCATCGGCGTGCCGCGCAAGCGGTATTCGCTGGCGCCGCTGGCGCTGAGCTCGAGCCCCAGTGCCTTGCCGACCTGGCTCAGCAGGATGCCGCTGACCTGGCTGGGCTGCGACACCCAGCGCAGGGCGAGCGCGGCGACCAGCAGCACGACCGCGACGATCGCGATCCGCTTGCGCGAACGGCGCGCCGGGGCGGCCGTGGTCGTCGCGGGCATGGCGAGGCCGCGCCTCAGCCGCCCAGTGCTTCAGGCAGCAGGGCGTCGACGAAGGCCTCGGCATCGAACACGCGCAGATCCTCGGGGCGTTCGCCGATGCCTGCGAAACGGATCGGAATGCCGAACTCGCGGGCGAGCGCGAACACCACGCCGCCCTTGGCGGTGCCGTCGAGCTTGGTCACTACCAAACCGGTAACGCCCACCGCGGCGTGGAACTGGCGCAACTGCGACAGCGCGTTCTGGCCGGTGGTGCCGTCGATGACCATCAGCACTTCGTGCGGTGCGGTCGCGTCGACCTTGGCCAGCACGCGGCGGATCTTGCCGAGTTCGGCCATCAATCCCTGCTGGGTGTGCAGGCGGCCGGCGGTGTCGGCGATCAGCACCTGGGTGCCGCGCGCCTTGGCCGCCTGCAAGGCATCGAACGCGACCGAGGCGGCATCGGCGTTCTGGCCCTGGGCGACGACCGGCACGCCGTTGCGTTCGCCCCAGGCCTGCAACTGCGCGACCGCGGCGGCGCGGAAGGTGTCGCCGGCGGCGAGCATCAGCGGGCGGTTCTCGTCGCGGAAACGCTTGGCCAACTTGCCGATGGTGGTGGTCTTGCCGACGCCGTTGACGCCGACCGTCAGCACCACGAAGGGCTTGGCCTGGGTGTCGATGACCAGCGGCTTGGCGACCGGCTGCAGCATTGCGATCAGGTCGGCGCGCAGGGCCGCGAGCAGGGCGTTGGCGTCGGCGAACTCGCGCGACTTCATGCGCTTGCGCAGGCTTTCGACCAGTTGGGTGGTGGCGGTGACGCCGACGTCGGCGGTGATCAACGCAGTCTCGATTTCATCGAGCAGGTCGTCGTCCAGGCGCGGGTTGCGCGAGAACAGGCCGCCGAAGCTGCGCGCGAACACGCTGCCGCGCAGGCGTTCGCGCCAGCCGGACTTGCCGGCGGCCGCGGCCGGCTTGTCGATGTAGTCGGCCGGGGCGGATTCGCCCGGTACCGAAATGACCGTAGTGGATGCGGCTACCGGCGCGGGCGCGGGCACGCCGGTCGCAACGGCGGGCGCCACCGGCAAGGGCGGCTCGACTTCGAGCGCGGCGGCCAGGACTTCGGCCGGCACCGGCGGCTCGACGGCAGCGGGCTTGATGGCAGGCGGCTGCGGCGCAGTCGGTTCGGCCGCGGCTGGCTCGACCGTAGCCGGCGTCGCGGCTGGCGGCGCGGCAGGTTCCGGCCGCGCGCTCGGAAACGCGGCGGCCAGCTCTTCGGTGGTGAAACGGCGCTCGGAAGACGAGCTTCCGCCAGCGGTTTCGGGTTTCTTGCGGCGAAAAAAACTGACCATTCGGGAGGCTGGGGGCGAGAAGGCGCGAGGATGCGCGAGAATGTGCACATGCTAGCACCGGCCTCCAGGCGTCCCCGATGAAGACTCCACACCGCGGTCCGCGTCCCGTTTCGGCGGCTTCGCGCAGCACCGCCCCGACCGGCAAGGTCCGCATCATCGGCGGGCGTTGGCGCGGCACCCGCCTGGCCGTGGCCGATGCGCCGGGCCTGCGCCCGACCTCCGACCGGGTGCGCGAGACCTTGTTCAACTGGCTGATGCCGGTGCTGCCGGGTGCGCGTGTGCTCGACCTGTTCGCCGGCAGCGGCGCGCTCGGCCTGGAAGCGCTGTCGCGCGGCGCCGCTTCGGCGGTGCTGGTCGAACGCGACCCCGCGCTGGCCGCCGAGTTGCGCGCGCTGACCGCCCGCCTGCAAGGCGGCGAGGCCGCCACCGTGGCCCAGGCCGATGCCTTGGCCTGGCTCGCGGCGCAGCCGAAGGCGGGCGAGGGTGCATCGGGCTTCGATCTGGCCTTCGTCGACCCGCCGTTCGCGGCGGGTTTGTGGAACACCGTCTGGCCGGCCTTGTTGCCGGCCTTGGCGCCTTCGGCCTGGCTGTACGTCGAATCGCCGGCCGACGCGGCGATCGACCTGCCCGGCGACTGGCTGCTGCATCGCGAAGGCGCCACCCGCGAGGTCCGTTACGCCGTGTACCGCCGCCTGGCGCCCTGACCGGGCCCGGCGGGCGACTGCTACACTGCGCCGCATCCGGCGGGGCGGCCTTCCCGCTCCCTGTCATTCCAGCAGCGAACGCCATCGAATGAGCTCGGCCCGCAACCGAATCGCCGTCTATCCCGGCACGTTCGACCCGATCACCAACGGTCACATCGACCTGGTAGACCGCGCCGCCCCATTGTTCGAACGCATGATCATCGGCGTGGCCGAGAGCCCGGGCAAAGGGCCGGCGTTGCCGCTCAAGACCCGCGTGGAGCTGGCCCGCAAGGCGGTCGCCCACCAACCCAACGTCGAAGTGCGCGGTTTCGACTCGCTGCTGGCGCATTTCGTCGCCCAGGTCGGCGGCGGCGTGCTGCTGCGCGGTCTGCGCGCGGTGTCCGACTTCGAATACGAATTCCAGCTGGCGAGCATGAACCGGCATCTGATCCCGGAGGTCGAGACTCTGTTCCTGACCCCGGCCGAGCAGTACGGCTTCATCTCGTCCTCGCTGGTGCGCGAAATCGCCCGCCTCGGCGGCGACGTTTCCGGCTTCGTGCCGCCGGCCGTGGTCGACGCGCTGCAGGCCGAGTGGCAACGCAACAAACACTGATCACCAAACAAACATCCAAGGGGCAAACGATGAAAACTTCCTCCCGCCTGCTGCTGATCGCCTGCCTGGCGCTGCCGTTCGTGGCCGCGTGCCAGAAAGAGGAGAAGAAGGAAGCCGCGGCCGAGACCGCCGCGCTGCCGGCGCCGAAGACCAGCGACGAAAACGCCTGGAACGCCTACCTGACCGACGTCGTCCAGCGCAATCTCGACGGCGTCAGCGGCAGCACCTACGTCTACGTGCTGCCGGCGCCGGAAGCGCCGACCTTCCAGGGCGACTACGAGCGCATGCTCGAAAAGGCCCAGACCGACCTGTCGCGCGGCATCCTCGAAGGCAACCTGGTGGCGTTCGGTTCGCCGAACTCGGCCAAGACCGCCGACCTGGTCGTCGCTTCGTTCACCAAGGTCGAGCCGACCACGATGAAGGGCGTCAAGTTCATCTTCATCGGCGACGCCGCCGACAACGAGCGCGTCAAGGCCGCGGTGGCCGCATCGTCGGTCAACTACGTGTTCGTCGAAGCCAAGTGATCCAGCGCCCGGCGCGGCCGGGTGCATCGATCCGAGCCGCGCAAGCGGCTCGAATCGTTTGTGGGCGGGCAAATTCCGGTCAGGCCCGACCGGCGGGGGGAGTCGGGCCGGGCAGGGCGGCAGGCCCCGGCCCATTCGCGGCCACGCCCGCGGCACGCTGCATCCCGGCGCTCGGCTATGCCGGCGGACGCACAGGCCCTACACTGCGACCACCATGCCGGCAATGCGACCCCGCGGCTCGCCGGCGACCAGTGCCCATGTCGCTCAAGATCAACGAACTCTGCGTCAACTGCGACGTCTGCGAGCCAGCCTGCCCGAACCAGGCCATCTCCCAGGGCGAAACGATCTATGTGATCGATCCGGCGCGTTGCACCGAATGCGTCGGGCACTATGACGAACCACAATGCGTGGTCGTTTGTCCGGTCGAATGCATCGACCCGGACCCCAACCACGTCGAAACCGAGCCGCAATTGCTGGACAAGCTGCGGCGTCTACAGCAGGAGTGAACACGATGCGCAAGGCGTTGCGGCTGCGGGCCGGTCTGAAGTCTCCCATCTGCTTGATGGCCACCCTGCTGCTGATCGCCTCGCCCGCGTTGTACGCCGACGGCGGCGCCCGCGCGCCGGCGCGCGTCGCCACGGCGGCCAG
>NZ_CP013141.1:4519953-4583037 GCF_001442535.1 Lysobacter antibioticus | reverse complement strand
GCCCCGCTGAGCAGATGCATCGCACGGCGGGGACGCGCAGAAAGGGCGGTTTCGACAGGTGTTGACGGTCTGAAACATTGCTGTAAGATGCGCGGCCCGCTGACCGGTTTGTGAGGTTGGCGGGGCGCAGAAAACGGCGATTTCGATAAGTGTTGACGAGTCGAAAACATGCTGTAAGATGCGCGGCCCGGTGAGACGGAAGCTTCGGAAAAACGAAGCGGACGACGAGTCGGGAAGCAGCAAAAAGTTTCGCGGACAGGTGTTGACGTTCACGAAAACTACTGTATAGTGTGCGGCTCGCTCGGCCACTTCGGTGGCGAGCACGAAACAAGGCGCTGAGGCCGGTTTCGACGATCTTTGACAGTGTGCGCAGGTGACTTGTGCGGGCGTCTGGCGGGTGGATGATTGTCCATCTTGCAGACGTTCGTAACAGAGTCCAAATGATTGAAGAAAGCATGCAAATGCGAGTAATTG
Source organism: Lysobacter antibioticus (assembly GCF_001442535.1). Classification (NCBI taxonomy): domain Bacteria; kingdom Pseudomonadati; phylum Pseudomonadota; class Gammaproteobacteria; order Lysobacterales; family Lysobacteraceae; genus Lysobacter; species Lysobacter antibioticus. The sequence goes on along the minus strand of NZ_CP013141.1, from coordinate 4,582,563 downwards.
AGTAATGAGGGCCTGGGGCGAAGTCTGCACTCAAAGCATTGATGAAGGCCGCAAGGCTGGAGTCGAAACATTTAAGTGAAGAGTTTGATCCTGGCTCAGAGTGAACGCTGGCGGCAGGCCTAACACATGCAAGTCGAACGGCAGCACAGAGGAGCTTGCTCCTTGGGTGGCGAGTGGCGGACGGGTGAGGAATACGTCGGAATCTGCCTATTTGTGGGGGATAACGTAGGGAAACTTACGCTAATACCGCATACGACCTACGGGTGAAAGCGGAGGACCTTCGGGCTTCGCGCAGATAGATGAGCCGACGTCGGATTAGCTAGTTGGCGGGGTAAAGGCCCACCAAGGCGACGATCCGTAGCTGGTCTGAGAGGATGATCAGCCACACTGGAACTGAGACACGGTCCAGACTCCTACGGGAGGCAGCAGTGGGGAATATTGGACAATGGGCGCAAGCCTGATCCAGCCATGCCGCGTGTGTGAAGAAGGCCTTCGGGTTGTAAAGCACTTTTGTCCGGAAAGAAAAGCTTCGGGTTAATACCCCGAGGTCATGACGGTACCGGAAGAATAAGCACCGGCTAACTTCGTGCCAGCAGCCGCGGTAATACGAAGGGTGCAAGCGTTACTCGGAATTACTGGGCGTAAAGCGTGCGTAGGTGGTTTGTTAAGTCTGATGTGAAAGCCCTGGGCTCAACCTGGGAATGGCATTGGAAACTGGCTTACTAGAGTGCGGTAGAGGGTAGTGGAATTCCCGGTGTAGCAGTGAAATGCGTAGATATCGGGAGGAACATCTGTGGCGAAGGCGACTACCTGGACCAGCACTGACACTGAGGCACGAAAGCGTGGGGAGCAAACAGGATTAGATACCCTGGTAGTCCACGCCCTAAACGATGCGAACTGGATGTTGGGAGCAACTTGGCTCTCAGTATCGAAGCTAACGCGTTAAGTTCGCCGCCTGGGAAGTACGGTCGCAAGACTGAAACTCAAAGGAATTGACGGGGGCCCGCACAAGCGGTGGAGTATGTGGTTTAATTCGATGCAACGCGAAGAACCTTACCTGGTCTTGACATCCACGGAACTTTCCAGAGATGGATTGGTGCCTTCGGGAACCGTGAGACAGGTGCTGCATGGCTGTCGTCAGCTCGTGTCGTGAGATGTTGGGTTAAGTCCCGCAACGAGCGCAACCCTTGTCCTTAGTTGCCAGCACGTAATGGTGGGAACTCTAAGGAGACCGCCGGTGACAAACCGGAGGAAGGTGGGGATGACGTCAAGTCATCATGGCCCTTACGACCAGGGCTACACACGTACTACAATGGTAGGGACAGAGGGCTGCAAACCCGCGAGGGCAAGCCAATCCCAGAAACCCTATCTCAGTCCGGATCGGAGTCTGCAACTCGACTCCGTGAAGTCGGAATCGCTAGTAATCGCAGATCAGCATTGCTGCGGTGAATACGTTCCCGGGCCTTGTACACACCGCCCGTCACACCATGGGAGTTTGTTGCACCAGAAGCAGGTAGCTTAACCTTCGGGAGGGCGCTTGCCACGGTGTGGCCGATGACTGGGGTGAAGTCGTAACAAGGTAGCCGTATCGGAAGGTGCGGCTGGATCACCTCCTTTAGAGACAAAAAGACAGTTAATTGCCTGTCCAGACGTCCGCACAAGTGACCTGCATTTCAGAGTTCCCGATCGCCTTGGGGTGATCGAGGAGTCGTCCCGTTTCGATGGGGCTTTAGCTCAGCTGGGAGAGCACCTGCTTTGCAAGCAGGGGGTCGTCGGTTCGATCCCGACAAGCTCCACCACCTAGCCAGTAAGTAGTCCTTAGGGACGAATTGGGTCTGTAGCTCAGGTGGTTAGAGCGCACCCCTGATAAGGGTGAGGCCGGTGGTTCGAGTCCTCCCAGACCCACCACCCTGGCGAAAGCTGGAGCGAGACAAAACTCTGAACTGCGCACACATAAAGATTTGAAACTTCGAAGGCGCTGAAGCCTTTGAAGTGTTCTTTGAAAAACTGGAATGTAGCGAGCGTTTTGAGACGGAATGTCCAAACGTGTCGTGAGGCTAAGGCGGGGCCCAAGAGGCCCTAACATTTGAAGTTGTTGATTTGTTCGTAAATCGATAATCCTGAGGCAACTTGGGGTTATATGGTCAAGCGAATAAGCGCACACGGTGGATGCCTTGGCGGTCAGAGGCGATGAAGGACGTGACAGCCTGCGAAAAGCGCGGGGGAGCTGGCAATAAGCATTGATCCCGCGATGTCCGAATGGGGAAACCCACCTAGCAATAGGTATCCTGCAGTGAATACATAGCTGCTGGAAGCGAACCCGGAGAACTGAAATATCTAAGTACCCGGAGGAAAAGAAATCAACCGAGATTCCCTAAGTAGTGACGAGCGAACGGGGACTAGCCCTTAAGTTGCATCAGCTTCAGCAAAACGAGTTGGAAAGCTCGGCCATAGAAGGTGACAGCCCTGTATGCGAAGGGGCTGATGCGATGAAATCGAGTAGGGCGGGGCACGAGAAACCCTGTCTGAACATGGGGGGACCATCCTCCAAGGCTAAATACTCCTGACCGACCGATAGTGAACCAGTACCGTGAGGGAAAGGCGAAAAGAACCCTGGTGAAGGGAGTGAAATAGACCCTGAAACCGTGTGCGTACAAGCAGTAGGAGCTCCGCAAGGAGTGACTGCGTACCTTTTGTATAATGGGTCAGCGACTTACTGTTCGTGGCAAGCTTAACCGTATAGGGGAGGCGAAGGGAAACCGAGTCTGATAAGGGCGCATAGTCGCGGGCAGTAGACCCGAAACCGGGGTGATCTAGTCATGCCCAGGGTGAAGGTTGAGTAACATCAACTGGAGGCCCGAACCCACTCCCGTTGCAAAGGCAGGGGATGAGGTATGATTAGGAGTGAAAAGCTAATCGAACCCGGAGATAGCTGGTTCTCCTCGAAAGCTATTTAGGTAGCGCCTCGGACGAATACTACTGGGGGTAGAGCACTGTTATGGCTAGGGGGTCATTGCGACTTACCAAACCATGGCAAACTCCGAATACCAGTACGTACTATCCGGGAGACACACGGCGGGTGCTAACGTCCGTCGTGAAAAGGGAAACAACCCAGACCCACAGCTAAGGTCCCAAATTTATCGCTAAGTGGTGAACGATGTGGAAAGGCACAGACAGCCAGGAGGTTGGCTTAGAAGCAGCCACCCTTTAAAGAAAGCGCAATAGCTCACTGGTCGAGTCGGTCTGCGCGGAAGATTTAACGGGGCTAAGCGATAAACCGAAGCTTGGGGTGCATCACTTTGTGATGCGCGGTAGAGGAGCGTTCCGTAAGCCGTTGAAGGTGGATTGAGAAGTCCGCTGGAGGTATCGGAAGTGCGAATGCTGACATGAGTAACGATAATGCGGGTGAAAAGCCCGCACGCCGAAAGCCCAAGGTTTCCTTGCGCAACGTTAATCGACGCAGGGTGAGTCGGCCCCTAAGGCGAGGCAGAAATGCGTAGTCGATGGGAAGCAGGTTAATATTCCTGCACCTCGCGTAAGTGCGATGGAGGGACGGAGAAGGTTAAGCAGGCCAGGCGTTGGTTGTCCTGGTGAGAGAGTTGAGGCGGTCCCCTTAGGCAAATCCGGGGGGGCAACGTTGAGACTAAGGACCGGTCCTTTTGGACTAGGCTGCTGATATCACGCTTCCAGGAAAAGCTCCTAAGCTTCAGCTTACGCAGACCGTACCGTAAACCGACACAGGTGGGCAGGATGAGAATTCTAAGGCGCTTGAGAGAACTCGGGTGAAGGAACTAGGCAAAATAGCACCGTAACTTCGGGAGAAGGTGCGCCCTTTCTGGTGAATAGCTGGGAGGGGCCGCAGTGACCAGGCCGCTGCGACTGTTTATCAAAAACACAGCACTCTGCAAACACGAAAGTGGACGTATAGGGTGTGACGCCTGCCCGGTGCTGGAAGGTTAATTGATGGGGTCAGCCGCAAGGCGAAGCTCTTGATCGAAGCCCCAGTAAACGGCGGCCGTAACTATAACGGTCCTAAGGTAGCGAAATTCCTTGTCGGGTAAGTTCCGACCTGCACGAATGGCGTAACGACAGCGGCGCTGTCTCCACCCGAGACTCAGTGAAATTGAAATCGCTGTGAAGATGCAGCGTTCCCGCGGCAAGACGGAAAGACCCCGTGAACCTTTACTATAGCTTTACACTGAACGTTGAGTTCGTCTGTGTAGGATAGGTGGGAGGCTATGAAACCATGGCGCTAGCTGTGGTGGAGCCATCCTTGAAATACCACCCTGTCGTGCTTGACGTTCTAACCTAGGCCCGTAATCCGGGTCGGGGACCGTGTATGGTGGGTAGTTTGACTGGGGCGGTCTCCTCCCAAAGTGTAACGGAGGAGCACGAAGGTACGCTCAGCGCGGTCGGACATCGCGCACTGTGTGCAAAGGCATAAGCGTGCTTGACTGCAAGATCGACGGATCAAGCAGGTACGAAAGTAGGTCTTAGTGATCCGGTGGTTCTGTATGGAAGGGCCATCGCTCAACGGATAAAAGGTACTCCGGGGATAACAGGCTGATACCGCCCAAGAGTTCATATCGACGGCGGTGTTTGGCACCTCGATGTCGGCTCATCACATCCTGGGGCTGTAGTCGGTCCCAAGGGTATGGCTGTTCGCCATTTAAAGTGGTACGCGAGCTGGGTTCAGAACGTCGTGAGACAGTTCGGTCCCTATCTGTCGTGGGCGTTGGAGATTTGAGAGGGGCTGCTCCTAGTACGAGAGGACCGGAGTGGACGAACCTCTGGTGTTCCGGTTGTCACGCCAGTGGCACTGCCGGGTAGCTATGTTCGGAAGCGATAACCGCTGAAAGCATCTAAGCGGGAAGCGCGCCTCAAGATGAGATCTCCCGGGACTTTAAGTCCCCTAAAGGAACCATCAAGACTAGGTGGTTGATAGGCAGGGTGTGTAAGTGCGGCAACGCATTGAGCTAACCTGTACTAATGATCCGTGTGGCTTGACCATATAACCTCAAGTTGCCTTGGCTTCATTGACACGTTTAAGACGTTTCGCCCAAAATACTGTTCGCTACATTCCAACTTATTCGCAGAAGACGGAGATCATCCCGTCTGAAGCATCCCAACGAGAGCGTGCGCGCTTCTTCAATACACCGAAGACGGCGACCCTCCACCCTCTCCCTGGTGATAATAGCTGTGTGGCACCACCCGATCCCATCCCGAACTCGGAAGTGAAACGCACATGCGCCGATGGTAGTGTGGCCTAAGCCATGCAAGAGTAGGTCATCGCCAGGGGCTTTACCCTAAAACGCCGCAACCCACAGGTTGCGGCGTTTTTCTTTGGCCGCGTGTTAAGCGAATCCCGGCGGCCGACCGTTTTGCGGCGATGCCACTTAATACGATTAAGCGTCCGACATTAACTTCCGGCCCGCCGCCGATAATCGTGCGCCCTCCGGGGTGCGCCGAAACCACAATGCCGACTGCATCCATCGAAGCGGCGAGCCCTCGCCAGGGTAGGAGCGGCGCGAGCCGCGACCACGCTGTCGCGGTCTTGCCGCGCATCGATCAGCAAGATCAGATCCAGATCAAACGCCTAAAGCTTCCGCCACTAAAGCGGCGGGTTACTTTCTTTTGTCATAAGCAACAAAAGAAAGGTAACCAAAGAAAAAATGCTTCTCTTTGAATCACCAGCCCGCACGAGCGGTGCTTCCGCAGGGCTTTTTCATACGGGACATCCCTGTCCCGATGAAAAACGGCGCGCATCCCTGCGCGCCGCCCTCCGGGTCTCCAGGTGTTCTCGCGAGGTCGCTACTGCGCCAAGCTCATTACGGCAACGGCAACGGCAACGGCAACGGCAACGGCAACGGCAACGGCAACGGCAACGGCAACGGCAACGGCAACGGCAACGGCAACGGCTACGCTCGGTTTGCCGACATGGGCGGCTTTGGGTTCGGCTTCGGAGAAGCGATGTCCGGGAAACCAGGGCAGCACCATTGGCGTGGGCACGTCCGCGGCGCCTGGGCTCCTGTCTATGCAACTTCTTATGACCGCCGAAGACTTGATGGTCAGCAACTGCGGCCAGGCTTACACCGACTTTGGGCGGATGTCCGGGGCCATATAAGCACGTTAGACTTCTTTCGGGTCACCCATCAGCGATTCGCGCGTCGGTCCACACGTGCCCGGCGACGCCCCGGGATCGCAAGGAGAAGCACGATGAAGTTCACAATTACCGGCAAGGTCCGCCGCTAAGTCGGCGCTTGCGGTACCGGGCGATGCCCGGGCCGCCTCCGGCTGAACGACCGTCGTTCCGGGCCTTTATGGCCCTGGATCGCTCGCGCTCGTCCGCCGCCTAACTCCCGTCATCCGATCCGGCGCCATCCGCGCCGCTCGTCCTCGCATCGCTGTTTCCGCGCCTGTTTCGGCTCGGGGAACGCGACACGCACGGGAGTCTTTCCAAGTTCAAACAAGGCTCAACGCCATGATTATTTTTCGTTGGTTCGAATCGTTGATCGACCCGTTCCGGCCGGCGCCGGAGACCATGCCGCCGAGCACCGTCACGGGGTTCTACCGGCATTTCATAAGACAGGCCTGGCCGGTGTTCGCGGTCCTGACCGTCGTTGGTTTCCTGGTCGCGATCGTCGAGGTCGCGATGTTCGACTACCTCGGCCGTGTCATCGACCTGGTCAACACCACATCGAGTAAGGAACTGTTCGCGCAGCATGGCGGCGAGTTGGCGTGGATGGCCGTGGTGATGCTGTTGGCGCGGCCGCTGTTCCTCGGCTTGCACGATTTGCTGCTCAATCAGACGGTGCATCCGAGCATGACCAACCTGGTGCGGTGGCAGACCCACCGCTACATGCTCAAGCAAAGTCTTAGTTTCTTCCAGAACGATTTCGCCGGCCGCGTCGCGAACCGGATCATGCAGACCGGTCCGTCCCTGCGCGAGTCCACGACCCAGGCCTTCGATGCGATCTGGTACGTGATCGTGTATTCGGCGTCGGCGATCTATCTGTTCGCGCAGGCGGACGTTTGGCTGGTGTTGCCGTTGGCGGTGTGGATCGTGGCCTACATCGGTCTGCTGCGTTACTTCGTGCCTCGGGTGAAGCTGCGTTCGTGGCGGGCGTCGGACGCGCGTTCCAAATTGATGGGGCGCATCGTCGACGGCTACTCCAACATCGCCACGCTCAAGCTGTTCGCGCACTCGCGGCGCGAAGAGGAGTACGTTGCCGAAGCGATGATCGAGCAGACCCAACGCTCGCGCGACATGACTCGTATGACCACGTTGATGGGCGTGAGCATCACTACGCTCAACGGTCTGTTGATCGTCGGCACCACGGGTCTGGCTCTGTGGCTTTGGCACCAGGGTTCGATCACGGTCGGCGCTATCGCCTTGGCGACCGGGTTGGTGATCCGTATCCACAATATGTCGGGCTGGATCATGTGGACGATCAACGGCATCTTCGAGGACATCGGCACGGTGCAGGACGGCATCGAGACGATCTCGCGCCCGCTGACGGTGGTCGATCGCCACGATGCCAGAGCTCTGCAAGTCAGCGACGGCAGCGTGCGGTTCGAGAACGTGCACTTCCACTACGGACAGAACAGCGGTTTGATCGCCGACCTGGACCTGATGGTAAAACCCGGCGAGAAGATCGGCCTGGTGGGGCCGTCGGGTGCGGGCAAGTCGACGCTGATGAATATCCTGTTGCGTCTGTACGACCTCGAAGGCGGTCGTATCCTGATCGACGGCCAGGACATCGCCGGCGTGACCCAGGAAAGCCTGCGTTCGCAGATCGGCGTGGTCACCCAGGACACCTCCCTGCTGCATCGTTCGATACGCGACAACCTGCTATACGGCCGTCCCGATGCGAGCGAAGCGGAGATGGCCGAGGCGGCGCGTCAGGCACGTGCCGACGAGTTCATCCCGCGCCTGGTCGATGGCGAGGGGCGGGTCGGTTACGAGGCCCTGGTCGGCGAACGCGGCGTCAAGCTGTCGGGCGGCCAACGGCAACGGATCGCGATCGCGCGCGTGTTGCTCAAGAACGCGCCGATCCTGATCCTCGATGAGGCGACTTCGGCGTTGGATTCCGAGGCCGAAGCGGCGATCCAGGACAGCCTGGAGACCTTGATGACGGGCAAGACGGTGATCGCGATCGCCCACCGCCTGTCGACGATCGCGCGCATGGATCGACTGGTGGTGATGGATAAGGGCCGCATCATCGAGACGGGTACGCATGAGGAACTGATCGCCCGCGATGGTTTGTATGCGCGCCTGTGGAAGCGGCAGACCGGTGGGTTCGTCGCGGTAGAGGCATAAGTTCGGAACGGGGGCTTCGACGCCCTCACCCCAACCCCTCTCCCGCCAGCGGGAGAGGGGCTTGAGTTTCGCCGTCGTACAGCGAGCGGTGAACGATGGCGATGCTCGGGCTGGTTCCTGGCATATCGCGAAGAGCGGTGGCATCGAAGCGGCGTGGCTCCCACTGCAGGAGCGACGTGAGTCGCGGCACTCGAACCGAAATTCGCAGCGCACAGCCGTCGAGGCGTCAGAACAGCGAGCCGGTGGTGCCGCGGCCGTCGTCGTCGCTTTTGTCGCGTTGTTTGCGGCCCCAGCCGCCGACGCCGGAAGAACGATGCATCGGCGACGGCCCCGGCGGCGGCAATGGCTTGCCGGGGTGCTCGCGCGCTTCGCGATGGGCGTGCTCGGCCATGACGTTGAACTCGCGCAGGCGCCGCAACCACAGTTCGTTCATGCTCGGGTCCGGCACCAGTGCCGTGGCGCCGAGGTCGGCTTCGGCGGATTCTTCCGGGATGTGGCTGAAGGGGATGCGCATCGGCGCGGCGCCTTGCGCGAGTGCGTCCTGCATCGCGCCGAAATACAGGCGGTTATTGCCGTAGCGTTGATTGACTTGGTCGAGCACGCGGGTCAGTGCCTGTTTGCGCCCGCGTTCGACGAACAGCGAGCCGCTGTCGGCGGCGTTGGGCTGCAGGTCGATCAAGGACACCGCGACCGATAGCGGCGGGAAGCGTTTGACGTTCCAACGTCCGCTGGCGGCGCCGCGCATCAGCGGTTGCAGCGCGTCGGCCATGAGTTGCAGCAGTGTGGGGGTGTCGTCGAGCGCGGCGAACGACATATTGCGGCTGAAGCGTTCTTCCTTGCCGGCGAAGCGCACGTGCAGGCTCATCCCGCGCGCCTGGCAACGCTCGCCGCGCATCCGCATCGCCGCCTTGGCGAGCAGTTTGAACAGCACCGAGCGCATGCTGTCGGCGCTGCGCATCTGCGGGTCGAGCACGTGCGAATGACCGACCGAACCGACTGCCTTGCGCTGCCGCGAAGTCGGTTCGATGCCGCGCAACTGCGCCCAGAAGCGCTCGCCTTCGACCCCGCCCCAGACCGCGCGTAAATGTTCGCGCGGCGCCGCGGTCAGTTGTTCGACGCTGTCGATGCCGGCGTTGCGCAGGCGCTGCAGCATCGACGGGCCGACGCCGCACAGGTCCTGCAATTCCAGGCCATGCAGTGCCTGCGGCAGATCGCCGAGTTCTAGCACGGTGAGGCCATCGACCTTCTGCATGTCGGAGGCGGTCTTGGCCAGGAAGGTATTGGGGGCGATGCCGATCGAGCAACGGATCGCCGGAGCGAGCCCGCGATCGATCAAGGTCTGCTTGATCCGGTGGGCGATGGCGATGGCGTTGTCGCGCTGGCGTTCGCGGCCGATCAGGCGGCAAGCGACTTCGTCGATCGACAGCGGTTCGCCGTCGATCGGAATGCAATCCTGGATCGCCGCGATCAAACGGTGATGCAGATCGACGTAGCGCGCCGGACGCGCTTCGACGATGGCGATATCCGGGCAGCGCGCCAGTGCTTCGTGCACCGGCGTGCCGGTCTTGATGCCGTGGACCTTGGCCTCGCGGCTGGCGGCGATGCAGCAGGTGGTCGCCGCCAGCACCGGCACTACGCCGACCGGGCGTCCGCGCAATTCCTCGCGGTCGAATTGCTCGACCGAGGCGAAGTAGGAATTGAAGTCGACGAACAGGCAGCGCAGGGTCATGGCGGCGGGCCGGCATGGAGTTCGGTATCGCGCCGCGCAACCGGCCGCCCTGGATGCCTCGGGCGGGCGGTGCGGACGACCTGCCGATTTTGGCGGCAGGCCGTCTCGTCTGTTGAGAGACGTTCTAAATCAGTGATTTACAGAACGATCGGCGGCTCGCCGCCGACGATGACGATGTCGGCCGGGCGGCGTGCGAACAGACCAACGCTGACCACGCCGGGGATCTGGTTGATCGCCGATTCCATCGCCACCGGGTCGATGATCGCCAGGCCGTGGATGTCGAGGATGAGGTTGCCGTTGTCGGTGACCACGCCGGCGCCGTTGGCGTCCTGGCGCCACACCGGCTGGCCGCGGGTCATCGCCAGGATCTCGCGCGCGACCAGGCTGCGCGCCATCGGCACGACCTCGACCGGCAGCGGGAACTTGCCGAGCACATCGACGCGCTTGGCCGGATCGACGATGCAGACGAACTTCGCGCTGGCCTCGGCGATGATCTTCTCGCGCGTGAGCGCCGCGCCGCCGCCCTTGATCAGGCGCTTGTGCGGATCGCATTCGTCGGCGCCGTCGACGTACAGCGACAGCGGGCCGGTGGCGTTGAGGTCGAGCACTTCGATGCCGAGCGCCTGCAGGCGTGCGGTGCTCTGTTCGGAGCTCGACACCGCGCCCTTGATGCGCTCCTTGTGCCGGCCCAGGGCCTCGATGAAATAGGCGACGGTGGAACCGGTGCCTACGCCGACGATCATGCCGTCTTCGATGTAGTCGATGGCTTTTTCGCCGGCCAGGCGCTTTGCTTCGGACATGTGGGGCTCGGGAATCGAACAGCGGGAATGGAGAATCGGGAATCGGGAATCGGGAATCGGTAAAGCAAGCAGTGCGGGGAACCCGGGAGGAGCGAGGAACGCTTCTGCGATTCCCCATTCTCCATTCCCGATTCCCGGCCTCATTCCATCGACAACAACACCTTCCACTGCGCCGCCGTCACCGGCAGCACCGAGAGGCGATTGCCGCGGCGGGTCAGGGCGAAGTCCTCGCCGAGGTCGTCGGCGCGGGCCTTGATCTCGTCAAGCGGGATCACCCGCTCGAACTTGCGCTCGAAGGCGACGTCTACCAACAGCCAGCGCGGGTCTTCGCGCGAGCTCTTGCCGTCGTAGTAGTCGGACTTGGCGTCGAACTGGGTCGGGTCCGGATAGGCTTCGCTGGCGATCGTGGCGAGGCCGGCGATGCCGGGCACGGCGGTGTTGGAGTGATAGAACAACACGCCATCGCCGACCTTCATGCCGTCGCGCATGAAATTGCGGGCCTGATAGTTGCGCACGCCGTTCCAGGGTTCGGTACGGACGCGTTGCAGATCGTCGATGGAAAACGTGTCCGGTTCGGACTTCATCAGCCAGTAGCGGCGGCGTGCGGTCATGCGGTGCTCAACGGTCAGACGAACAGGGGGGAACGGCAGTCCAGAGTCTGGACTTCCGTACAGACCGCATCGAGCGCTACGTCCCAATCGGCGTTGTCGAGCGCATCGACGCGTTGCAGTTCGAACGCGGCGCCGGCCAGCCACGGCGGGGCCGGGCTGCGTTGGCGGAACGCGAAGCTGCGATCGTACCAGCCGCCTCCCATGCCGAGCCGGTGGCCGCGCGGGTCGAAGCCGACCAGCGGCAGTACCACCAGGCTCATTTGTTCAGGCTCGAGCAGCGAGCTGGGGCTGACGTCCGGCTCGGGGATGCCGAAGCGGTTGCCGACCAGGGCGTCGCCCGGGCGCCAGGGGGCGAAGCGCAGGCGCTGGTCTTCGTGCAGCACCGGCAGGCAGTACACGCAGCCGGGCGGCAGGCGCAGTTGCCAGACGTGCAGGGCGATCTCGCCATCCATGGCCCAATAACCGGCGACATAGCCGGTGGCGGGCGCGAACGGCAGCGCCAGCAGACGTGCGGCCAGGGATTCGGCGGCGGCGATGCGCGCGGGGGCGGCGAGATTGCGGCGTTGCGCGCGCAGTTCGCGGCGCAGCGTCGTACGGTCAACCGTCATTCGGCGCGGGGTCCTGGGGGAAAACGGAAGCGCGGGCGCTCCGGACAAGGCAACGGGCGCGAATCACTTTCGTGACGTCGCGCCCGTTCCGGGATGAGTAGTCCTCCGCCGATGTCGATGCGTGCGAAACGACCTTGAACCCGGGGTTCAAGTGGGAACGCTTGGAGATCTTCGGGCTTCCCGCTGCGAGGCGGACTTGCACTCCGGATTCCCGTTGCGCCCCCGTGGTCGTAATTAAGGGACAAGGCGAATGTTTGCGCACGCCGTCGAGCACAGCAGAGGACGTGCGCGGAGTATAGCGCGCGTATCGACCGCAGCGGCCCCGCTCGTCGGCGACGCTGCGTTGCGGTTCATACGCTTGATCGATCCGCCAATGCGGATGAACGGGGCCCGATGAAACAAGCGTGATGCGGCAAAACCCGATGCGAGGACGCTCGAAGTCACAAAAACCGCTTGCGGCAAGGCCTTTTCGGGGAAGAGCGAGCTGCCCGGGGTCAGCGGATCGCGGCGTCGAACAGGCTGTCGAGCTTGCGATGCAGTTCGTCGAGAGTGCGCGAGATTTCGCGGTCGCGGTGGTCGCCGTCGCCGCGCAGTTGCTGCAGTTCGTGGGCGAAGTTGAGCGCGGCGAGCACGGCGACGCGGTCGAGCGCGGCCATGCGGTTGCTGCCGCGGATCTCGCGCATCTTGCTGTCGAGCATACGCGCGGCGGCAAGCAGGTCGTCGCGTTCGGACGGTTCGCAGCCGACGGTGTATTCGCGGTCGAGCAGGCGGATGCTGACGGCTTCGCTGGTCGTGCTCATCGGGTCGGATTCACGTGTGCTGCTCCAGCGACTTCAGTCGCGCGATCATGGCCTCGACGCGGGTGCGGGCCTGCTCGTTCTTGGCCAACAGCGCCGAGCGCTCGCCGACCAGTTGTTCCTGCTGTTGACGCAGGCTGCGGTTCTCTTCGCTGAGACGACGCACGCGATCGCCGAGTTCGTCGACGCGGGTCAGCAGCGACTGCAATTCGGTGATGAGTTCGGTGCGATCCATCCCGGCACGATGGCAGGCCGGGGCGGGGGCGGTCAAGGCGCTGTCGGGAATCGGCAATCGGGAGTCGGGAATCGGTCAGCCGTCGGGTCGATGGCGGCTTTGGGGCGGCGTGAGGGCGCGCCGGGGGCGGCGGCATCGCGGGGCGCGATGCGACGCGGTCGCGGCCTGCGCCGCGACTCCCCCAATGGCCAGGAAGCCCGCCCGATTCCCGATTCCCGGCCGTCAGCGCGCCGCGCGCACGCTCAGCGGGGGCTGCCATTGCTGGATGAAGGCCAGGCAGTCGTCGGCTTCGAGCGGCCGGGCCAACCAATAGCCCTGGATCTCGTCGCAACCGTGGGCCAGCAGGAATTCCATCTGCTCTTCCAGCTCCACGCCCTCGGCGACCACGTTCAGGCCCAGCGAGTGGGCCATGGTGATCACCGTGCTGGTGATCGCCTCGTCGTCGGGGTCGCGGGTCAGGTCGCCGATGAATTCCTTGTCGATCTTCAGGGTGTTGATCGGCAGGCGCTTGAGGTAAGCGAGCGAGGAATAGCCGGTGCCGAAGTCGTCGACCGCCAGGGCCACGCCGAGTTCGCGCAAGGCCTGCATGGTGTTGGAGGTGTGCGCGGCGTTGGCCATGATCACGCTTTCGGTCAGTTCCAGCTCCAGGCGCCACGGCGGGATGCCGCTTTCGCTGAGGGCGCGCGCGACCATCTTCGGCAGATCGCCGCGCAACAGTTGGATCGCCGAAACGTTGACCGAGATCGACAACTGGTCGAGCCCCTGCTGGCGCCACTGGCGCAGGCGGCTGCAGGCCTCGCGCATCGCCCATTCGCCGATTTCCAGGATCAGGCCGCTTTCCTCGGCCAACGGGATGAACTGCGAAGGCGGGATGTTGCCGTACTCGGCGCTGTTCCAGCGCAGCAGCGCCTCGACCCCGGTGATGCGCGCTTCCGGCAGCGACAGGCGCGGCTGGAACACCAGACGCAGCTCGTTGCGGTCCAGCACCTTGCGCAGCGCCGCCGAGATCGTCGCGCGTTGGCGGATCTCGATGTCCATCGCCTCGGTGTAGCGCATGAAGGTGCGCCGGCCGGCCGCCTTGGCCTGGTACATCGCGGTGTCGGCGTGCTTGAGCAGGTCGGTCGGGACCTGGGCGTGATCGGGGTAGAGGCTGATGCCGATCGACGGCGAGATGGCGACGTCGTGGCGTTCGTCGAAATCCAGCGGCGCCTCGAAGGCCTTGATCAGGCGCCGGGCGACGTCCTCGGCCTGTTCCGGCGTCTCCAGGTTTTCGAGCACCACGGTGAATTCGTCGCCGCCCAGGCGGGCGACGGTGTGCTCGGCGCCGACGGTTTCCTGCAGGCGCACCGCGGCGGCGCGCAGGATGCGGTCGCCGGCGGCATGGCCGAGCGAGTCGTTGATGTCCTTGAAGCGGTCCAGGTCGAGGAACAACAGGGCGATGCGGTGGCCGTGGCGGCGCGCCCGCACGATCGCCCGCGACAGCCGCTCCGACAACAGGGTGCGGTTGGGCAGGCTGGTCAGGGTGTCGTAGTTGGCCAGGTAGCGCAGTTCCTGCTCGGCGCGCTTCTGGTCGGTGATGTCGGTCAGCACGGCGACGTAGTGGCCGCGCTGGCCGCTGCTGTCGAGCACGATGCTGGCCTGCAGCCAGCACAGGAATTCGTTGCCGTCCTTGCGCTGTTGCCAGATCTCGCCGGACCAGCGGCCGCTGCGCTGCAGCTCATCGCGCATGTCGCTGTAGAACTCGGGGTCGTGCTGGCGGCTGTCGAGCAGACCGGTGGTCTGGCCGATGACTTCGTTCTCGGGATAGCCGGTCATGCGCGAGAACGCGGGGTTGATCGAGACGAACACGAAGTCGCGGTCGAACACCGCGACCGCCTCGGCCATCGAGCGCAGCACCTCGCTGGAAATGCGCCGTTCGCGTTCGGCGCTGCGCACCGCGGTGACGTCGCGGCCGGTGCCGGCGACCCGCACCGGCTGGCCTTCGGCGTCGCGTTCGACGACCCGGCCGCGGGCGCGCACCCAGCCCCACTCGCCCTTCGGCGTGCGCATGCGGTGTTCGGACAGGAACAGCGCGGCGTCGCCCTTGAGGTGCTTGCGCAGCAGCTCGGTGACGCGGCTCAGGTCGTCGGGATGGATTTCGTGGTCGTCGGCGATGTCGGCCTGCACGCCGATCTCCGGCGACTGCGGGTTGTGGTCGTCCACGCGCATGCGGTGCAGCTCGCGCCGCTTCAGGTCGTAGTCCCAGAACTGTTCGCCGGACGCCCACAGCGCGAGCTTGAGACGTTCTTCGCGTTCGCGGATCTGGGCGAAGTAACCGCGTTCGCGCTGGCGGGCGACGTGCCAGCGCCAGCCGAAGCTCAGGGCCAGGCCGAGCGCGGCCAACGCCGCCAGGGCGATCGCCAGCGGATGCCGCCACAAAGGCGGCTCAACGTTGACCGGGATGCGCAGTTCCTGGGTGTTCCAGACCCCGTCGCGGTTGGTCGATTGGGCGCGGAACACGTAGCGGCCGGGCGGCAGGCGGGTGTAGGTGATGTCCTGTCGCGGGCCGTTGTCGATCCAGTCGCGGTCGAAACCGTCCATGCGGTAGCGATAGCGGATGCCGCTGTTCGGGCCGAAGTCGAGCGCGCCGATGCGCAGCCGCAGGATGCCGGCATCGTTGGGAATCTCCAGCCGGGTCGACTGCCACAGCGTGCTCGAACCGGCGCTGGTGTCGGAACCGATCCAAGCCCCGAGCAGGCGTACCGGCGGGGTGTAGCGCGAGTCGGCGATACGCGCCGGGTCGAACACATTGAGGCCGCGCACGCCGCCGAAGGCGATGCGGCCGTCGGCGAGGATGTCGACCGCGCCGGCGTTGAATTCCAGATCCTGCAGCCCGTCGGCCAGACCGTAGCGGCGGACCAGCGAGGCGCCGCTGTCGAAACGCAGGATGCCGGCGTCGGTGCCGAGCCAGAGGCGGCCGGCGGGACGTTCGGCGATCGAGAACACCACCGGCACCGGATGGTCGCCAAGCACTTCGGCCAGCGGATGGTCGAAGCGGATGCGGCCGTCGCTGTGTTCGACCACCCGGCTCAGGCCGGCCTGGGTGCCGACCCAGATCGAGCCGTCGGCCGACTGGTGCACGGCGCGGACGAAATTGCCCGGCAGGCTGTCGGCCTCGTCGGTGGCATGGCGGTAGTGGCGCAGGTAGCCGGTGGCCGGGTCGAGCAGGTCCAGGCCGTCGCCGGTGCCGAACCAGATCCGGCCCTTGGTGTCTTCGAGCACGGCGTTGACGCGCGGATGGCTCAGGCCCTTGGAATCGCCCTCGCGATAGGCGTAGCGGACCAGGGCACCGGTTTCGGGCAGGTAGTGCAGGGCGCCGATGTCGTCGCTGCCGAGCCAGAGGCTGCCGTCGCGGGCGAACGCCAGCGAGCGCAGGGCGACGTCGCGGTAGCCGCGCAGGTCGATGCTCTCGACCCGGCGGGTGGCCGGGTCCAGGCGCAGCAGGCCCTGGCCGGTCGCCAGCCAGAGCCGGGTCGGCGGCAGCGAGGCCGGTGGATTCGGGTTGTCGGCCTCGGGGCAGGGCTCGCGGGCGATCGCGGCGATGCGGCGCGCACCGGCGTTGGCCGGCAGCAGTGCGGTCATGTCCTGGAAGCGGTCGGCGCCCAGGTCGTAGCGGCGCAGGTGGCCGTTGTCGGTGCCGATCCAGATCGCGCCGAGGTCGTCCTGGGCCAGGCTGCGAATGCTGGCGTCGGAAGCGCCGGCGCCGGTGCGGTCCTCGTCGAGGTCGAGGACGTAGCTGAAGCGGGTGCCGCGCGGGTCGGCGACGGCGACGCCGCGGTACTGGCCGCCGGCCCAGAGCAGGCCGCCGTGATCGATCATCAACGCTTCGATGGTGTCCTCGGGCAGGGTGGCCTCGACACCGGGCTCGGCGTGCACGCGCTGGGAATGGCCGGTTTCGGGGTCGTGGCGGTACAGGCCGTTGCCGAAGCCGGAGATCCAGATCCGCTGATCCGGCGCTTCGATCAGGGCGCGCGCATCGCGCAGCGTCGCCAGGGCCTCGTCCTCGACCTTGACCAGGATGCCGGTGTGGCCGTCGAGCCGGTACAGGCCGTCGACGCCGCCGGCCCAGAGCCGGCCGCGCCGGTCGATCAACACGCTGCGCAGCACCTGGGCGGCGCCGATGCGTTCGATCTTGCCGCTCGGCAGGATCCGGTACAAGCCGGCCGCGCTGGCGAACCAGGCGGTGCCGTCGCGGGCCAGGGCGAGTTCCTGCCAAGGCGATTGCCGGCTCAGTTCG
Source organism: Lysobacter antibioticus (assembly GCF_001442535.1). Lineage (NCBI taxonomy): Bacteria > Pseudomonadati > Pseudomonadota > Gammaproteobacteria > Lysobacterales > Lysobacteraceae > Lysobacter > Lysobacter antibioticus. The sequence continues at coordinate 4,565,187 of NZ_CP013141.1, read as the reverse complement.
CCGGGCAGGGCCAGCAGCAGCTCGCGTGCGCCGCTGCGCGGGTCCATGCGCTCGAGGCCGGCCAGGGTGCCGATCAGCAGCGAATCGCGCCACGGCAGCAGCGAGACGATCTGGCGTCCGGCCTGCGAATCGGGCGGTTCATAGCGGTGGATCGCGCCGCTGGCCAGGTCGAGCCGGGCCAGGTATTCGGAATGAGTGCCGATCCAGATCGCGCGCTGGCCGTCGAGGGCGAGGGCGGTGACGTAGCTGTCGGGCAGGCTGGCCGGATCGCGCGGGTCGTGCCGATAGGGCACGTAGCGCTGGCCGTCGTAGCGGTGCAGGCCGCCCTGGGTGCCGACCCAGATGAAGCCGTGCGCGTCCTGGGTGAAGGCGGTGACCGAGTTCTGGCTGAGGCCGAGCTCGCTGCCCAGGCGCGAGAAGTAGAAATCGCGCGTGGCCGCATCGGCACGCTGGGTCAGCGCCGCCATGCACAGGAGCAAGGCGATCAGACCGGCAGTCAGCAGGGCGACAGGGGAAGAGGAACGCACGGACACCGTGGCGTGAAGCGCAACAGCCCGCAGTTTAGGCAGGCGCCCGTTGCGGCAACAAGCACTACGGACTCGAATCGCCAGACAGGACAGGATCCTGCGGGTTTCTTCACGCCGCCTGCATTCGCCCGGCATTGCTAAACTGCGGCAACCCTCACGACTTGATGCCTGTGGCCGCGACCGAACTGCCCCTGTTGTCCGATGTCGATGCCGAGAGCCGCGCGCTCTCGCTCGGCGCTTCCGCTTCCGAACTGCACGGCGCGTTGTGCGGCTGGCTCGCCGGCGGCGGCGCCTCGGTGCGCGACTGGCCGGCGCGCGTGCTGGCCGACCAGACCGTCGCGACGCCGGCCGAGAACGGCGCGCTCGATCGCCTGCGCAGCGCCAGCGCCTCGCAACTCGGCGATCGCAGCTTCGGCTTCGATCTGCTGCTGCCCGATACCGAAGCGCCCTTGTCCGAGCGCAGCGGCGCCTTGTTCGATTGGTGCCGGGGTTTCCTCGGCGGTTTCGGCCTCGCCGCCGGCGAGGCCTCCTCGCTGTCGGAGGAAAGCCGCGAAGCGCTCGGCGACTTGGCCCGTCTGGCCGCTGCCTCGCCGCAGGACGACGGCGACGAGGACGACGAAGAAGCCTTGACCGAGATCGAGGAGTTCGTGCGCATCGTCGCGCTGTTGTTGCATGGCGACGTGGCGATGGCGGCGCAGCATCGGCATCGGTTGAACTGATATGAACGCCGCGTTGTCGATGCCGGCCAAGGCCTATGTCCGCCGGCGCAAGCAGTTGATGACGATGGCCGGCGACGACGCGATCGTGATCGTGCCGTCGGCCAACGAGCATATCCGCAGCCGCGATACCCACTACCCGTTCCGCCAGGACTCCGACCTCAGTTACCTGACCGGTTTCCCGGAACCCGAGTCGGTGCTGGTGCTGGTGCCGGGCCGGCGCCATGGCGAGACCTTGCTATTCTGCCGCGAGCGCGATCGCGAGCGCGAAGCCTGGGACGGCCCGCGCTACGGCCCGGAAGGCGCGGTCGAAGCCTTCGGTCTCGACGACGCCTATCCGATCACCGACCTCGACGACATCCTGCCGGGTCTGCTCGAAGGGCGCTCGCGTGTGTACTACCACTTCGGCCGCGATGCCGAGTTCGACCTCAAGCTGATCGGCTGGCTCAACCGCGTGCGCGCGATGGTGCGCCAGGGCGCACAGCCGCCGCACGAATTTCTCGAACTGGGCCATCTGCTCGACGAGTTGCGTCTGTTCAAGGACCGCGACGAAGTGCGCTTCATGCAGCGCGCCGCCGACATCAGCGTGCTGGCCCACGAAGCGGCGATGCGCGCGGCGCGGCCCGGCGTGCGCGAGTACGAGCTGCAGGCCGAAATCGAGTGCGTGTTCCGCCGCCACGACGCCGAGCCCGCCTATGGCAGCATCGTCGGCGCCGGCAGCAACGCCTGCGTGCTGCACTATCGCGCCAACAGCGCGGCCTCGTCCGACGGCGACCTGGTCTTGATCGACGCCGGCGCCGAGTACCGCGGTTACGCCGCCGACATCACCCGCACGTTTCCGGTCAACGGCCGCTTCACTGCGCCGCAACGCGCGCTGCACGACCTGGTCGGAGCCGCCCAGGCCGCGGCCCTGGCGCTGGCCCGCCCCGGCGTGGCCTACGAGGCCGGCCACCTGGCCGCGGTCGAAACCCTGACCGAGGGCCTGCTGCAACTCGGCCTGCTCAAGGGCAAGCTGGAAAAGAACCTGGCCGAAGGCCACTACAAGCGCTTCTATCGGCACAAGACCGGGCACTGGCTGGGCATGGACGTGCACGACGTCGGCGAGTACCGCCTCGACGGCGAGTCGCGTCTGCTCGAACCGGGCATGGTGTTCACCATCGAGCCCGGGCTGTACGTGTCGCCCGACGACAGCAGCGTCGATCCGAAATGGCGCGGCATCGGCATCCGTACCGAAGACGACGTGCTGATCAACAAGGACGGCCATCAGGTGCTGACCGACCGGCTTGCGCGCAGCGCCGACGAGATCGAGGCCTTGATGGCGCGGTGAGCGCCGTCGCCACGAATCTATCCGTGCAGGAGCGACGTGAGTCGCGACAAGGGACGCGCAGAGATGACGTGGCCACCGTCGTTCGTCGAAGCGGCTTGCTCGCCAGGGTAGGAGCGGCGCGAGCCGCGACCGCCATGTCTCAATGTCGCGTCGTCTTCGGGTGTGCCCCTGTAGGAGCGACGTGAGTCGCGACCGCGACCTCGCATTATCGCGCAGATTCTGGCCGCAGCCTGGCCATGGTCGGAACCGCAGCCGAACGCGCCGGACGTGTGGTCGGCGCGCTGAGCGTTATGCAGCAGGGCCCATGCGCTCCAGCACCAGCTCGACGAAACGGCTGAGCTTCGGCAAGGGCTGGCGGTCGCGCGGGTACAACAGATGCACCGGGCGCGGCGGCGGCAGTTGCTCGGCGAACAGCGGCAGCAGCCGGCCGGCGGCGAGGTCGTCGGACAGCAGCACCTCGGGCTGCAGCAAGATGCCGCAGCCGGCCACCGCCGCGCGCCGCAAGGCCTCGCCGTTGTTGGAGGCGAAGCGCCCGCGCAGGCGCAGCGGTTCGGCGGCGATGTGCTCGAAACGCCAGCCAGCGTCGTGATTCCACAGCAGATGATTGAGGCAGCTGTGGTCGACCAGCTCGCGCGGGTCGCTCGGTGTGCCGTGTTCGCGCAAATACTCCGGCGAAGCGCAGACGATCATCCGGTACGGCCGCAAGGGGCGCGCCACCAGATGGTCCGAATCCGGCAAGGGGCCGATCCGGATCGCGACGTCGAAGGCCTCGGCGATCAGGTCGGACATGCGGTCGCTGAGCACCAGTTCGACCGCGACCTCGGGATGGCGCTGCAGGAATTCGGTGACCACCGTGGCGACCGCATTGCCGCCGAGCGTGACCGGCGCGGTGATGCGCAAGCGCCCGCTTGGCTGGCCGTCGTGACGCAGACGTTCGGCGACCGACTCGGCGTGGCGGACCTGGTCGAGGATGCGCCGGCAGTCCTCGAGAAAGCTCTCGCCGACCTCGGTCAGACGCTGCTTGCGCGTATCGCGCTGCAGCAGGCGTGCGCCGAGATGCGCTTCCAACTGGTGAATATGTTTGCCGACCATCACCGCCGACAGGTTCTGAGCCTGGGCCGCGGCGGCGAAACTGCCGGTGTCGGCGACCGCGACGAACACGGCCATGCTGCGCAGCTTGTCCAAGGGCTAACCCGCGGTTAGGGGAGCCCGAAATCCTAGCGCATTCACCGTCGATGCCGCGGCGAGCAGACTGGCCGCCTGTCTTTCATCACGGAGTTCCCATGAAAATCCTCATCGTCGGCGCCAGCGGCACCCTCGGCCGTGCCGTGGCCGAACGCCTTGCCCCGCGGCACGAGATTCTCGCCGCCGGCCGCAGCAGCGCCGACTACCCGGTCGACATCACCGACGATGCCAGCGTCGAGGCCTTGTTCCGCCGCACCGGCAAGCTCGACGCCATCGTCTCCACCGCCGGCGTGCTGCACTTCGGCCCGCTCGAGACGATGCGCCCGGCCGACTTCGCGTTGGGCCTCAACGACAAACTGCTGGGACAGGTGCGCCTGGCCCTGCTGGGCCAGCATCACCTCAACGACGGCGGCTCGATCACCCTGACCACCGGCATCGTCGCCGAAGAACCGATCCGCTCCGGAGCCAACGCCAGCGCGGTCAACAACGCGATCGAGGGTTTCGTGCGTGGCGCCGCATTGGAGTTGCAGCGCGACCTGCGCATCAATGCGGTCAGCCCGAACGTATTGACGGAGTCGTGGGAGGCCTACGGCGCGTTCTTCCCCGGCTTCGAACCGGTCAATGCGACGCGCGCGGCGTTGGCGTATCAGCGCAGTGTCGAAGGGATTCAGAGTGGGCGGGTGTTCAAAGTGTGGTGATTTGATTGGGCGTTCGTGCAAGTTGCAAGTTTGACGAGGCATCTTGCAGTTGCAGTTGCAGTTCGCCGTTGCTGTTGCCGTAAAGATTCTGCTGTTGCTGTTGCTGTGCGTAGCTTGGCACTCGCGAAGGCAATCGAAGACCCGAAGGGCGGCCTGCATGGATGCAGGCCGTTTTTCATCGGGACAGGGATGTCCCGTATGAAAAATCCCCGTGTCGGCATCGATCGTGCGGGCCCTTGATTCAAAGAAAAGCATTTTTCTTTGGTTACCTTTCTTTTGTTGCTTTAGACAAAAGAAAGTAACCCGCCGCTTTAGTGGCGGAAGCTTTTGGCGTTTGATCTTGATCTTGCTTGATGGGAGCGCGGCAAGACCGACGCAGCGCGGTCGCGGCTTGCGCCGCTCCTACCCTGACGGGCTGCTGCCAGCATCGACGCGAGATTGTTGCGACGCGGTCGCGGCTCACGCCGCTCCTACAGGGGAGGGGTTCGCAGCACTGCGTTGCTCAAGCAAGTGCAAAGCTTCCGCCCCCTAAAGGGTGCGGGTAACTTTCTTTTGGCCAAAGCCCCAAAAGTCCGCCTGGATTCCCTTCGGTCAAAAGTCACCAAAGAAAAGTGCTTTTCCTTGACGAAGCTCCCCTGCGAGCACGCAGCCCGCGCCGGGATTTTCCGATAAGACGTCCCTGTCTTATCGGAAAACGCCGCACGTCCTGTGCGGCGCCCTCCGGGTCTCCAGGTGTTCTCGCAAAGTCGAAACTGCGCCAAGCTTTTACGGCAACGGCAACGGCAACGGCAACGGCAACGGCAACGGCAACGGCAACGGCAACGGCAACGGCAACGGCAACCGCAACCGCAACGGCAACGGCCGCGAACCCCTCACAAATGCCGCGGCACCCGCGCCTGCAATAAGGCGACCAGCTCCGGCGCCATGTACTCGTAGTCGTCCGGGATATCCAGACAAACCACGCGCTTGCCGCGCAGTTGCGCGCGGAACTTGCGCTGCAGCTTGCTGCGCTGCGCCTTTTCCATCACGAAGATCAGCTCGGCCCATTCGACCACTTCGGCGCCGAGCGGTTGCTCGGCGTCGTGGTTGAGGCCGGCCGAGGCGACGTCGAGGTCGTCGCGTGCGGCGAATACTTGTTCGGCGGTCGGGCTGCGCAGTTTGTTCTGGCTGCAGACGAACAGGATGCGCCGCACGCGGGGCTCAGGCCGCTTCCGCGAAACCGTCGCGGGTCAGGTTGATCGGCGCGGCGTCGGTGCAGACCACGTCGTCTTCGATGCGGATGCCGCCGAAGGGGCGGAACTGTTCGATGCGGTTCCAGTCGACGCTGCCGGCGTGTTCGCCCTGCTTGAGGCCGTCGAGCAGCAGGTCGACGAAGTACAGGCCGGGTTCGATCGTCACCGCCATGCCGGCTTCGAGCACGCGGGTCAGGCGCAGATACGGATGGCCGGCCGGCTTGTCGATGCGGCCGCCGCGGTCGGACGCGGCGAAGCCGGCGACCTCGTGCACCTGCAGGCCGATGCCGTGGCCGATGCCGTGCGGGAAGAACACGCCGCTGACGCCGGTCGCCACCGCCGCTTCCGGCGAGACCTTGAGCACGCCCGCGTCCTTCAGGATGCCGGCCAGGGCAAGGTGAGCGTCGAGGTGGATGCGCTTGTAGTCGGTGCCGGCGCGGACCTGGTCGCACATCTTCCGCTGCGCGGCGTCGACGGCGTCGATCAGGGCCTGGAATTCGCCGCGGCCGTCGCTGGCGTAGGTGCGGGTGATGTCGCAGGCGTAGCCGTGGTGGCTGGCGCCGGCGTCGATCAGGAAGCTGCGCGACTGCGCCGGCGCTTCGCGGTCGAGTTCCATGTAGTGCAGCACCGCGCCGTTCTGGTTGAGGGCGACGATGTTGCCGTAGGGCAGTTCGTTGGCGTCCTGGCGCGCGGCGCCGCAGTAGGCCAGGTGGATGTCGAACTCGCTCTTGCCGGCGCGGAACGCGGCCTCGGCGGCGCGGTGGGCGCGTACGCCCTTGCGCGTGGCTTCGCGCATCATCGCCACTTCGTACGGGGTTTTGTAGGCGCGGTGGTATTCGAGATAGTCGACGACCGCCGGCGGGTTGTTCGGCACGAAGGCGCGGTCGCCGCCGACGCCGAGCGCGCTCTGCGCTTCGCCGAGGATCGCGCAGCGCGCCGGGTCCTTGGGCAGGTGGGCCAGCGCTTCCTCGGGCTGGCGGATCACGATGACCTCGAAGTGATCGACCCACCAGCCGCTCGGCGCCTGCGGCACGACGTGCCAGTAGTCGAACGGTTGCAGGTAGATCAGCTTGGGCTTATGGCCCGGCGTCGCCACCAGCCAACTGCCGGGGTTGCGGGTCAGCGGCACCCAGGCCTTGAACTGCGGATTCACCGCATAGGGGTAATCGCGATCGTCGAAGACCTGGTAGTGCAAGGTGCCGCTCGGCACCACCAGGTGATCGAACCCGCCGCGTTCCAGCGCCTGCTCGCAGCGGCGCTGCAGTTCGGCGAAGTGCTGCCGGTACAGGGCGTGGGTGTCGAGGACGGACGGATCGGCGGTGCGGGCGGAAGCGTTCATTGCGGGCCTAGCCTGGAGGAAACCCGTCCATTTTGCCGCAATTCGCCGGGGCAGGATTTGCGCCGGCGGGGGGCAGGGCCTTCGTTTCGGCCCTCTCACCTTGCATGTTCTGCGCTCGCCGCAGGCGGGACAGGGAGAACAGTCTGGCGCGGGAACCGCTTACTCGTAGCTGCCGCCGGGCAGGTCCAGCCACTGGCGCAGGTGCTGCATGCCGTCTTCGGGCATGGCGATGAAGCGGAAGCCGGTCCAGGTTTGGCCCGGTACGCTGGCGCGGTCCTGCCACAACAGGTGCGCGCCGACTTCGATCGGCGAGGCGTGCTGGGGGGCGTCGCGCAGGTTGAAGCGCAGTTGGTACAGCGCATCGTCGACCAGCGGCGTGTTGGCGATCAGCATCATCCCGGTCTCGGACAGGTTGCCCAGATGGCCGATCACGGTTTCGGTCATGGTGTCGACGACCTGCACCGTTTCGGCGATGCGGCGGCGACGGGTGCGGCGGAATTCTTCGTTCATGCGTCCGATCTCATGCGCCGGCCGGATCGGCCGGGCGTTTGCCGCCGAAGCCGCGCAGCACGTCGAGCGTGGCGTGCCAGGCGCGATCGACCAGGCGGCTGCGTTCCTCGACGACCACCCGCGCCTGGCCGCGCGCCATCATCCGGGCGAGGCTGTCGAGCGACTGTTCGCCGACGCGCTGGCCGCGCTGATTGACGAACAAGGCGTTGTCGGTGACCGGGCTGAACCACGACAGGCGCCGGCGTACCGCGTCGCCCTGTTGGTTCTGCACGAATTCGAACCAGGTGCCGAACGGCAGGGTGCGGATCTGTTCCCAGCAGCGCTGCTCGTCGTCGTTGCGCGCGGGCAGGGTCGAACGGGCCGGCCCGGCGTCTTCGCCGAGGCGGCTGCGCGAGCGCAGTTTCATCGCCAGCTCGGTGCGCGAGGCGGCGTCGTCCTCGAGCGCCGGGCCGACCGTGAGCTGGCGCGAAATCGCGCGGGCGTCGTCGCCGTGATAACCGACCTGGGTCAGCGCGTGTTCGATGTCCGCGTCGAGGCCGCACGGCATCGGCGCGTCGGCGCCGGTGCGGTTGCCCGAGACGATCTGGCGGGTGGTTTCCAGCTGCCGCTGCCAGGCTTCGGAGTCTTCGCCGTGGCGCAACAAGGTCAGGGTGAGCACGTCGGCCCAGGCCTGGTTGAGCAGGGCCTGGACGAAACGCGGCAGGCGCTGTTCGGCGGTGTGCTGTTCGATCGCTTCGCTGGCCAGGCGCTTGGCCATTTCGAGCTTTTCCTTGCCGCGCGCGGCTTCGACGTGGCGCCGTTCGGAGACTTCGGCCTTGCGCGCGAGGTTCTGCAACTGTTCCTGCAAACGCAGGTTGGCGGTATCGAACACGTCCGCGCCGGAATCGTAGTGCTCGACCACGTGGTCGACGGCCTGGCGCAAGGGCTCGTGCAATTGCGGGTCGACGTCTTCGCTCGGGGTCCAGCGCGCGCCGGCTTCGGCGACCGTGTTGAGCAGTTGCAGTGCCGGGTGCTCGGTCTGCTCGAGCAGGCTGCGGTCCTGCAGCGCGGCATGCAGCAAGGGCGCCTGCAGGCGGTTGAGCAGGGTCGAAATCGTCACGTCGCCGCGCAGGCGTTGCTCGATCTCGTCGTACAGCATGTCGAGCAGGTCGAAGACGTCGCCGTCGTCGCGCGACAGCGCGGCGACCGTGCCCGGCGGGGGTTCGCTGCGTTCCAGCAGCGACTGGCGCAGCTCGGCGATCTTGCGCAACGGCTGCGGGCCGCGCGGCAGTTCGTCCTTGAGCCGGTTCAGCACCGACAACACCTCGGCGGTGTCCATCGCCGCGGCCGGCACGGCGACCCCGCCGCGCGGACGCAGCTTGTCGACCAGTTCGCGGCGCTCGCCGAGCCATTGCTGCAGGGTCGCGAAATCGGTTGCGTCCGGTGCCCGCGCCACCGCTTGCTGGCCCGGCCAGGCGGTGTGCGGACGCTCGTCGTCGGGCCGCGCCGAGGGCGACGGCCCCGCATGCGTACCGCGGTTCTTGTCGGGCGCCGGTTCGCGGCGCATGGCGTCGGCGGCCACGGCTTCGCCCTGGGGCATGGCGTTGGGACGCGCGCGCAGCGGCACGAACGACAGGCCCGGCAGCACGTTCTCGCGCGCGAGCAGGGCGTTCATGGCCTCGACCATCTGCGCGTAGCCCAGCATCACCTGCTGGTCGAACACGCGGAACAGGTCCAGGCGCGACTCCTGGCCGATCTGCAGGGGCAGGCAGACGTCGGCGAAGATCCGGATCAGGCGGTGCGGGCCGACCGGCAGGCGTTCGGCATCGAAGGCCGGTGCACCGGCGAGCACGCCGAAGCGTTGGCCGAGCAGCAGCAGGCCGAGGCCGGCGCGCGATTCGTGGCGGCTGGCGATGCTGCGCAGCACCGTGTTCTCGTCGATCTCGCTGTCGTCGACCAGCCGCAACTCGCTGAAATTGGGCACGGCCGCCGCTTGCGAACGCGGCGCGACCGGCTGGCGCACGCGGGTCAGCGCGGTTTCCAGCGCGACCAGATAGCGCGGGATCAGGTCGGCGCGGCGCAGCCGGACCAGGCGCAGGGTTTCCAGATAACCCGATTGCAGGCTCGGATTGCGGGCCTGGTCGGCCTGGCGGAACAGCTGCTGCTCGAACTCGGCCAGCATCCGTTCCAGTTGCGGCGCGGTTTCGTCGGAGATCAGGGCGTACAACTGCTCCAGCAATCGGCGCACGCGACGGGGCAGCGCGGCCGTGGCCAGGGTGGCCCGCGGCAGCGAGGCGTCCAGAGGATCAAACGTGGCGGACATGTGGATTCGGTACTGACGACCTCAAGATATAACCACGCCTCCCCGGCGCTCGCCAACTCGAAACGGTCCGACGACGACCGCGCGTGGCGTGCAGCCGACAGGAGGCGGCCAATGGCACTAACGCGAACGACCCGCACGGGCGGCCAAAGGCGAGTGTCCGCCGGAACCGGTGGTGGGCTTGTGAGGCTCGGTATCCGCCGCGGTCCCCGGCTTACAACCGGCGCAAGCCGCTCAATCAGCCATCAAGCGGCCCTCAGTCGGGCAGGAACAGCGCCACCACATCGTTGGTGAAGCGGCGCCCCAGCTCGGTCGGGCGCACCCGGTCGCCGCTTTGCTCCAGCCAGCCGGCGTCGAAGGCGGCCTGCAGTTGCGTGGCGATGCCGGCGCGGGCCAGCCCGGTGCGGGCCTCGTAGTCGGCCAGCGAGAAGCCCTCGACCAGGCGCAGCACGTTGAGCATGTACTCGAACGGCCGCCGCTCCGGCGCGATGCGGTCGTCGCCGCCGATGCCGGCTTCGCTGCCGGCCTTGGCCAGGTACTCGGTCGGGTGCTTGTGCTTCCAGCGCCGCAGGATCGCCTGTTCGGCGCCGAGGGTGATCTTGCCGTGGGCGCCGGCGCCGATGCCCAGGTAGTCGCCGTAGCGCCAGTAATTGAGGTTGTGCGCACAGCGGCGCTGCGGCCGCGCATAGGCGCTGACCTCATAGTGCTCGTAGCCGCGCGCGGCGATCAGCGCCTGGCAATGCTCCTGGATGTCCCAGGCGCTGTCCTCGTCGGGGATGCCCTGCGGCGGCCGCGCGGCGAACACGGTATTGGGTTCCAGGGTCAGCTGGTAATGCGAGAGGTGGGCCGGGTCGAGGGCGAAGGCCCGCTCCAGGTCGCGCTCGGCCATCGCCAGGGTCTGGCCGGGCAGGGCGTACATCAGGTCGAGGTTGAGGTTGTCGAAACCGGCGTCCTGCGCCAGTTTGACCGCGGCTTCGGCCTCGCGGCTGTCGTGGATGCGGCCCAGGCGCTGCAGGCAGCCGTCGTCGAAGCTCTGGATGCCGAAGCTGAGCCGGTTCACGCCAGCGCCGCGGTAGAGCTCGAAACGGCCGTGCTCGGCGGTGCCGGGGTTGGTTTCCAGAGTGATTTCGCAGCCCGGCGCGAAGCGCAGGCGCGCGCTGGCGCCCTGCAGGAAGCGGTCGATGAACTCGGGCGGGAACAGGCTCGGGGTGCCGCCGCCGAAGAACACGCTGTGCACCGGCCGGCCCCAGACCAAGGGCAGGTCGTGCTCCAGGTCGGCCAGCAAGGCGTCGACGTAGGCGTCGTAGGGCAGGGCGCTGCCCTTGCCGCCCTTGTATTCGTGCGAGTTGAAATCGCAGTACGGGCATTTGCGCACGCACCAGGGCAGGTGGACGTACAGCGACAACGGCGGAGTGGTCAGGGTATCGCTCAAACAGCGCTCGACCGGACCCGAAGGCCCGGAAACAGTCGGAAGGGGCCGACAGCTTACCGGTCGCGCGTCGCGCCGTAGCGGGTGACGGCGAGCAGGGCGCGCAGATTGGCGTCGATGGCCACGTCCGGGCGGGCCTGGACGACCAGGCGCATGATCGTGGCCAGGGGCTCGGCGCTGCCGTCGCCGGAGGTTTCGCCGTCGAAAATGGTGGCCGTGTTCCAACGCCGGTGCGGGGCCGGGGACAGGCGCAGTTCCAGGGTCGAGGTCAGGCGCAGGCGCCCGTCCTTGGCCCGGTGCAGGGACATGCCCACTACCTCGCCCGGGGCGAAGCGGCGGGTGCGATGGGCGGTGGTGATGTTGGCGTAGCCGATGGTGTGGCCGGGGCTGGCTTGCAGGCTGACCCGTTGGATCGCGGCCAAGGCGACCAGCCCGACCAGGGTCGCCAGCAGCCACAGCGCCAGTTCGATCTCCGAGCTGAAGCTGTTGGTCTGGTGGGTGCCGGCGCCGAGGCCGTCCTGGCGGATCCAGATCGCGATCGGCATCGCCAGCAGGTACAGCACGGCCACCGACAGCACGGTATGGCCGCCGGTGCGGAAGGCGCGTCGGGGCGGAACGGCGGCGCGCAGCATCCGGTTCACCTGGCGACCTCCGGCAGGCGCTCGCGCAGCGCCGCCAGGGCGCGGGCGCGGTGGCTGACGCGGTTCTTGAGGGCGTCGTCGATCTCGCCGGCGGACACGTTGTATTCGGTGTCGTAGAACACCGGCTGGTAGCCGAAACCGCGCTCGCCCTGGCGCTGGTGCAGGATGCGACCGTGCCAGATGCCCTCGGCGATGACCGGGCGCGGGTCGCCGGCGTGGCGCAGCAGCACGATCACCGCATAGAAGTGCGCGCCGCGCTGGGCGTCGGGCACGTCCTTGAGGGCGGCGAGCAGTTTGTCGATATTGGCCTGGGCGTCGCCGTGCTGGCCGGCGTAGCGGGCCGAGTACAGGCCGGGGGCGCCGCCGAGCGCATCGACGCAGATGCCGGAATCGTCGGCCAGGGCGGGCAGCCCGGTGACCGCGGCCGCATGACGGGCCTTGAGCAGCGCATTCTCGACGAACGTGCTGCCGGTTTCCTCGATGTCCTCGACCCCCAGATCCGTTTGCGCCACCAGTTCGATGCCGGTGTCGCCGAGCAGGTCGCGCAGCTCCGCCAGTTTCCCGGCGTTGCTGCTGGCCAGCACTAATCTCATGCTTTCAGTTCCAGCAAATCCCAGCGATTACCGTACAGGTCTTCGAACACGGCGACCGTGCCGTAGGTCTCGACGCGCGGAGTTTCCATGAAGCGCACGCCGCGCCCGAGCATCGCCGCGTGGTCGCGCCGGAAGTCGTCGGTGTGCAGGAAAAAGCCGACCCGGCCGCCGGTCTGGTTGCCGATGCGCGAGGCTTGTTCCTCGCCGACCGCCCGTGCCAGCAGCAGGGCGGTCTGGGCGCCGTCGGCGGGCGCGACCCGGACCCAGCGTTTGCCGCCGCCCTGGTCGATGTCTTCGAGCAGGACGAATCCCAGTGCCTGGGTGTAGTAAGCGATGGCTTCGTCGTAATCGGCGACGACGAGGGCGATGCTGCCGATGCTGCGATTCATGGCGGACCTTGCTGAGGGGCCGTCGCTATCGCCTTCGGGAGGAGGGCGGGCGAAGCCGGCCGAATGGAGGGGATGGCGGCGGCTCGGAAGAAAACACAATCCATGGCCGTCACGATGGTTTGGGGCTGGGGCGTGTCGCCATCGAGCCCGCTGCAGATTGGCACGCCGCCGCCGATATCCGAAGTCGGGCTTCGTGCATTCGTGAAGCGTTTCGTGGTTCTGATTGCGCGCTCGTGCTGGGGCGATCCGCCCGGCGATGCGATGGGCGTCGAGCCTGCGCGTTGCCTGCATTTCGACGCTGCGCGCGTGTCTTCAACGTTGCGCGTATCGCGCGCATCGCGTGTCGATTCGTCGTGTGTCGATCAAGCGCATTGCGCCTGATGCGCGGCGGGCAGCGCACATTCCCTGCGCGTGAGGTGCACGGTTGCGGCGTGCATCACGGCCAATCGCCATTGCCGGCGAGCGGCGCCCGTCTCGACCCCTGCCTCCGAAAACCAGGGAAAAATCCGCTGGGTTTCGATTTTTGTGGAACGACGCAGGCAGCGCAGGATGGCGCAGCGGGCGATGCGGGAGCGACTGCCCATGCGGCCCCGCCGCGCCGGAAAGATGGGTGTGCCGCAGCGAGACGGACACGCAAGCGGAGCGAAACGATGGCAGCGGCTTCGAGTCCGCATCGGGACTCGAAGCCGTTCGCGGCGATCAGACCGCCAGCGCCTCGCGCTGCTTGAGGATCAGCTCGGCGATGCCGGCTTCGGCCAGGCCCAGCAGGCCGTCGAGCTCTTCGCGGCGGAAGGCGTGGCCTTCGGCGGTGCCCTGCAGCTCGATGAAGCCGCCGCCGTCGTTCATGACCACGTTCATGTCGGTGTCGCAATCGCTGTCTTCGGCGTAATCCAGATCCAGCACCGGCACGCCGCGGTAGACGCCGACCGAGACCGCGGCGACCGCGCCGAAGATCGGATCGCGGGCGATTTCGCGGCGCGACTGCAGCCAGCGCACCGCGTCGACCAGGGCCACGTAGGCGCCGGTGATCGCCGCGGTGCGGGTGCCGCCGTCGGCTTGCAGGACGTCGCAATCCAGGGTGATGGTGCGCTCGCCGAGCGCCTTGCGGTCGATGCAGGCGCGCAGGGCGCGGCCGATCAGACGCTGGATTTCCAGAGTGCGGCCGCCTTGCTTGCCGCGCGCGGCCTCGCGATCGCTGCGGGTGTGGGTCGCGCGCGGCAGCATGCCGTATTCGGCCGTGACCCAGCCTTCGCCCTTGCCGCGCAGGAACGAGGGCACCTTGTTTTCGACGCTGGCGGTGCACAGCACCCGGGTCTCGCCGAAGCTGACCAGCACCGAGCCCTCGGCGTGGCGGGTGAAGCTGCGCTCGATGCGGACTTCGCGCATTTGGCCCGCGGTACGGCCGCTGGGACGGACGAGGGGGCCGGTCGGGGCCTCGTTGGGGGCGGCGTTGGGACCGGTCATGGGCGCGAAGTTACCGTTTTGATGGCCGGCGAGTTTACCATTCGCTCCCTGTAGGCTTGGGATTCGCGAATGATTCGCAGCATGACTGCCTTCGCCAGCGGCGAACGCGTGACACCCTGGGGCACGCTCGGCTGCGAGTTGCGCTCGGTCAACCATCGTTTCCTCGAACTCGGGGTGCGCCTGGCCGACGAGCTGCGCGTGCTCGAACCGGCCCTGCGCGAGCGCATTTCCGCGCGCATCAGCCGCGGCAAGCTCGACCTGACCCTGCGCCTGCGCGCGCCCGAAGGCGGCGATGCGCTGCAGCTCAACCCGACCCGCCTGCGCGAACTCAGCGACCTGGCGATCGATCTGTCGGCGCGGTTCCCGGCGCTGCGCACCGAATTCACCGATCTGCTGCAGTTCCCCGGCGTGCTGCAGGCGCCGAGCACCGACCCGGCCGAGTTGCAGGCCGCGGCGCTGGCCCTGCTGGACAGCGTGCTCGACGAATTCGTCGCCGCGCGCGAACGCGAAGGCGGCAAGCTCGCGACGGTCATCAGCGAGCGCGTCGACGGCATCGCCGCGATCGCCGCCGAAGTGCGCACGCTGATGCCGGCGATCCGCACCGGCCAGCGCGCCAAGCTCGAGGCGCGGCTAGCCGATCTGGCCCAGCCGGCCGACAACGGCCGCGTCGAGCAGGAACTGGTGTTGTGGCTGCAGAAGCTCGACGTCGACGAAGAACTCGATCGCCTCGACTCGCACGTGGTCGAAGCGCGACGCGTGCTCAAGCTGCGCGAAGCGGTCGGCCGCCGCCTCGATTTCCTGCTGCAGGAATTCAATCGCGAAGCCAACACCCTGGGCTCCAAGTCGGTCGACGCGCGCAGCTCGGCGGCCGCGGTCGAACTCAAGGTGCTGATCGACCAGGTCCGCGAGCAGATCCAGAACATCGAGTAACGAGTGGAGAGGAACGAGTAACGAGTGCCTCTACTCGTTTCCGTTTCCTCGCCGCACGTTCCTGTATCCCCGTTTTTATCGTTTCAAGCCGGACCTTACCGACACATGCGCGGAACCCTTTACATCGTCGCGGCCCCGTCCGGGGCCGGAAAATCCAGCATCGTCAACGCCGTGCTGGCGCGCGATCCCAACATCCGCCTGTCGATCTCGTTCACCTCGCGCCAGCCGCGTCCGGGCGAGCGCCATGCCGAGCACTACCACTTCGTCAGCGCGCAGGAGTTCGAGGCGATGGTCGAGGCCGGCGATTTCTTCGAGTACGCCCGCGTCCACGGCGATTGGAAAGGCTCGGCGCGGCAGTCGGTCGAGCCCTTCCTGGCCGCCGGCAAGGACGTGTTGCTGGAGATCGACTGGCAGGGTGCGCGCCAGGTCCGGTCCAAGGTGCCGGATGCGGTCAGCGTGTTCATCCTGCCGCCGTCGCGGCAGGCGCTGGAGTCGCGCATGCGCACCCGCGGCCAGGACAGCGAGGCGACGATCCGCCAGCGCCTGGACGCCGCGCGCGAGGAAATGTCGCATTACGGCGAGTTCGACTACGTCATCGTCAACGAAGTGTTCGACACCGCGGTCGAGGAAATGTGCGCGATCTTCCTGGCCAGCCGCCTGCGCCGCGAACCGCAGGTCGCCCGCCATTCCCGTCTGATCACCGCGCTGCTGGCCGACGAGGGCTGAGGCTCGGGAATCGGGAGTCGGGAGTCGGCGCTCGGAATCGAACCCCGGCGGGACTCACGTCCCTCCAAGCCCGTCGCCTGCGCCTTTCCCCCCTTTGGAAAAGGGGGCAGGGGGGATTTGCTCCTGGCCGTTCCCCTCGCCCAGTGCATAGCCACTGTCACGAACCCCGGTCCCGCCACGTATCTGTCTGATTCGTAAGAGCTTGCCGCCTTGAACCTTGCCCCGGCCCGGCAAGCGGTCTAAACTCCCCGGTCCCCAACCGCTTGTAAAGACGGCCCACCGGCCGCCAGGAGCCCCATGGCCCGCATTACCGTCGAAGATTGCCTGGAAGTGGTCGATAACCGCTTCGAACTCGTCATGTTGGCCGCCAAGCGTGCGCGTCAGCTGGCCAACGGCGTCGAGCCGCAGCTGGACAACAGCGAAGCCAACGACAAGCCGACCGTGCTGGCACTGCGCGAAATTGCCGCGCGCCAGATCAACCCCGAATACATCGATGCGGTCGAGAAGGCCGAGCGCGAGCGCAAAGAGCGCGAAGCCCTGGAATGGGCCGCCGCCGAAGTGGTCGCCGACGACGATCTGTCGAAGAGCGACGACTGAGTGCATCCAGCCCCGCGCTCCGGCGCGGGGAGTCGATCGCGGCTCCGCCTTGGCGGGGCCGTTTTCGTTTACGGCTCCGCCAAGGCGGGGCCGTCTTCGTTTGCGCGTCGGCCGCCGCCCGCGGCTCGCCGCCATGCGCCAGGCGGCGCGTCGGCCGCGAGCGCGATCACGCGCCAGCCGCGGTATTCGTCGCCTTCCGACTGCGGCCGTCGGCGCATTCCTGAACGAATGTCTCGTCCTTGCGCCGCAATCGGGACCGGCCGCTTGCCTGCGCTGCCTGCGTGCCGCACCCAATATCAATGGATGCGTTGCACCTTGAGCCATCGCCCGCGTAAATTTCCGTTATGACCCCTGCCGAGCCCGCGCTGAACACCTATCCCGCCGTTCTGGACGACACGGAGCTGCCGGACTATGTGCGCGAGCTCGAACTGGCCGCGCACTACCTGCCCGAAGCGCAGCGCCTGCAACTGCGTCGCGCCTGGTCGGTCGGCGCCGCCGCGCACGTGGGCCAGACCCGCAAGTCGGGCGAGCCCTACATCACCCATCCGGTCGCGGTCGCCAAGGTGCTGGCCGAACAGGGCCTGGACGTCGAGACCCTGGTCGCGGCGATCCTGCACGACACCATCGAAGACACGCCGCTGACCCGCGAATGCCTGGCGACCGAATTCGGCCCGACCGTGGCCGAACTGGTCGACGGCGTCACCAAGCTCGACAAGCTGCAGTTCCGCGACCGCCAGGAAGCGGCGGCCGAGAGCTTCCGCAAGATGCTGCTGGCGATGGCGCGCGATCTGCGCGTGATCCTGATCAAGCTCGCCGACCGTCTGCACAACATGCGCACGCTCGGCGCGCAGAGCGCCGAGGCGCGCGAGCGCATCGCCCGCGAGACCTTGGAGATCTACGCCCCGATCGCCCAGCGCCTGGGCATGAACCTGATCAAGGCCGAGCTGCAGGACCTGGGCTTTCGCGCCCTGCATCCGTGGCGCCACGCGGTCATCGAAAAACGCATCCGCACCCAGCCGGTGGTGCGGCGCGAGTCGCTGGTGCAGATCGAAGCGCACCTGGCCCAGCGCCTGGCGAAGGAGAAGCTTCAACACCGCTTGATCAGCCGGGTGAAGTCGCCGTGGAGCATCTACATGAAGATGCATCACGAGCATAAGAGCTTCAACCAGGTCATGGACGTGTTCGGCTTCCGCGTGGTCGTGCGCAGCGTGCCGGACTGTTACCACGCCCTGGGCGTGGCGCATTCGGCCTATAAACCGCTCGATGCGCGCTTCCGCGATTTCATCGCCATCCCCAAGGCCAACGGTTACCAGTCGCTGCACACGGTGTTGTTCGGCCCCTACGGCTCGCCGGTGGAAGTGCAGATCCGCACCGAGGACATGGACCTGATCGCCGAACGCGGCATCGCCGCGCACTGGTCCTACAAACACGGCGGCGAAGGCCCGAACAGCGCGCAGTCGCGCGCCCACAGCTGGATCGCCAGTCTGGTCGAGTCGCAGCGTTCGACCGGTTCGTCGCTGGAATTCCTTGAAAACGTCAAGGTCGACCTGTTCCCGGATGAGGTCTACCTGTTCACGCCGAAGGGCGACATCATGTCGCTGCCGCGCAATTCGACCGCGCTGGATTTCGCCTACGCGGTGCACACCGACGTCGGCAATCGCGCGGTCGCCGCACGCGTCGACGGCAAGTTGGTGCCGCTACGCACCAAGCTGGCCAGCGGCCAGCGCGTGGAGATCATCACCGCCAAGTCGTCGACGCCGAAGCCGCAGTGGCTCGAGTTCGTCGTCTCCGGCAAAGCGCGCACCTCGATCCGCCAGCAGCTCAAGCAGCTCGAACACGAGGACGCGGTGCAACTCGGACACCGCATGCTCGACCGCGCGCTGGAAGTGCTGGAGACCTCGCTGGACCGCACCCCGGCGCTGCGCCTGGAAAGCTACCTCGCCGAGTATCGCTATCCGCGCCTGGAGGCGTTGTTGGCCGATATCGCGCTCGGCAACCGCATGCCGAACCAGGTCGCCCTGGCGCTGGCGCGCGAGGTGCCCGGCAAGTCGCGCGGGCGCGCCATCGACCGCCCGCGCCTGCCCGAGGACAAGATCCTGATCACCGGTGCCGAGCGCGGGGTGATCAGTTTCGCCAACTGTTGCCTGCCGTTGCCGGGCGACGAAATCATGGGCTACCACACCGCCGGCAAGGGCATCGTGGTCCATCGGCTGGATTGCCCGAACGTCGCCGACTACCGCAAGTCGCCCGACCGCTGGGTCGCGATCGGTTGGGATCGCCAGGTCTCCGGCGACTTCGCCGCCGCCTTGCGCATCGAAGTCGACAACCGCCCCGGCTCGCTGGCCCAGGTCGCCGCGGCGATCGCCGAGGCCGAGTCCAACATCGACCGCGTCGAATATCTGGAGCGCGACGCCAACATCGCGATCATGCGTTTCGCCATCGAAGTCAGCGATCGCCGCCACCTGGCCGACGTGATGCGCCGCGTGCGCAGACTGGCGGTGGTGCTGGGCGTGCAGCGGATGTAGGTGCGGCGGCTTGCCGCCGCCGGGGAATCGAGAATCGGGAATAGGAAATCGCAGAACCTGGTCGGAGCGCCTCGCTTTTACGATTCCCGACTCCCTATTCCCGATTCCCGGCCTTACTATCCCGACTCCCCATTCCCGACTCCCGGCCCCTAAATGTCTCGCGAAATCATCCACACCGATCAAGCTCCGGCCGCCATCGGCCCGTATTCGCAGGCCGTGCGCGTCGGCGATACGGTCTACCTTTCGGGCCAGATCCCGCTCGACCCGGCCAGCGGCCTGGTCATCGAGGGCGACATCGAAGCCCAGGCGCATCGCGCGTTCCGCAATCTGCAGGCGGTCTGCGAAGCCGCCGGCGGCTCGCTCGCCGACATCGCCCGCCTGGGCCTGTTCCTCACCGACCTCGGCGCCTTCGGCAAGGTCAACGCGGTGATGGGCGAGTACTTCAACCCGCCCTATCCGGCGCGCTCGACCGTCGAAGTGTCGGCGCTGCCGCGCGGCGTCGCGTTCGAAGTCGATGCGGTGATGGTGTTGCGCTAAACCGCGACACCTCGGTTTCCAGCAACGGCCGCCTCGTCACGAGGCGGCCGTTTGCGTTTGTGTCGGCATCGCCAGAGTAGGAGCCGCGCAAGCTGCGACCGCGAACCCGCAACAACGACGGGACACGACCGGGCGACGCAGGCTCGCAAAGCATCGATTCCCGATTCCCGATTCCCGAACCAGGCCCTACCTGCGCTCGCGCGCGATCTCGGCCAACAGGCGTTCGCGCAGGGCGCGCGGGGTTTCGCCGGTCAGGCGCTTGAAGGCGCGGCGGAAATCGCGCGGGTCCTTGTAGCCGATGGCGGCGCCGACGCTGGCGATGGTCAGGTTGCGTTCGCGCAGCAGCGCATAGGCGTGGTCGATGCGCAGGCGGTCGTGGATCTCGTGGAAGCTGGTGCCTTCGCCGGTCAGCTGCCGGCGCAGGGTGCGCTCGCTGACGTGCAACTGCGCGGCGATGCCGGCGAGCTTGGGGTCCTGCGGCAGTTGCGCGCGCAGCAGGCGCTCTACCGCGGCGGTGACCTCGCCGGGCACCGCGCCTTCCGGCATCTGCGCTTCGCACAGGGCCAGTACCTGACGCGAGGCGATCGGGTTATGGGTCGGCAGCGGCGCCGCCAACCATTGCGCGTCGAGCACCAATCGGTCCTGCGGTTGCTCGAACGCGACCGGGCAGTCGAACACGTCGCGATAGTGCGTGGCGTAGTCGGGCGCGGGGTAACTGAATTCGATGCGCAATGGCCGCAGGCCTTCGCCGACCAGGCCGCGGGCGAGGGCGAGGCAACTGCTGAAGAATTCCTCGCAGACGAAGCGGTGGATCGAGGGATAGGTCAGGGTCATCTGCCCGGCCAGGGCGACCGTGCCGGATTCCGAGGCGCTTTCGACGAAACGCATCAGGCTGCCGACCACCGGGGTGAAGCGCAGGCCGATCTGCAGGGCCTCGCCGAAGGTCGCCGCGGTCGTCATCGCCAGGCCGAGCAGGCCGAAGTTGCCGACGTGCTGGCTGCGGCCGATGTCCAGGCCGATGGTCTCGGGCAGCACGCGCAGGGCCCGGTCGATCACGATCGCGGTCGGCCGGTTGGGCAGGCGCACGCCCGGGTCGCTGACCTGAGCGCGGCTCAGGCCGGTGCCGGCGAACCAGTCGTCGCTCGGCGCGCCGATCCGGTCCGCGGTCTCGAGCAAGCCCCACAGCAGGTTCGGCGACATCAAGGCGATGTCGGATTTGGCGCTGTCCTGGTCGGATGGCTGACGCATCGCCCCTCACGATCGTGGCCGCACGGTTGACCGCTAATGCCCCCTTAGTGTGCCGCATTCGCCCTCACGCGCGCTCACATCGGCGACGGAGACTCGTCGCATAGCCACGAGGGACGCCCAACGCGAGCATTCGCGCCGCGCCCCGGTCGCCAATCACGGGGAGATCCATGAGCAAGCAGATTCCGGCGTTCGCCCTTGCCGCCGCCGCGGCCCTGACCGCCGGCTGCGGTCCCGAGCAGCCCCAGCACACAGCGACCGCGCAGGTCGCCGCCGGCGACGCCGCCTTCGCCGAGCGCTTCCGCACCCGCCTGCTCGACGCCAAGCCGGGCGAGGTGATCGAGGTGCCGGCCGGGCGCTACACCTTCGACCGCAGCCTGACCCTGCGCGTGGACGGCGTGACCATCCGCGGCGCCGGGCCCGACAAGTCGGTGCTGAGCTTCAAGGGCCAGAAGGCCGGCGCCGAAGGCCTGCTGGTCAACGCCAGCCAGTTCACCATCGAGAATCTGGCGATCGAGGACAGCAAGGGCGACGGCCTCAAGATCAACGAGGCGCAGGACATCACCATCCGCAACGTGCGGGTCGAGTGGACCGGCGGGCCGAGCACCAAGAACGGCGCCTACGGCCTGTACCCGGTCAAGACCCGCAACGTGCTGATCGAGAACTCGGTGGCCATCGGCGCCTCCGACGCCGGCATCTACGTCGGCCAATCGCGCGACGTGATCGTGCGCAACAGCCGCGCCGAGTTCAACGTCGCCGGCATCGAGATCGAAAACACGGTCAACGCCGACGTCTACGACAACGTCGCCACCAACAACACCGGCGGCATCCTGGTGTTCAACATGCCGGCGCTGTCGCAGCAGGGCGGGGCGATCCGCGTGTTCAAGAACAAAGTGTTCAAGAACAACACCGCCAACTTCGGCGCCAAGGGCACGCCGGTGGCCAGCGTGCCGGCCGGCAGCGGCATGGTGGTGAACTCCAACGACGACGTCGAAATCTTCGACAACGACATCAGCGACAACGCCACCACCAACATCATCGTCTCCAGCGTGTACTCGACCGGCTACAAGGACGACAAGGCGGCGAAAGACTTCGACCCCTATCCGGAGCGGATTTCGATCTACGGCAATCGCCTCTCCGGCGGCGGCGACTCGCCCGACGGTTTCGACCTCAAGGCCCTGAAGACGGCGATCTATGGCCTCAATGGCCGCTTCCCCGATGTGCTGTGGGACGGGTATGCGAACAAGGCGCTCAAGGATGGCCCGCAGATCTGCATCCGCGACGTCTCCGGCGTGATCAACGCCGATGGCCCCGGCGGTTACAAGAATCCGAGCCAGGATCTGACGTCCCACGCCTGCAGCCTGCCGAAATTGCCGGCGATCGACCTCAAGCGCGGTTGATCGATGCGCAAGACGATGCTGCGTTGCGTTGTTGGCGTACTGCTGTCGATGCTGCTGGCCGGATGCGCGCGCGAAGCCGCTGCGCCGGCCGTGCATTTCTTCGCCGAAGGCCAGCCGCCGACCCTGGCCGAATGGAACCTGCTGCGCGTCGCCGACGGCCGCCTGAAACTCAATGCCGGGGTCGTGCCCTACGACTTGAACACGCCGCTGTTTTCCGACTACGCGCACAAGCTGCGCACGGTGTGGATGCCGCAGGGCCAGGCCGCGCAGTACCGCGCCGACGACGCCTTCGATTTCCCGGTGGGCACCGTCTTCAGCAAGACCTTCTATTACCCGCGCGGCGCGGCCGGCGGCGATGCGGTGCTGCGCAGCGCCGACGAAGGTCCGGACCTGCGCGGCGGCGGCTTGGAGCTGGCCAAGGTCCGCTTGATCGAGACGCGCTTGTTGCTGCGGCGCAAGGAGGGGTGGGTCGCGCTGCCCTATGTGTGGAACGCCGAGCAGACCGAGGCGCGCCTCATGCGCGGCGGCGCCTTGATTTCGCTGAGCCTGGTCGCCGCCGACGGCCAGCGCGAAGCGGCGGAGTACCAGGTGCCGGATCAGAACCAGTGCGCCGGCTGCCACGGCATCGACATGAAGAGCAAGGCGCTGCAGCCGATCGGGCCGAAGGCGCGGCATCTCAACCGCGACTTCGCCTACGACGATGGGCTGAACAATCAGATCGCGCGCTGGACCCGGACCGGCTATCTGCGCGGCGCGCCCGCTGCGGCCGTCGCGCCGCGCGATGCGAACTGGCGCGACCCGAAGGCGAACCTGGACGCGCGAGCACGTGCTTATCTGGACATCAACTGCGGCCATTGCCACAGCCCGAAAGGGCCGGGCAATACCTCGGGTTTGTGGCTCGATGCGGCGACCCGCGAGCCGATGCGGCTGGGCCGCTGCAAGCTGCCGATCGCCGCCGGCAAGGGCACCGGCGATTTCCGTCACGACATCGTGCCGGGCAGGCCGGATGAATCGATCCTGCTCTATCGCATGCGCAGCGACGACCCTTCAGTGATGATGCCGGAACTGGGTCGCAGCGTCGTGCACACCGAAGGGGTAAGACTGATCCGCGACTGGATCGCCGCGCAACAGGGGCAGTGCGGCTGATATCTGCGGGTCGGGGAAGGCAGGGAGGGGAACGCGCCGTCGTGCGCGTTCGTGTCTACGACGAACGAGAGGGGAGCTGTCCGATGCCGTTGCGCAAACACCGTTTGGTCACCGCGACCACCGCCGCACTCGCCGCGCTTTGCGGCGGCGCCTTCGTCCTGGCCGCGCCGGTCGCCTATGCCCAGGAGACGGCGCCGAAGGAACTGGAGAAGATCACCGTCACCGCGCAGAGTCGCGAACAGGAACTGCAGGACGTCCCGATCGCCCTGCAGGTGGTGACCGACGAGCTCATCGACGATATCGCCGCGCAGGACATGGGCGATCTCGACAGCTTCGTGCCGGGCCTGGTGGTCGACAGCCAGCAGCCGACCCAGCCGGGCTTCCAGTTGCGCGGCATCAGCACCGACGACTTCGGCATCGGCACCGACCCGGCGGTCGGCGTCTACGTCGACGGTGTGTACGCCGGGCGTGGCGGCGGCGTGTTGTTGCCGTTCACCGACGTCGAGCGTATCGAAGTGCTGAAGGGCCCGCAGGGCACCCTGTTCGGCCGCAACACCGCCGCCGGCGCGGTCTCGATCATCACCCGCAAACCCGATTTCAGCGCCACCGAGGTCAAGGCGCGGTTACGCCTGGGCAGCGACGGCAAGCAATACGTCGACGGCATGTTGAACCTGCCGACCGGCGAGCACTCGGCGTTCCGTTTCAATGCCCTGGTCAATCACGCCGACGGCTGGATCCAGGATGCGGTGACCGGCGAGGACCTCGGCCCGGAAAACAACTGGGCCACGCGCGCCGCGTTCAAGGCCCGCTTCGGCGAACGCACCAGCGCATTGCTGAGTTGGGACCACGAAAGCCTGGACCAGAACGGACAAGTCACCACCGGCATCGTCGCCTTGCCGCCAGCGCTGGGTCTGCCGGCCTTGCCGGTCGACGAGTCGGCTTATCTGGACCCGCGCAAGATCCCGACTGCGGTCGATATCGAAGGCAACGAAGAGTCGCGGCGTTTCGACGGCGTGACCCTGATCGTCGACCACGGCTTCGACTGGGGCGGTTTCACCTCGACCACCTCGTGGCGCGACTACGACTCGGTCAATCGGGTCGAGGAAGACGGCACCAATCGCAAGTACCTGTACGTCGACTCGACCAATACCGAGAGCAACCGCAGCTTTTACCAGGAGTTCAAGTTCAGCGGCAGCACCGACACGCTCGACTGGATCGCCGGCGCCAGTTATTTCGACGAGAAGGCGCGGCAAACCAGCGAGGTCAACGCACTGACCGATTCGGTCGACACCATCGTGCGCAACCTCGGCCTGGCGCCGACGCCGGACGGACGTCTGTTCGGTTTCTTCGACGACCTGCTGCAGGCCAACGGCATTCCGCTGACCCTGCTCGGCCACCGCTGGAACGAGACTTTCCACAACACCCTCGACACCAAGGCCTATGCGGTGTTCGGCGACGTGATCTGGCACGCGACCGACAAGCTCAACCTGACCGTCGGCCTGCGCTACACCCGCGACGAGAAGAAGTTCTCGTGGTTGAACACGCCGCGTACCGCGCCGACCCTCGACGCGACCTTGAACCAGTTGCAGGCCTTCGGCTTCTTCGACATGGTCGGCCTGCCGCGCGATGCTTTCGTGTTCGACGTCGCCTTCATCGACCCGCCGGCGATGCTCAACAAGGGCGTGCTCAACCGCACCTCCAACAGTTGGAGCGATTTCAGCCCGCGTTTCGTCGTCGACTACCACTTCAGCGACGACACCATGGTGTTCGCTTCGCTGGCCAAGGGTTACAAGGCCGGCGGCTTCAACTCGCTGCAGATCGGCAGCAGTTTCGAGAACGAGGACGTGTGGAACTTCGAGACCGGCATCAAGCAGGTCTTCCCCGAGCAGCGCGTGCAGCTCAACGCGTCGGCTTATTACTACGTTTACGACAACCGCCAGGCGGTGCGGCTGGACAGCAGTACCGACATACCGCGCTTCGTCGTCGACACCTCGGACCTGGAAGCCTACGGCCTCGACCTCGACCTGCGTTGGCAGGCCACCGATAACTTCGGCCTCGACTTCAATGCCGGTTTCATCGATTCGACCTACAAGAACTACGTGACCTCCGACGGCATCGACGCCAGCGGCGATCCCACCGGCCTGCCGTACTGGTCGATGGCCGGCGGCGCGCATTACGTGTGGAACCTCGGCGAGCACGGCGACCTGCGCTTCTCCCTGCGCCACGCCTATCGCGGCAAGGTCCGTTGCAGCGAAGAATCGCAGGCGCAGAACCGTTGCGGCGTCAGCCCCGCCTTGAACCTCGGCGAGGCGCAGAACCGCACCGACCTGCGCGTGGGCTGGACTTCGCCGCAGGGGCGCTGGGGCCTGGCGGCCTACGGCAATAATCTGTTCGACCACCAGTACATCAATGCGCTCGGCACCTACGGCAAGAACGTGCTCGGCACGGTCGGCGCGCGGGTCAGCGAACCGCGCAGTTACGGCGTGGAGTTCAGTGCGAGGTTCTGATGCCAGGCCCATCGTTTCGTCGGTCCGTCGCTCCCGCTTCGGCCGGAGGGCGGAAGCATCCAGCATCGACGGCGGCACCGGTTTCGTTCGCCGCCGCGATGCGTAGGGGTTCACGCTTAAGACCCGGCACAGGGACGTGCCGGGGTTTAGCTTTGCGGCCGTTCCCGGCATGCTTATGCGATGCCGAGCCGTCAGGACGGGCCCTCCGTCGATCTCCACACACAGCCGTTGCCGCGGATGCCCGGGGTGGGGCCGCGCGTGGCCGAGAAGCTCGCCGCACGCGGCCTGACCACGCTGCAGGATTTCTGGCTGCAACTGCCGCGCCAATACGAAGACCGCACCCAGATCACCCCGATCCGCTTGCTCCAGCCCGGCGTCGCCGCCCAGGTCGAAGGCCGGGTCGAGGCGGTCGAGCGCGGCTTCCGTTACCGGCCGATGTTGCGCGTGGCGATCGGCGACGATTCGCGCTCGGTGCTGGTGCTGCGCTTCTTCCATTTCCGCGCCGCCCAGGTCGCGCAGTTCCGCATCGGCGCGCGCGTGCGCCTGTACGGCACGCCCAAGCCGGGCCAGCACGGGTTGGAGATCGTCCATCCGAGCTATCGCGTGCTCGACGACGAGGGCGAGGTCGCGCTGGGCGAACAGCTCGACCCGGTTTATCCGGCGATCGAAGGCATCGGGCCGGCGACCCTGCGCCGCCTGATCGGCTACGCCCTCGACCGTCTGCCCGACGATGCCTCGCTGGAGCTGCTGCCGCGCGAGCTGCGCGAGCGCCTGCAATTGCCGACCTTGCGCGAAGCCTTGTTGACCGTGCACCGGCCGGCGGTCGACGCCGACGTGGCCGCCTTGATCGCCGGCCGCCACCCGGCGCAGCGCCGGCTCGCACTCGAAGAACTGCTCGCCCATCACCTCAGCCTGCGCCGCCAGCGCATCAGCCAGCAGGCGCACAAGTCGCGCTCGCTCAAACAGATGCCGCTGGCCGAGAAACTGCGCAAGGCGCTGCCGTTCAAACTCACCGGCGCGCAGCGGCGGGTGTTCGACGAGATCCGCGCCGACCTGGCCAAGCCCTCGCCGATGCTGCGCCTGGTCCAGGGCGACGTCGGCAGCGGTAAGACCGTGGTCGCCGCGCTCGCGGCGATGCTGGCCGTGCAGCACGGCCGCCAGGCCGCGCTGATGGCGCCGACCGAGTTGTTGGCCGAGCAGCACCTCAATAATCTGCGCCGCTGGCTCGAACCTCTGGGCGTGCGCGTGGCCTGGCTGGCCGGCAAGGTCACCGGCCGCGCGCGCAAGGCGGTGCTCGAACAGGTCGCCAACGGTGAGGCGCAGGTCGTGGTCGGCACCCATGCGCTGATGCAGGAAGGCGTGGCGTTCCGCGACCTGGCCCTGGCGATCGTCGACGAGCAGCATCGCTTCGGCGTCCACCAGCGCCTGGCCTTGAGGGACAAAGGCGCCGGCGGCGCGGTCGGCGACGATGCGATCGTGCCGCACCAGTTGGTGATGACCGCGACCCCGATCCCGCGCACCCTGGCGATGACCGCCTACGCCGATCTCGACGTCTCGGCGATCGACGAACTGCCGCCCGGGCGCACGCCGGTGCAGACGGTCGCGCTCAGCGAAGAGCGCCGGCCGGAACTGGTGCAGCGCATCCGCAGCGCCTGCGCCGAAGGCCGGCAGGCGTACTGGGTCTGCACCCTGATCGACGATTCCGACGAGGTAATCGCCCAGGCCGCGCAGACCACGTTCGAGGACTTGTCGCAGCAGCTCGCGCCGTTGCGCGTCGGCCTCGTGCACGGGCGCATGAAGGCCAAGGAAAAGCAGGAAACGATGCGTGCGTTCAAGGACGGCGAGCTCGATCTGCTGGTCGCGACCACGGTGATCGAAGTCGGCGTCGACGTGCCCAACGCTTCGTTGATGATCATCGAAAACGCCGAGCGTCTCGGCCTGGCGCAGTTGCATCAGTTGCGCGGGCGCGTCGGCCGCGGCAGCGCGGCGTCGAGTTGCGTGCTGCTGTATCGCTCGCCGCTGTCGGGCCTCGCGCGCCAGCGCCTGGACACCATGCGCAAGACCCACGACGGTTTCGTGATCGCCGAGAAGGATCTGGAGTTGCGCGGCCCCGGCGAACTGCTTGGCACCCGCCAGACCGGTCTGGCCGGCTTCCGCGTCGCCGACCTCGCCCGCGACGCCGACCTGTTGCCGCTGGTGCAGGAGCTGGGCGAGCGTCTGCTGAAGACCTCGCCGGAGCTGGCCGAACGCATCGTCTCGCGCTGGGTCGGCGGGGCGGCGAGATACGCCTCGGCCTGATCGACACGGGGCTGTCGCGGCGGCGCCCGAGCGTCATGACCAAGAGCGCAAACCGGGCACAATCGAGCACTCCCCGCGGCGGCAAACAATGGCATAGTGTCCCGCCAGCTGGAGCGCCCCACCCGGATGCCGGGAGCCCTTCAAAACGCGGCCACGCAATGGTTCGGCCCGGCTTTCGACCGGCTGCACCCCTTGCTGCAGGCGCTGCACCGCAGCGGCGGGGCCCTGGGCGGGCAAGTCGCCCTCTCCACCGGAACCGGTCCGGCCGGGTACATCGGGCGCCGTCTCGCCCGACGCCTCGGCATTCCGATCGATCGCGCACGCCGCGGTTTCCGGGTCGACATCGTCCATGACGCCGAAACCATGCAGTGGCGCCGCCGTTTCGACGACGGCAGCGAACTGATCTCGGTGTTCCGTCCGGTCGGCCGCTATCCCGATGGGCATTGGCTGGAAAGCACCGGCCCGGCGCGGATGAAGCTCGCTGTCGAGCTCGACGACGGCGGCTGGCGCTGGCGTCTGCGCGGCGTGGAAGTGCGCGGCGTGCCGCTGCCGCTGTTCCTGTTTCCGCGCACCGATGCCTATAAGCGCATCGAAGACGGCGGGCGTTATCGCTTCGCCGTCGCTTTTTCCCTGTTTCCCTTCGGCGAGCTGTTGCGCTACGAAGGCGCGCTGCACGCTGTCCCGGCCGATGCGGCCGTTACCGACGAACGAGTGGCTTCATGACTGATCGCATTCCCCTGCTTATCGATACCGACCCCGGTGTGGACGACGCGCTGGCGCTGCTGATGGCGTTCAACGATCCGCGCCACGAGCTGGTCGGACTGACCATCGCCGCCGGCAACGTCGGCCTCAAGCACACCGTCGCCAATGCGCTCAAACTGTGCGAAGTGGCCGGCGTCGACGTGCCGGTGTTCGCCGGCGCCGATGCGCCCTTGCTGCATCCCTCGCCGGACGCGGGCTATGTGCACGGCCAGGACGGTTTCGGCGACGTCGGCTACGAAGCCGCCAAGCGCGAGGTCGAAGCCGAGCATGCCGCGCTCGCGATCATCCGCCTGTCGCACGAACACGCCGGCAAGCTGTTGCTGGTGGCGTTGGGGCCGCTGACCAACGTCGCGCTGGCGCTCAAGCTTGATCCGACCCTGCCGCAGCGCATCGCGCGCCTGGTGGTGATGGGCGGCGCGGTGACCTGCCAGGGCAACATCACTCCGGCGGCGGAGTTCAACATCTACTTCGATCCGGAAGCCGCGCACATCGTGTTCGAAGCCTTCGAGCACATCGACTTGGCCGACTGGGAAGCGGTGATCGCTCACGGCCTGCATCACGAGCGCGTGCTTACCTGGTTCCAGACCGATTCGGCGCCCGGCAAGTTCTACGAGCGCATTTCCGAAAAAACGCGGATGTGGTCGATCGACCGTCGCGGCGATCACTGGCATGCCGCCGACGCCCTGGCGATGGCGTTCGCGCTCGAACCCGACGGCGCCCAGGACGTGCAATCGCGGCCGGTCTCGATCGAACTGGAAGGCACCCACAGCCGCGGCGCGACCGTGGTCGACTGGCGTCGCCAGGAGGGCCGCCCGGACAAGGTCGCGATCTTGATGAAATATGATCACCAGCGGTTCGAACGTCTGATCCAGGCAGCACTAGCCGCACACCCTCGCAGAGGAGGATAGGCGTACGGCGAAAGCAGCAGGAGCGCGCAAGGTGATCTCCTCGCCGCCACCAGCGCTGCGAACTCCTGATCCAGGCAGCACTGGCCGCACACCCTCGCAGAGGAGAGTAGGCGTACGGCGAAACGGGCAGGAGCGCGCAAGGTGATCTCCGCCGCTCCGAGCCCCAGGGCTAGCCGCCTCTGTTCCGGGCCTGGAAGTAGGGGCCTTCAGTGGGCGGCGCTCGCGATTGCGGCCAGATGCCGGCCGATAGGGCGGGAGGCTGGGTGCGCACAGCTCACCGCCTCATTCAGCCTCACCGCAGCCGATTGGTTTTTCGGGCCAAATGGACTTGCACGCCCCCCGATCCGGCCGCTATACTGCCCGACTTTCCCGCATACCTAAGGTTGAGTGCCATGAAGGCAGGCATCCATCCCGAATACCGTAACGTCGTGTTCCAGGACGTCACCACCGACTTCCAGATCCTGACCCGTTCGACCCTGTCGAGCAAGGAAACGATCAAGCTCGACGGCACCGAGTATCCGCTGATCAAGGTCGACATCTCGTCGGCGTCGCACCCGTTCTATACGGGCAAGCACAAGATCATGGACACCAGCGGTCGCGTCGACAAGTTCCGCAAGCGTTACGCGCAGAAGTAATCGCGTCGCAATCGCTGTGCGCACAACGGCTGCCCGAAAGGGCGGCCGTTTGCGTTTGCGTCGCCACCGGCGCTCGTCCGCGAGGGCGTAGCGGCCCGCACCCGCCCCGGCGCGCTTGCCGCAACCGGCGACCGCCTCTCGACAGGCGCTTGCCGCAACCGCCGGCCGCCTCGCGACAGGTTTTCCGCCAAGCCGCGACAAGCCCGCCCGCGTCCGCCGGCGCGAGGCCTTCCGCGGCTTGCCTCGGGGCCGAAAACCGGCCCCGGCGATGAAACGCTGCGTGGCCGCCATGCGCCCCTCCCGACCAAAGTCCGAGCTTGGGCTCAAGAAGCGTTGTGCGATAATTCAGCATCGCAGTTCAAATGCGACCCCCGTCCCCCTCCTGTCGCGGCCTTCCCTGCGGCAGGCAGATTGAGGAGTGTTTCGTGTCCGATGATTCCAAAAAAGCTGGCCTCGATCAGGTCACCCTGACCGCCGGCGACAAGAGCGTGATCTTGCCGGTGCAGCACCCGGTGTTGGGCGCTTCCTGCGTCGACATCGCCAAGCTGCCGAAAGAAACCGGGATGTTCACCTACGACCCCGGCTTCACCGCGACCGCCAGCTGCAAGTCGGCGATCACCTACATCGACGGCGATGAGGGCGTGCTGCTGTACCGCGGCTACCCGATCGAACAGCTTGCCGAGAAGTCGAACTTCCTCGAAGTCGCCTATCTGCTGATGAACGGCGAACTGCCGACCGCCGGCGAGTTCAGCAAGTTCGAGCACGAAGTCACGCATCACACGATGATGCATGAGGCCTTCCGCACCTTCCTGTACGGCTTCCGCCACGACGCCCACCCGATGGCGATGCTGGTCGGCATGCTCGGCTCGATGGCGAGCTTCTATCACAACGAACTCGACCTGGAAGATCCGGAACAGCGCCGCCTGGCCGCGATCCGCCTGATCGCCAAGGTGCCGACGATCGCCGCCGCCTGCCATCGTTATTCGATCGGCTGGCCGATCCGCTATCCGAAGAACAGCCTCGACTACACCACGCGCTTCCTGCACATGCTGTTCGAAGTGCCGAGCGAGCCGCTGGAGCTCAATCCGGTCGCCGCCAAGGCGATGGACCTGCTGTTCATCCTGCACGCCGACCACGAGCAGAACGCGTCGACCTCGACCGTGCGTCTGGTCGGTTCGACCGGTGCCAACCCCTACGTCAGCGTCGCTTCCGGCGTCGCCGCGTTGTGGGGACCGGCGCACGGCGGCGCCAACGAGGCCGTGCTCAAGATGCTCAACGAGATCGGCCGCCCCGAGAACGTCAAGGGCGCGATCGACAAGGCCAAGGACAAGGAGTCGGGCTTCCGCTTGATGGGCTTCGGCCACCGCGTCTACAAGAACTACGATCCGCGCGCCGCGCTGGTCCGCAAGATGACCCACGACGTGCTCGGCGAGCTCGGCGTCAACGATCCCTTGCTCGAAGTGGCGATGAAGCTCGAAGAGGCGGCGCTCAAGGACGAGTACTTCGTCCAGCGCAAGCTTTACCCGAACGTCGATTTCTACTCGGGCATCATCTACAAGGCGCTCGGCATTCCGGTCGAGATGTTCACGGTCATGTTCGCTATCGCGCGCACCGCCGGTTGGGTCTCGCATTGGCTGGAACAGCAGAACGACCCCGAGAACAAGATCGGCCGTCCGCGCCAGATCTACACCGGTCACGCGACGCGCGACTACGTCGGCGCCGACCAGCGCTGATCCGCGTCCGCATCCCGGATGCGAAAACGCCCCGCTTCGGCGGGGCGTTTTCGTTTGCGCTTCCGCAACGGCATCGCCGGGGCGATGGCGCTGCGGCGCGGCGCCTTACTCGACCACGCAGTCGGTCAGATTCAGGTAATCGGTGCCGGAAGTGAAGCCGACCGTGCAGGTCGCGGTGAAGGCGGTGCCTGGCGGAAGTGCGGCCAGTTTGCCGTCCTCGCTGCTCAGGCGTGCGTACTCGACCTCGCCGTCGCCGTCGGTCGCCGAGGTGAGCGCGGTATCGGCCATCGAGGTGCTCTGTTCCAGCACCACCGCGGTGAAGCGCACCGCCTGGTCGTACTCCGGCATCGACAGGGCGCTGTGGCCGGCGTCCTCGTAGCTTTGGTAGAGCTTGGACAGGCTGGTCGCCGGCTTGTCGGCGGCAACGGCGGCCGACGAAAGCGTCGCCAGGCACAGCAATACGGTTCCATGAAATCGCATGATGCTTCCTTGAGTGGGTGCGTAAAGGTTCGTCATTGTGCCGTCGCTCCGTGGCGGCGTCTCGTTCGTCATCGGGCAGGTTTCATCGATGCCCGCGACCCGGCCGGGCGCGGGGCTGCCGCGGAGCCCGGATGATCTTGCGCGAGGTGCGCCTGCTCGAGGTCGGGAAAGCGTTCCAGCGCAGTGGGTCAGTCGCTCGGCCAATGTTGGGTCGTGCTGCTCGAAACAGTCGGCCATATCGCGTTGCGCGCCCGGGTCGCCGGCTTGCGCGGCTCGCCAATGTGAGATCGGTGGAGATCCAATCGTAGTTGCGCCAGCGGCGGCGTGGGGCGACGGCCGTCGCTAGGGCGCTGTTGCGCTCGTTTGCAGGTCGCGGATGAAATGCGCGTACGCGCTGCGGTCGTCGATGGCGGCGGGTGCGATGCGTTCGCGTTGCGCTTGCGCCTGGCGCATGGCCTGGTCGGCACCGAGACTGCCGTCGAGCACGCCGTCGCGCAGTTGCCGCATGCGCTGCAGGCTCAGGCCGGAAGCGCGGGCGTACTTGTCGTTCTGGGCCAGAAAGAAGCCGATCAGCGCGGGCGGAAGGCGCGCGTCGTCGGCGATGTCGCGGCGGCCGTATTCGTAGATCTTCGCCTGCTTCCACGGGTCGAAACCGCGGCTGCCGAAGCTGTCGTACTGGCTCAGGAAAATCTGCGTGGTCGGGACCACGATGCGGGTTTCGCGTGGCGCCGCGGGAATGCGCCATACCGCGACGGTGTGGTTCGCCGTCGGCCAGAACAGGCCGACGTTGCGCACGCCGCCACGGCGGGCGAGGAAGGCGTACAGCGCGGACAGCTCGTCGCATTCGGCGGTGGCGGTGATGCCGGTCGGGGACGTGCCGCGGCGGGCGCGCCATTGGCTCCAGATCGCGTCCGAGTTGGGTTCGCGGTCGGTGATCGCCCAATGCAGGTTCCAGTAGCCGCCGTCGCGGTTGGCCTCGAACAGCAGGCGCAGATAGGCGTAGTCGGCGTAGGGCAGTTGCGCGGCGCTCAAGCTCTGGGCGGAGCGCAGGGCGTCGTAGTCGGCGCGCACGGCGGGGCTGGATTGCGACGCCTCAGCTTGTTTACGCAGGCGGGCGACCAAATCGGCGACGGTGTTCGGTTCGGCCGAGATGTTCGTGTTTGCCGCGGCGCGGCGCGCTGGCGGCGTCGCGGCTGCGGAGAGCGACAGGGCCGAGAGGATCAATGCGCCGAAGAACAGGCGAATGCCTGGCCCGGTGTTTTGCATCGCTGCGCCGCCGCGTCGGGGGTGTTTTCGCATGGGTTCGGTCCTTCGAACGGTGTTGTCGGGCTGATGCGGTTTCGTACTTGTCCGATGCGCACGCTCGGCTCATGGCGCTGAGCTCATCTCGCAGGGAGGACGGCTTGCAACGGTGCTCGGGCGCGCGGTGTGGGCGCAGGGAGCCGGAGGGTTCGCCCGCATCGGCATCCGCGCCACGGCCCGCTATCCTCGCTCGAAGTCGGAAATTTCCTCGTCGGCCAGCAACTGCCGCAACTGCGCCGCCGAGGCGCGTTTCATCGGCTTCTCGTCGACGTTCGACAGCGGCGCCTGGCGCAGCACGTCGAGCGGCAACACGGTCAGGTCGAAGGTCAGGTCCTCGGCGCCGAACACCCACACCGGGAAGTCTTCGCTGCGTTCGCGGTCCAGGCGCAGGCGGCGTTCGCGGGCTTCGGCCGGGATCAGATGGTGATCCAGGAACATCGACACGGCCTCGGGATCGTCGCTGTACAGGTGCAGGGCGACCGGGCTGCGCGCGTCGGCGGTGCCGTCCAGCACCGGACCGACCAGGCGCGGCTCGAACTCGGCGAAGAACTCCAGGGCGCGCATCGCGGCTTCGCGGCGTTGGCGCAGGCCGTTGAGATTGTCGCGCTGGAACAGGCGCTGATACTCGCGCAGGGCGTCCTCGATCTCGCGGTTACGCGGCAGCGAGGCGTCGTCGAAGATGCCCAGGCGCTCGGCGGCCTTGAGCTTGGCCTGGTGGTAGTCGCGGATGCCGCTCTCGGCGATCAGGCGGGCGGCTTCGTGGGCGAGGCGATGGCGACGCTCGCGAATGCGGGTCTGCGCATGCTGATGTGCGTGCTGTCGGGCCTGGTGCATCTCGACCTCCGGGCTGGCACGTCACGGCGAGGGCGCTCGCCGCGGCCTGGGTGGGGCTGGCGTGACCAAACCTAGCACGTTCGTCCGTCAGGGCAATGTCCATGCGGCCCGCCGGCGCCGCAGCCGCGAGCGAAACGCCCGATTTTGCAAGGCGCGATCGGCAAGGCGCGATCTGGCAAGGCGCACCGGGCAAGGCGCACCGGGCAAGGCGCGGCCGCGCCGGCGCAATGGCGCGGCACCGCAGAAAAAAGGCCGCACGCGCTGCGTGCGGCCCTGGCCGGGGCCTTGCCTGGGGGCAGGCGATCAGAAGATGTCGTAGGACTCTTCCGACGGCGCCGATTCTTCGTTGCCGTAATCGGTATAGGTCTGCATGCGTTCGAGGTCTTCGGCCTTGACCCACTCAATCACGCCGCCGGCGCCGTCGGGAATCAGCGCGCCGTTGCCGGCGACGGACACCTTGACCATGCCCTGCGGCGGCTCGTTGACGGCGAGCGGCTGGTCCTTCAGCGCGACGCGCATGTAGTCGATCCAGATCGGCAGGGCGGCCTTGCCGCCGTATTCGCGGTAACCCAGCGACTTGTAGTTGTCGCGGCCGACCCAGACCGTGGTGACGTAAGGCCCGCCGAAGCCGGAGAACCAGGCGTCGCGATGGTCGTTGGTCGAGCCGGTCTTGCCGCCGACGTCCTCGCGGCCGAGCACCTTGGCCGCGGTGCCGGTGCCGCGCTTGACCACGTCGCGCAGCATCGAAACGATCTGGTAGGCGATGCGGTCGTCGATCGCGCGCGGCGCCAGGTTCATGCTTGCCTTCTCGGCCGCAGTCAGTTCCTTCTTCGGCGCGGCCGGCTTGTCATCGGCCTTCTTCGCCTTCGGATCGGGCTTCTTCGGGTCGGGCTTGGCCGTGTCGGCGCTGCCGCCGGCCGGGCCCAGGTCGAAACCGTCGACGACGGTGCTGACCGGCACGGCGACCGAGGTGCCGCCGCGGCCGCCGCATTCGGGGCAGGCGGTGGCCGGCTTTTCCTTGAACACCACGGCGCCGGCGCGATCCTTGACCTCGTCGATGAACCACGGAGTGATGCGGAAACCGCCGTTGGCGAACACCGAATAGCCTCGTGCGACCGACAGCGGCGTCAGCGAGGCGGTGCCGAGCGACATCGACAGGTTCGGCGGCAGCTGCTCCGGGTCGAAGCCGAAGTGGCTGATGTACTTGCGGGCGAAATCGACGCCCATGGCGTCGAGCAGGCGCACCGAGACCAGGTTGCGCGACTGCACCATCGCTTCGCGCACGCGCATCGGGCCGGCGAAGTTACCGCCGTCGTTCTGCGGACGCCACAGATGGCCGCGGCGGTCCTTGAACACCACCGGGGCGTCGAGAACGATCGAGGCCGGGTTGTAGCCGCGCTCGAACGCGGCCGCGTATACGAACGGCTTGAAGCTCGAGCCGGGCTGGCGGCGCGCCTGGGTGGCGCGGTTGAACTTGGCGCCGGCAAAACTGTAACCACCGGACAGCGCGCGCAAGGCGCCGTTGCTCGGTTCCAGCGACACCAGCGCGGCCTGTGCCTGCGGCAGTTGGTCGAGGCGGTAGCTCACCACCGGCGGTTTGGCCGGCACGGCCGGCACGACCGCTGCCGCAGTGCCGGCCGGAGCCGCCGGAGCGACCACCGGCTCGGTCACGGTCTCGGTGCGCTGGATGCGCACCACGTCGCCGCGCTTGACCAGGCTGCCGGGGCTGCGGCCGCCGAAGCCCTGCTTTTCGGTAAGGGTCAGCTCGGTGCCGTCGCCGAGCACGACATTGGCCTGGCCGCCGCTGTTGCCGAGCACGACCGCGGGCAACAGGTTGGCCTGGGCCGGGATGCCGCGCAGGCGCTGGCGCGCGGTCGCGGCGTCCTCGCCGGCGGCGAGGTCGAAGTGCTGCTCGACCCCGTGCCAGCCGTGGCGGCGGTCGTAGACCGAGAGCCCGTCGCGCACCGCCTTGTCGGCCGCGACCTGCAGGGTGGGGTCGATGGTGGTGGTGACGTGATAGCCCTTGGTCAGCGCCTCGGCGCCGTAACGGGCGATCATTTCCTGGCGCACCATCTCGGCCACGTAGGGCGCGTAGACCTCGACCGGGCGCTCGTGCGGGCTGGCGTGCATCGGCACCGCCTTGGCCTGCGCGGCTTCGTCGGCGCTGATGAAACGCTGCTCGGCCATGCGGTCGAGGATGTAGTCGCGGCGCAGCTTGGCGCGGTCGGGATTGCTGAGCGGGTTGCCGCTGGACGGGAATTTCGGAATGCCCGCGAGCGAGGCCATCTCGTCGAGCGAGAGCTCGCTCATCTTCTTGCCGTAGTAGAACTCGGCGGCGGCGCCGACGCCGTAGGCGCGGTTGCCGAAGAAGCTCTTGTTCAAGTACAGCTCGAAGATCTCGTCCTTGCTGAGCTCGCGCTCCATGCGCATCGCCAGCAGCATCTCGCCGAGCTTGCGCTTGTAGCTGTATTCCGAGCTCAGGAAGAACTGGCGCGCGACCTGCTGGGTGATGGTCGAGCCGCCGGGGACGCGCTTGTCGTCGGTGGTCGCCAGCAGCCAGATCGCCCGGCCGATGCCCTTGTAGTCGATGCCGTGGTGCTTGTAGAAACGGGCGTCCTCGATCGCGATGAACGCCTGCTTGAGCCGGTCGGGCACGTCCTCGATGGCGATCGGGTAGCGCCGGGTCTCGCCGAACAGCGCCATCAGGCGGCCGTCGCGGGCATAGACGTACATCGGTTCCTGCAGCTCGACCGTGCGCAGGGTCTCGACGTCGGGAAGCTTGGGGACGATCAGGTAGTACAGGGTGCCGAGCGCGATGGCGCCCAGCAGGACTGCGCCGATGAACGCATAGAGCGCCCAACGCAGCCAACGGCGAATACGGGACATCGAATCGGATTCCGGAGTCGGTGGTCGTGACGGGCAAGTATAGATGAGCCGGATGGCGGCCCCGGTTCCGGCGCCAGCCGACCGGCGGTCGGCGACGGAACCCGCCCGGGCGAGTAGGGTGAGGGCGCGACCACGCGCCGCAGGGCGGCCGCGATGGGGGCGATTGGGGGCAATCGGCACGGAACGGGATGACGGGTAGTCGGGCTGGGGAGGGCCCGTGGTGTTGCGCCGTCTTGCACGCAGTCGACAGACTGACGGTGGGGGTCACGTGACGTTGCGGGTCAAAAAAGCACGACTGGGTTGGCAATCGCGAAAGAAGTGGTTGCCAGCCTGTGAAAAGTCCGTTATCTAAGCCGGGGCCACACGAAGTGCGCGTAAGCGCTTGTGGCATGGGGAGATAACTGTGGGACTCATCACGAAAAGCCAGCCGGCGTTGGTCGGCGTGGACATCAGTTCGACGGCGGTGAAGCTGTTGCAACTCTCACGAGTCGGCAATCGCTACCGCGTTGAGCACTATGCTGTGGAACCGCTGCCGCCGAATGCGGTGGTGGAGAAGAACATCGTCGAGGTCGAGGCGGTGGGCGAGGCGATCAAACGTGCGGTCGCGAGGTCGGGGACCCGCGTCAAGCATGCCGCTGCGGCCGTCGCCGGTTCCTCGGTGATCACCCGCGTGATCGGCATGCCGAACGACCTGGAAGGGGACGAGTTGGAGTCGCAGATCGAGCTGGAGGCGGCCAATTACGTGCCGTACCCGATCGATGAGGTGAACCACGACTTTGAGGTGCTCGGCCCGATGCCCGGCAGCCCGGACATGGTCCAGGTATTGCTCGCGGCGTCACGTTCGGAGAATGTCGAGGTTCGCGCTTCGGCGCTGGAGCTCGGCGGGCTGACGCCCCGCGTCATGGACGTGGAAGCGTTCGCGATCGAGAACGCCTTCGCGTTGCTCGCCGACACCCTGAGCAGCCCGCGCGACGGTTTGGTCGCCCTGGTCGACTCCGGTGCGACCATGACCACCCTCAACGTACTGCGCAACGGCCGCAGCCTGTACCACCGCGAGCAGGTCTTCGGCGGCAAGCAGCTGACCGACGAGGTCATGCGCCGCTACGGTCTGAGCTACGAGGAAGCCGGTCTGGCCAAGCGCCAGGGCGGGCTGCCCGAGAGCTACCAGGCCGAGGTGCTGGAGCCGTTCAAGGAAGCGATGGTCCAGCAGGTCAGCCGCCTGTTGCAGTTCTTCTACGCCGGCAGCGAATTCAACCGTGTCGACCAGATCGTACTGGCCGGCGGCGGCGCTTCGATTCCGCGCATCGCCGAGATGGTCGAGGAGCAGCTCGGCGTCCCGACCACGGTGGCCAATCCGCTCGCGCACATGACCCTCGGACCGCGCGTCCAGGCGCATGCGCTCGCACAGGATGCCCCCGCGCTGATGATCGCCTGCGGCCTGGCCCTGAGGAGCTTCGACTGATGGCACGCATCAACCTGCTCCCGTGGCGCGCCGAACGGCGCAAGGCTCGACAGAAGGAATTCGGCGCCATCCTCGGCCTGTCGGCCCTGGTCGCCGTCGCGCTTTCGGTGCTGATCGTTTTCTACTACAGCAGCGAAATCAGCGGTCAACGCAAGCGTAATGCCTTCCTCGATGCGCAGATCGTCGAGGTCGACAAGAAGATCACCGAGATCGAAGAGCTCGAGAAGAAGAAGGCCAAGCTGCTCGCCCGCAAGGAAGTGATCGAGAAGCTGCAGTCCAACCGTTCGCAGATGGTCCATCTGTTCGACTCGCTGGTGCGCACCATCCCCGATGGCGCCGTGCTGACGGCGATCAAGCAGGATGCGGAAATACTGACGCTCGAGGGCCGGGCCCAGTCCAATGCGCGCGTCAGTACCTATATGCGCACGCTGGAAACCTCCGGCTGGATGACCAAGCCCGACCTGACCATCATCGAAGCCAAGGGCAACGAGAAGGGTCTGCCGTACGAGTTCAAGCTCCGGGTCACGCTGGCGAATCCGAACGCGCCCAAGGACGAGGACGGCGACGGCGTGCCGGATGCGCCGGTCGCCACGGCCGAGGCAACGGCCGCCGCCACGACGCCTGCCGGAGCTGCACCTGCCGCCGCAGCGGGCGCCACGCCGCCCGCCGCTGCACCTCCTGCGGGTGTCGCGCAACCGGCCGCGACGCCGGCCAAGCCGGCTGCTGAAGCCGCCAAGCCTGCTGCCGCGCCGGCCAAGCCCGCGTCGGCGCCCACCAAGACAGGAGCCGCGTCGTGAGCAGAAAGGCTTCTATGAAGAACCTCGACATCAACAACATCGGCGGCTGGCCGCGCCAGGCCCAGATCATTTTCTGCAGCCTCGTCGGCGTGGTGATCATCGGCCTGGCCTGGTGGCTGTTCGTCAGCGACAAGCGCACCGAGCTGGAAGGCTTGGAGCGCAAAGAGAGCGATCTTCGCACCACCTTCGAGACCAAGCAGGGCCGGGCCGCCAATCTGGAGCCGCTCAAGCAGCAGTTGGTGCAGATGGAGCAGCAGCTCCAGCAGATGCTGCGCCAGTTGCCGAGCAAGACCGAGATGCCCGACCTGATCGTCGACATCTCGCAGACGGCCCTGGCCACCGGCATCTCCAACGAGCTGTTCCAGCCTGGCGCGGAAGTTCCCAAGGAGTTCTACGCCGAGAAGCCGATCGCCTTGCGCATGGTGGGCACCTACCACCAGTTCGGTGCCTTTGTCAGCGGCGTGGCGTCGCTGCCGCGCGTGGTCATCATGACCATGCACGACATCTCGCTGAAGCCCAAGGGCAAGAACAACAAGGACGCAGTCGGCGGCATTACGCCGAACAGCCCGCTCGAACTGGCCGGTACGGTCAAGACCTATCGTTACCTCGACGAGGAAGAGATGGCTGCGCAAGCTCCGGCCGAAGGCGATGCCGCCGACGACAAGGGCAAGAGCAAAGCGAAAAAGGAGGAGAACTGAGATGGGCACCGCCTTCGTTCTCAATCGTTCTTTCGTCAACGGCCTGTGCGCTATCGCCATGGTGCTGCTGGTCAGCGGTTGCTTCCGCAGCATCTCGAGCACGCCGGGCGACGCACCCAACCTCGAGAAGTGGGTGGCCGAGGTCAAGGCCAAGCCCGCGCCGCCGCTGGACCCGCTGCCGGTCATGCAGCAGTTCGAGACCTTCGAATACGCCGCGCAGGACCTGCGCGACCCGTTCAGCACCGCCTTCACCGACGAGGACGACGGCTCCGGCCTGCGTCCGGACAAGGTGCGGCGCAAGCAGT
Organism: Lysobacter antibioticus; assembly: GCF_001442535.1. Lineage (NCBI taxonomy): Bacteria > Pseudomonadati > Pseudomonadota > Gammaproteobacteria > Lysobacterales > Lysobacteraceae > Lysobacter > Lysobacter antibioticus. The sequence goes on along the minus strand of NZ_CP013141.1, from coordinate 4,524,125 downwards.
TGCTCGAACAGTTTCCGCTCGACGCTCTGGACATGGTCGGCACGCTCGGCCGCGGTAGCGGTACGGTGGCGCTGGTGATGGCGCCCGACAAAGTGACTTATCGTGTTCGACCCGGTGCGTACATGGGGCAGAACGACGGTCGTGTGACCGCCGTGACTGAGGAGCGCATCGACTTGGTGGAACTGGTGCCGGACGGCGCAGGCGGTTGGCTGGAACGTCCAGCTTCCGTGGCGCTCGAAGATCAATGATTAGGGGATAGCATGATGATCGTACTCAACGCCAAATCCATGCCGTCGGCTCGACGCCCCATGGCTTCCGGTCCGCGCATGGCCGGACTCGTCGTCGGCCTGCTGGCTGGCATCAGCGCCGTCCACGCGGCGCCGCCTGCGGCTGCGACGACGGCACCCGCTGTCCAGGCACCCACGGTGCAAGTCGCGCCGACGCCGAGCAATGACCCGAGCAAGCAATTGCCGGGCACGATCTCGGTGGCCAACATCGACTTCAAGCGCGGCGACGGCGGCTCCGGCAAGCTGATCGTGCGTTTTAACGGCGATGGTGCGCTGCCGGACCTGCGTAATCAGGGCTCCGAAGTCCTGGTTAACGTCGGCAACGCGCAACTCCCGGCTTCGTTGCAGCGTCCGCTCAACGTCAGCGACTTCGCCACCCCGGTGCAGCGCGTCGAAGCGCGCGCCAGCGGCACCGGGACCCAGTTGGTGCTCAACACCAGCGGCGCCTACGACACCATGGCCTACCAGACCGGTCGCGAATACATCGTCGAGGTCGTGCCGCGCACGGCGGCGGCGGGCAATCGCGCGGTCGGTGCGGCCGGCGCCAAGTCGGCGGCGAGCGCAGCGGGCAGCACCGCTGGCTCCACCCAGCCCGGCGTGGTTCGTTCCTACTCCGGCCGTCCGGTGACCTTCAACTTCCAGGACGTGCCGGTGCGCACCGTGCTGCAGTTGGTCGCCGAAGAGTCCAACCTCAACATCGTCGCGGCCGACACCGTGCAGGGCAACGTGACCCTGCGCCTGGTCAACGTGCCGTGGGACCAGGCGCTCGACATCGTCCTGCAGGCGAAGGGCCTGGACAAGCGCCGCAGCGGCAACGTGGTGTGGGTGGCCCCGCAGGCCGAGGTCGCCAAGTACGAGCAGGACCGCGAAGACGCGCGTATCGCCCTCGATAACCGCGTCGACCTGACCACCGAATACATCCAGATCAACTACCACAACGCTGCGCAGATCTATAAGGCGTTGACGGAAGCCAAGGGCATCGGCGGCAGTGGCGGCAGCGGCGGCGGCGAAAGCGGCGGCGGCAACAACGAAAACGGCTTCCTCTCGCCGCGCGGCCGCCTGGTCGCCGACGAGCGCACCAACACCTTGATGATCAGCGACATTCCGAAGAAAGTCGTGCAGATGAAGGAACTGATCCGGGTCATCGACCGTCCGGTCGACCAGGTCCTGATCGAAGCCCGCATCGTCATCGCCACCGAAAGCTTCGCCCGCGACCTCGGCGCGCGTTTCGGCGTCTCCGGCCAGAAGGGCGACGTGATCACCAGCGGTACGCTGGAGAGCATCAACAACTATCGCAACACCACCGCCAAGAATGAACTGATCCGCGACCAGGCGAACAAGCTGACTGAAGACGCCGATCTGTTCCGCATCTCGGATCCGGCCAAGGCCACCTCGTTGTTGGACCAGGCGCGTTCGCTGCTGCAGACGATGACCAATCCGGCCTTCCTGTTCCCGGCCAGCCTCAACAGCAATGTCGGCATCGCCAATCCGGCCGGCGCGCTCGCCTTCACGATCCTCGGCAAGTGGGTCAACCTGGACATGGAATTCACCGCGATGCAGACCGAAGGTCGCGGCGAAGTGGTCTCCAACCCGCGCGTGGTCACCAGCAACCAGCGCGAAGCGGTGATCAGCCAGGGCCAGGAAGTGGGTTACGTGACGATCTCGCCGCAGCAGGGCGGCAACAGCATCCCGATCCCGAACGTCCAGTTCAAGGACGTGCTGATGGAGATGAAGGTCAACCCGACCATCACCAACGATGGCCGCGTCTTCCTCAACATGAACGTGAAGAAGGACGAGATCGAGGGCTTCATCGACACCTCGATCGGTCAGGTGCCGCAGATCAACAAGCGCAACATCAACACCGCGGTGCTGGTCGAGGACGGTCAGACCGTCGTGATCGGCGGCGTCTACGAGTTCCGCGATCGCACCGACCTGTCCAAGGTGCCGTTCCTGGCCGACATCCCCTTCCTCGGCAATCTGTTCAAGAAGAAGAGCCGCAGCAAGGAAAAGGCCGAGCTGCTGATCTTCGTCACCCCCAAGGTGATGAAGGTGACCCAGCGCTGATCCACGGCGTAGAGCGTCCGTCCGGGGCACCGGCGGACAGATCAGCCGCATCGTAAAGAGGGCCTTCGGGCCCTCTTTGCTTTTGGGCCGATGGCTTGTAACGGCCGGTGGTTCGAACGGCTCCGCGATTCGAACAGGCTGAACGACGCCAAGATCGCGACCCGTCTGCGATCGACCTCGAACCCGCGCACGCTGGCCGCAGCGACCGACTTAACGGGCGCGAATCAAGGACTTGCGCCGCGCATCGCGCGGATTTCAAGCCGACGGGCCTCTTCGCGATGGCCGCGGTTCGATGCCTTGCTTGCACTTTTTGAACCCCGATGGCGAACTTCGGTCAAAATCGGCCTGATCTCGCCTTCGATCGTCATTGGATACCGGATGGACAGCAGCCTCGATCGCACCCGTGACACCGCTCCCGCCCAGGCCGGCGTCGAGACCGCGCGCCTGCACGACGCCTTCCGCGCCCTGCGCGATGCGCTCGCGCTGGAGATCGTCGGCCAGGCCGAACTGATCGAACGGCTGTTGATCGCCTTGCTCGCCGACGGCCACCTGCTGGTCGAGGGCGCGCCGGGCCTGGCCAAGACGAGCGCGGTACGCGCCCTGGCCTCGCGTCTGGAAGCCGATTTCGCCCGCGTCCAGTTCACTCCCGACCTGCTGCCGGCCGATCTGACCGGCACCGAAGTCTGGCGCCCCCAGGAGGGCAGGTTCGAGTTCCAGGCCGGGCCGATCTTCCACCCGATCCTGCTCGCCGACGAAATCAACCGCGCGCCGGCCAAGGTCCAGTCGGCGCTGCTCGAGGCGATGGGCGAACGCCAGGTCACGGTCGGCCGTGCGACCTATGCCTTGCCGCCCCTGTTCCTGGTCATGGCGACGCAGAACCCGATCGAGCAGGAAGGCACCTTCCCCTTGCCGGAGGCGCAGCTCGACCGCTTCCTGATGCATGTGCGCATCGGCTATCCGGAAGCCGCCGCGGAAACCGAGATCCTGCGCCTGGCTCGCGAACGCGCCCGCCAGACCTTGCAGACCGTGACCACGCCGGTCGAGAAAATGCCGCAGGCCGACGTGTTCGCCGCGCGCGCGGCGGTGCTCGACCTGCACGTGGCGCCGGCGGTCGAGCGTTACCTGATCGAAATCGTGCTGGCCTCGCGCGATGCCGCGCGTTACGACGCCGCGCTGGCGCGACGCATCGCCTGGGGCGCCAGCCCGCGCGGCTCGATCGCGCTCGAACGTTGCGCCCGCGCGCACGCCTGGCTTGCCGGTCGCGATTTCGTCACTCCCGACGACGTGCGTGCGATCGCTCCGGAAGTGCTGCGTCACCGCATCCTGCCGAGCTACGAAGCCACCGCCGAAGGCTGGGACGGCGACCGTCTGCTCGGGGAATTGCTCAAGAAGGTGCCGTTGCCTTGAGTGCCGCGATTCGCGAATCGGGATTCGGGATTCGTAACGGCGGCATGCGCGCAAGCGGCATCGGCCGATGAGCGAAGGCATCGTTCCGGGTCTGGCGGAACTGGTCGCGTTGCGCGCGGCGGTCAGCGGGCGCCGCAGCGCGCGCCTGGGCCGTCACGGCGTCAGCGGGCAGGCCTTGTCGCCGTTGCGCGGGCGCGGCATGGAATATGCGGAGTCGCGCGAGTACTCGCACGGCGACGATGCGCGTCATATCGATTGGCGCCTGACCGCGCGCACCGGCCGCGCCCATACCAAATTGTTCCAGGCCGAGCGCGAGCGGCTGACCCTGATCGTCGCCGACACCGCGCCTTCGCTGTACTTCGGTACCCGCGTGCGCTTCAAGTCGGTGCAGGCCGCGCGCGCCGGCGCGGTCGC